>NZ_CADEPJ010000156.1 GCF_902829245.1 Comamonas jiangduensis | reverse complement strand
GACATAGAAAGCACGCCCTGCCACACCGTAGGTATCGGCCAGTTGGTAGTGCTTGTCCGCCAGATTGTCCACGCGTGCCAGCAGGGTCAGATCGCGCCCCAGACTACGGCTGGCATACAGGTTCCACAAGGTGTAGCCGCCCAGAGTCTTGCGGTTGGCCGCATCATCAAAGCGCTGGCTGTAAGCCTGCATCTGCGCCCCCAGATTCCAGCCTGCCAGCATGGTGTCCGCAGCCAGCACTGCATGGCGCTTGGCACGGCGTGCCAGCTGCTTGTCCAGGGTTTCATTGCGCGGATTCTGGAAATCCAGCGAACCACTCCAGCGCACCATACCGAGCTTGTAAGCACCAGCCAAAGTGATGCCTTCATACACAGCTGCCTGTACATTTTCATAGCAGCCACCCTTATTCGCACAGGCCCCCTTCCCCTCAACATACGTAATCAGGTTGCGCACACGGTTGCGGTAGGCAGTAGCCGAGAACTGCTGGCTGCCTTGCGCCCAGCGCACGCCGATCTCGGCATTACTGCTGTCCTGTGGGCGCAATCTGGCATCGCCATAGGCACTAAAGCGCTGGTACAGCGTGGGCACACGAAACGCTGTGCTGGTCGACGCATGTACACGCCACTGCGGTGTCAACGCATACGCATACGCAGCACTGCCTGTGGTCTTGCCATCAAATTCACTATCGACATCGTGGCGCGCGCTCAGCTGCAGTGTGTGCGCTCCCGACTGCATGCCCCAGCCCAGCGCCAGCGCATTCTGATGGCGCTGCCGCTGCTGTGGCGTGATGGAGGCATTCGTCAACTGATCCTCACGCCGCTCCAGTGTCGCGCTCCATCGGTGGATGCCTGCCTGCCACTCGTTCTGCCACAGATAATTGCGCAGCAGGGTTTTGGTCTGATAGGGCGAAGGCTGCGTCTCATACTCTTGGCGCGACTCCCCCAGCGACAGCTTGGTGCGATAGTGCGCACTCCACTGCGCGCTCCAGCTCAGGCCTGCGGCATTCAAAGAATTGATCGCACGATCATCCGCCTTGGAAGTGTCATACCCCACATTCGACGTGCTGTGCAGCAACGTGCCTTCCAGGCGATGGTCTGCATTCAACTGCAGCCCCACACGGGCACGTGCCGACTTACGCCGGTAGCCATCATCATCCGGATTGTCCTGGGGTCGGGTACGGGCACTGAATCCATCCGCCTCGGCGTACGACACACCCAGCGCGTAATCCACCACACCGTTTCCACCGCTGAGGCTCGCCGCACCGTTGCGGGTGCCGTAGCTGCCCGCCCCCACGCTGACCGAAGGGCGTGCAGGCCCCTCGCCCTTGCGGGTCAGGATCTGAATCACGCCACCAATCGCATCCGAGCCATACACCGCACCGGCTGGACCACGCAGCACCTCCACACGCTCAATAGCCTCCAGGGGCATGGCCTCCCACGGAGCACCACCAGAGCCGCTTTGCATATCCACCCGAATCCCGTCGATATACACCGCCGTAAATTCATTGCTGGCACCACGCAGGTACACGCTAGTGGTCGAGCCAGGGCCACCGTTACGCACCATCTCAACCCCTGGCAGACGCGAGAGCACATCCTCCAAGGCTGCGGCACCACTCAGATCCAGCGTCTCACGATCCACAATCGAGACATCTGCCAACGTATCCGACAACGGCTGTGATGACCGTGTTGCAGCCACCACAGTCTCCTCCATCACGACACCCGTGGCAGCGGATGACTGCGCGTAAGCACCCGCAGAATAAGCGCAGCACACCGCCAGCATGATGGAAGAATAAGCGCATGCAGGCGCGCAGGAACGGGCCTGTAAAGTATTGGAACGCATAGAACAAAATGCAAAATCACCCGCGCCAGCCTCCCCGCCAGCAATGGGTACAACGCACCTGACAGACAGATGCACCAATGTTGGCCGGTATCCGGGCTGGTTCCTCAACACCATCGCCTTCCCAAATGCTTGTTCAAGGCACTCAGTGGCTTATGAGATGGTGTGTGCGTTACGTGCTAACGCCAAGAACTCACCGTTGCGGGGGCAGCGCAGGCTAGGAAGTGCTGAAGGCCAGCATCTCCACCCTGCTTCTCGTTGAACTGCAACCTGTGAACCAAGTTGCGGGCACCAACATATAGGCGCTGATTCTAATCACCCAAAACACATCTCAAACAGTAGTGCCCCTCACGCCACGAATACTCTACTGACTTCTAAGCTGAGTCATTGACAGCTTGAAACAAGCTTTTGTGACCATAACCCGTGATCTGCCATAAATTTGCAATTCTCTCTGAGGGCGCGCCCTACAATTGCGAGCATCCATGACGACGACATCCATTCTTGACCCCGTTGCTGAGCGCGTCGAGCTGCTGCTAGCCAAGTACGAGGCTTTGGTGCAGACCAACCGCCTGCTTACCGAAGAAATTGAGGCTGTGCGCAAAGAGCGTGACTCCTTGCAATCTCGCCTCAAAGCAGCGCGCGCGCGCGTGGATGACTTGATCGAACGATTACCAGCCAACCGGGAGGCGTCTTGAGCCAGCTAGACACGCAAATCCTGCACCAACACTACGTGCTCTCCTGCCCAGATGGGCGAGAAGCACAGCTGTTAGAAGCTGTTGAGCGCGTGGATCAGCAATTTCAGCAGATGCTCGACACCACCAAGCTGCGCTCTAGAGAGCGTGTGGGTGTTTTGCTGGCTGTGAATTTGGCTTTTGAAAATTTGGAGCTCCGTCAACAACTCCAAGCCTTGCAGCAACAGTTAGCGCAACTGCAAGGCACCACGGATACAGCCCAAGCGGATGCTCAAGCAGAGCGCCTGCAAAACCTCGAGGCCCAACTGCATCAAGAGCATGCAGCCGCCCGCCAGCTCACCCTGCGCCTGGATGAAGCGCTAGCTCTGCACGAAAAACCCACAGCACCAACCAGCGCAGAAGCTGCCTTGCAAGACCTTGCTGCCCCACCCGAGGCAAAAGAAGTCGCCGAGAGCTTGGTCACCCATTTAGACAACGCGAGTGAAGTGGACTTGCCTTTCGCAGTCCCTGAAAACCAGTAAAATCAGAACCGTCTGCAATCCGCCGGGCTTTATATTGCCTTGAACCAATGCTCATTGAGCACGGGCTTGATACATTGCCTAGCAAGCGTGATCGTCTCGCGTCAGACGAACCCAACGCTAGGTTGCTCTCGCCCACCTGAACCCCCGGTTCAGGTTGAGGGCTCGGCGGTTTTGCAGACACCTTCTCGGCGCATCTGCCACATTCCCAAAAAATTAACGGCACCACACTGATGGCTTGTAGATCAAGTCCATCCACAGTGCCCATAGTGACGCCGCCACCAACATCAGGCCTGCTGCGCGTGTACCCCAGTCTGCACGCCAGCGCCCCACTCTGCCACTGAGCCAGCGCCAAGCCAGAGGTGCTCCTGCCAGCCACAATGCCCCACCGACGGCAAATGCCACCATGCTGACAGCACCCGCCCAGACAGCACCGCTTAAGGCGGCCACCAAGATAGCGGAATACAGCAGCCCACAAGGCATGAACGCCCAAGACATACCTGCAAAAAGCGCTCCACCGCGCATCGAAAGTACGGGCTGCACCTTCTGCCACATAGCCCGGCCAGCGCGCTCCAGCCAAGCTGGCTGCTGGCCTTGGAATAGCATCAACAGCCCCCAAGCCAAAATCGCCAAGTGCATCACCACCCACACCGGGTGCAAGGCAGAAGTTTGATCAGAAAACCATGCTACCTGCTCCATGGCAAAAGCAGAAATGGCTCCTAAGACACCGTAGCCAGCCAGACGGCCCATATGGAATTGAAGCGCACTCCAGTTCCATACCGTGGTGTGCCGCGACAACTTGCCGTGCATTTGCACCGCCGTGCCATGGCCTTGAATGACGGCATGACAAGGGGCTGCACACATGGCAAGACAATGGGGCCCCCCCACGAGCCCCATAAAGAAAGCGGTCCAAAGCAAAGAAAAAGTCATAGGGATCAGATGATCCGCGAGAACCTGGCTCTGTTGCGGTCTGCTTGCAAATAACGGTCAAAGACCAAGGCTACGCCGCGCACAAAGAACCAGCCCTTGGCAGTCACCGTGAGGCAGTCGTCCGTAATTTCTACCAAACCTTCGTCTTGCTGCGCAGCCAAAGCTTCGATTTCAGCAGCAAAGTACTGCTTGAAATCAATCAGCCAAGCGCTGTTGATAGATTCAAAAAACAGCTCGCCCTGGCACATGATCGTCATGATGACGGCACGGCGAATCGTATCGTCGCGGGTCAACGCGAGCCCACGGACAACAGGCAGCCGCCCTTGATCCAGAAGGTCGTAATACTCTTCCAGCGTCTTGGCATTTTGGCTGTAGGTTGCACCCACGCGACCAATCGCGGAAACGCCCAAGGCGATCAAATCGCAGTCTGGCTGCGTGCTATAGCCTTGGAAATTACGGTGCAAGCGACCTTGGCGTTTCGCAATCGCCAATGCGTCTTCCGGCAACGCAAAGTGATCCATTCCCACATAAACGTGTTACGCGCAGCACCCGCTGGCGCCAAGCTCTTTTCGATGTGGCGCAGTTCCTGGTTGATATTCAGGCCCTTTTGGTAGTAATCGTTGTCCACAACGGGATCCGCGCCATTCATGGCAATCATGGCCGTCGCAATACCTGCCACGACCACCACGGCAGGCCCTGCGAACACCAACCATACGTGGCCATATTTCCACCAAGGACCTGATGGCACTTCCAGCTTTTTTGCTACCTGAGACATAACCCACTCTCTTTCCATCAAACGCAGTGTGCAAGCACTCAGTCTTGCACACCAACAATGCTGCGTTCTTAGCGAGGCACTAAGAAAACTGATTTTTCAAGCACATGGCCTTTGCCACTTTGCGCCGTGATTTCAAACTCAATAGGATGTGAACCAGGTTCAGCAGTTCCATACGGAATTTGTACACGCACGGCGACACCGCGCGTTTGGGCGGAGTCCACGTCCACGGTAGTGCCTTCTGCCATCGCAATGCCCTCCAGCCCCTTCACAGCAACGCTATAAGTTTGGGCTTGCTCCGTAGCATTCATCACCTGCAAACGATAGACATTCTCCAGCTTGCCACCGGCCACAATCCGCGCCAACGATGCACGATCCCGAATCACATCAACCTTGAGGCTCTCGCACCGCCATACAAAAGACCAGGGCCGACGGCAAACCTACCAAAATCATGGTGTAAATCAGCACGCGGGGACGCGATACGGCGCCAAATTTGCGCGCCGGTCCAGCCTTGGCTCACCGCGTTTTGTGTCGTCAAGCGTATCAACCCACGCGGATAGTGCATGTTGTCCATCACGTTGTTACATGCATCCACACACAAGCCACAACCGATGCATTCGTACTGCAAACCATCGCGAATGTCGATTCCAACCGGGCAGACCTGTACACACAACTTGCAGTCGATACAGTCGCCCAAGCCTTGGGCTTTGTAATCCAGGTCTTTTTTGCGAGGGCCACGGTTTTCACCACGCTTGGCGTCATAGCTGACGACCAATGTATCTTTGTCAAACATCGCGCTTTGGAAGCGCGCATAAGGGCACATGTACTTGCAAACCTGCTCACGCATGTAGCCCGCATTGCCATACGTCGCAAAACCGTAAAACAACACCCAGAAAATCTGCCAGCCGCCTTGGAGCGCCAGCAACTCTCCACCCAACTCGCGGATAGGCACAAAGTAGCCTACGAAGGTAAAGCCCGTCCACAGCGCCAAGGCAATCCACAAAAATTGTTTGAGGGTTTTGCGCCAGATTTTTTCCAGCGTCCAGCCACCTTGGTCCAAGCGAATACGCGCACTGCGGTCACCCTCGACCTTGTGCTCGATCCACATAAATATTTCGGTATATACCGTTTGTGGGCACGTAAAGCCGCACCACAAGCGCCCGGCCACCGCAGTAAATAAAAACAGCGACAGCGCACTGACAATCAGCAAGGCCGTCAGGTAAATGAAATCTTGCGGATACAGCACGTAGCCGAACAGATAAAAGCGTCGCGCACCCAGGTCAAACAGGACCATTTGGCGCTGGCCCCAATCCAGCCACGGCAAACCATAAAAAATCAGCTGCGTCAGCCACACCATGGCCCAGCGCCAGCTCATAAAACGTCCGCTGATGGAGCGCGGATAAATCTTCTTGTGCGCTTCAAAAAACGATATGGTTTTTTCCTGGCTATCCGCTTTGATAGGAATGATTTTTTGCGGTTTTTTTTGCTCGGAACTCATGAGTCAAACTCCCTAAATCGCACCAAAGAAAAAGGCGGCACACAGTGCCGCCTTCACGATCGCCACAACGATCAGTTGGTTGCTCCAGGCTTGCTATTAGACAAGCCCCAAACATAAGCAGTCAAAACGTCAATCTGCGCAGGAGTCAATTTCTTGTTCTGTGCAGGCATTTCGTTCATCTTGCCGTTAGTGATGATGTCCACAATGGCTTGCTCACCCCAGCCATGCAGCCAGATATCATCGGTCAAGTTAGGTGCACCCAGCATGGTGTTGCCCTTGGCATCCGTACCGTGGCATGCCGCACACGCGGTGAACTTGGACTTGCCCAAAGCAGCCTTCAAAGAGTCATGGGGGCTGCCCGACAAGCTCATCACGTAGTGCGCTAAGTTACGAACATCATCAGGAGTGCCGACCACTTCAGCCTGAGGCGGCATCATCGCCACACGGCCTTCAGTAATGGTTTGCTTGATGTTTGCAGGCGCGCCACCATGCAGCCAGTCCCCGTCGGTCAAGTTAGGGAAGCTCTTGCTGCCGCGAGCATCCGAGCCGTGGCACTGGGCGCAGTTGTTCATGAACAAACGCTCACCAACAGCCATTGCTTGGCTGTCTTTGGACATATCTTCCGAACTCATGGCTGTAAAGCGCGCATACAGAGGCTCCAACTCTGCATTTGCTTTTTCAACCTCTGCCTGATATGCACCCACCTGGCTCCACTGCATCTTGCCAGCATAAGAGCCCAAACCTGGGTATGCCAGCAAATACAGCAGGCTAAAGACAACAGTGATCACAAACATCCAGACCCACCAACGTGGCATCGGGTTGTTCAATTCGCGCAGGTCTTCGTCCCACACGTGGCCAGTGGTGTTATCGCCGTCAGCCACAACCTTTTTACGGGCAGTGATGATAAGCAGTACCAAGCAAGCAATGATGCCCACCACAGTAATGCCAGCGACGTAGACCGACCAGAAGTTATTTACGAAATCGCTCATGGGATGTTCTCGTTCTGGATGGGGAATCAGTCTTGTTGAAACGGCAGCTGTGCCGCTTCGTCAAAACGCTCCTGATTGCGGCGGGCATACGCCCACCACCAGATGCCGATGAACAGCGCCATCGATACCAATGTTGCAACAATGCGCATTGTGGTGATGTCCATAGCCCTATCCTTTTTACTTAAGCGCTGTACCCAGACCTTGCAGGTAAGCAATCACTGCTTCCATCTCAGTCTTACCCTTGATTTGCTCTGCAGCACCGGCGATTTGCTCATCGGTGTAAGGCACGCCAATAGTGCGCAAGGCCGTCATACGCTGAGCAACTACCGTATGGTCAACCGTATTTTTGTTGAGCCAAGGGTACTCAGGCATGTTCGACTCGGGCACCACGTCACGTGGATTGTTCAAGTGGATACGATGCCATTCATCGCTGTACTTGCCACCCACGCGGTGCAGGTCAGGACCTGTACGCTTGGAACCCCACTGGAAGGGATGGTCGTACACGAACTCACCCGCCACCGAGTAGTGGCCGTAGCGCATGGTTTCTGCTCGGAAAGGACGGATCATCTGCGAGTGGCAGTTGTAGCAGCCCTCGCGGATATAAACATCACGACCCATCAACTGCAAAGGCTGGTAAGGCTCTACGCCTTGCACAGCTTCTGTCGTAGATTTTTGGAAGAACAGCGGAACAATTTCCACCAGACCACCCACAGCCACTACCAGCAAGATCAAAACGATCATCAAGAAATTGCTGGTTTCGACTTCTCGTGGGTGAACCCTTTGTTGTTGTTTGCGGACATTTTTCAGGCTCCTCGTACTTAGGCGTGAGCAGGGTTAACGGCAGGCACTGCCACCTTCACAGAACGACCCGAAGCCACTGTCTTCATAACGTTCCAAGCCATGATCAACATGCCAAACAAGTACAACAGACCACCGATCACACGGATCACATAGAAGGGGTAAGAAGCCTTCACGCTTTCCACAAAGGTATAGGTCAAAGTACCGTCAGCATTCACAGCACGCCACATCAGGCCTTGCATCACACCGGAGATCCACATCGCGGCGATGTAGAGCACGATACCGATCGTGGCCATCCAGAAGTGCAGCTCAATCGCAGACTTGGAGTGCATTTCGGTTTTACCGAACAAACGCGGGATCAGGTAATACAAAGAGCCCATGGTGATTAAACCCACCCAGCCCAATGCACCAGAGTGCACGTGACCCACGGTCCAGTCGGTGTAATGCGACAGTGCGTTCACTGTCTTGATCGCCATCATCGGACCTTCGAAAGTGGACATACCGTAGAACGACAGCGACACGATCAGGAAGCGCAGGATGGGGTCTTCGCGCAGCTTGTGCCATGCGCCAGACAGCGTCATCACACCGTTGATCATGCCGCCCCAAGAAGGTGCCAACAAAATCAGTGAGAACACCATACCAACGGACTGCGTCCAGTCAGGCAGCGCGGTGTAGTGCAAGTGGTGAGGACCTGCCCACATGTAAGTAAAGATCAGCGCCCAGAAGTGCACGATCGACAGGCGATACGAGTAGACAGGACGGCCAGCTTGCTTAGGCACGAAGTAGTACATCATGCCCAGGAAACCTGCGGTCAAGAAGAAGCCCACCGCATTGTGCCCATACCACCACTGCACCATCGCGTCTTGCACGCCGGCATAAGCGGAGTAGCTCTTCATGAAGCCTGCAGGAATAGCAGCACTATTCACTACGTGCAGCAAAGCTACGGCGATGATGAAGGCACCAAAGAACCAGTTAGCCACATAAATGTGCTTAACCTTACGTGTACCAACCGTGCCAAAGAACACAATCGCGTAAGACACCCACACCAAAGTGATCAAGATGTCGATAGGCCATTCCAGTTCAGCATATTCTTTGCCCGAGGTAAAACCCAAAGGCAAGCTAACAGCTGCAGCCACAATAACCAACTGCCAACCCCAGAAGGTAAATGCAGCCAACTTAGGCAAGAACAACGTGGTTTGCCAGGTACGCTGAACCACGTAGTAGCTGGTTGCGAACAAGGCGCTTCCGCCGAACGCAAAAATTACCGCGTTTGTATGCAATGGGCGCAAGCGACCAAAGCTAAGCCAAGAAATATCGAAGTTGAGTTCGGGCCAAGCCAATTGGGCGGCGATAAAAACGCCGACCAACATGCCTACTACCCCCCACACGACGGCCATGATTGAAAACTGCCTAACTACGGTATCACTGTAGTGTGCAGCACTAGTTTTTAGAGAATCCATCGGGCACCTCTTAATATGCAGTCGAAAGTGTTCACTGTTATGGTTTTTTCGTTGTTGACAAACATCAATCGTCTCGAAGAATGCGCTCTGCCTCTTGCTCGACGCTCTCAAATTGGCCGCGATAAATTGCCCACCACAGACCACCTGCAATGAACAACACCAAAATCACGGACAAAGGAATAAGTAGATAAAGAATTTCCACGGAATGCCCTTTATTTAGCCAGAGCCACCACGCCAGGAGTCTGCAAAGACGTGCTTGCGCTCAACTGCACAGCGGCGAATGTCGAAGGTTTGGCCAATCGCGCCGCATTCAGAACCACCAATAAAGAGCTCAAAGCCATCCAACCCTGCCAGCCACGCCGGCATAAGCCCCATCATGGCCAACGGAATAGAGGCAGCGTTATAGAACGCTGACCAAAACAAGTTTTGACGCACAATGCGCAAAGTTTTGCGGGCCAGCAATATGCTTTGCAACACCAACTCTAAGTTGTCACTCAACACCACAAAGTCAGACTTTGCCTGGGCCAAAGGTACCGCCTTACCAAAAGCAAACGACGCATCCGCTCCCGCCAAAACCGGCCCATCGTTGAGACCATCCCCTACCATGCCGACACGATGGCCCGCCTGCTGTGCAGTGAGGATGGTCTTGAGCTTAGTCTCTGGCGAACACTCAGCGTCATAGCGCTCAATACCGAGCTGTGCAGCAATACGTGATACCGCTTGACGCCCGTCACCAGACAGCAACTGAACATCAACTCCGCTTTGCTGCAAAGCAGTCACCACCTGCTGAGCCTCTTTACGCACACTCTCATTGAGCTCAAAGAATGCGAGCGAACGCACTTCTTGAGCCGATATTTCTTGCGCCAAATAGACGGCCTGCTTTTCACTGCACAACTGCCCTGTTCCAGCAAATTTTTGCGATCCAAGGCGCACCCACATGGAAACCGCCGCATCGTTCGCTTTTTGAACCTGGGCACGCAGTCCTTGCCCACTGATTTCCTCTAACGACAAAACCTGCCACTCAGCAGCAAGGGCCACACCAAAGCCAGCAACTGCTTTAGATACAGGATGACGAGATTGCAGAGCAATCGCAGCCGCCAATCCTTGCCAATCCTTCGCTTTAGACTGATTGAGCACTGCCATTCCAGAGACTTCCATCCCGTCCTTGGTGAGCGTGCCCGTCTTATCAAATACCAAGGTATCAATGGATGCCAGCGCCTCCAAGCCCTGCAAATTGCGCACCAACACCCCTTGGCGCGCAAGAGTACCAGCTGATGTGAGCATGGCCACCGGAGTTGCCAAAGAAAGCGCACATGGGCACGTCACAATCAGTACCGAGGCAGCTACCATCAATGCCTGACCTGGACTTTCTGACCACCAATACATGGCTGAGGCAGCAGCTAATACCAGCACCACAATCAAGAAAGGTGCGGCAACTTTATCTGCCAATTGAGCCAAGCGCGGCTTCTGCGTGGATGCACTCTCCATCAGATCCACGATCTGTGCAAACTTTGTCTGCCCACCTACGTGCTCAACCTGCAACTCCACAGGTGCCGTCAAGTTATAGCTGCCTGCGATCACTCGCTCGCCCTCGCCACGCGAGACCGGGCGAGACTCCCCCGTTAGCAACGCCTCGTCTGCTTGCGTACGCCCAGCAATAATCAGCCCATCCGCAGGAAACGCTTCTCCAGGCAAGACGCGCAAAACATCACCCACACTTATTTTCCGCAACGGCACTCGTATAAAACCACCATCAGGCTGACGCTGCTCAACGCTATCAGGCAAACGGTTTAATACAGCATCCAAAGCCCCTGCCGTACGATCACGCAAACGAATTTCCAGCCATCGCCCCGTTAACAAAAAGCAGACGAACATGGTCAAAGAGTCGTAAAAAACTTCTTTACCAAATATCCCGGTTGGCGCGAACGTACCTATCGAGCTGACGATAAAGGTAATGATCATGCCCAGAGCCACAGGCATATCCATGCTGACTCGAAACTGCTTAAGGTCACGCCATGCGCCACTAAAGAATGGGCCGCAAGCAAAAATCAGCATGGGAATACAAATCACCCAAGAGGCCCAGCGCAAAAGCCGCTCGTACTCCATGAGTAAATCATCAGGATTGGCGCTATAAGAAGGCCATGCATACATCATGACTTGCATCATGCAAAACGTTGCCAACAGCCAGCGCCACAGCGCCTTTCTATGCTGCGCTTGGCGTAATTCACGCGCCAAAGCATCGTTAGCAGGCACCGCTTGATAGCCTGCTTTTTCAATGGCCTTGATCCATTCCGATGGCAACACTTTGTCAGGTGACCAGACAACTTTGGCGCGCTTAGCTGCTGCACTGACCTCTACCTGCTGCACACCTGGCACAGCACGTAAAGCATCTTCAATTGTTAACGCACACGTTGCGCAGTACATGCCATCCAGCGCAACTTGTGACTCCCAGACTTCGACATCCTCAGGCGGAACCACTTGAGCACCCTGCTCGCCATACGGTTTACCAAAACTTGCCCATTCACCGGGATCATCAAGCAGGTGCAACTCGCCTACAGCAGTAGAAGCAGAATTTAGGCAAGATGAATCAACCCTCTCTAAATCCAGAGACGGCTGTTGGGAGTTTGCAGACATGGCCGCAAGCGTATCCACAAACACCCCAAGTATCTTGATGTGCATCAAGAACCCTTTACACCACTCGCCTAAGCTCTAGGCATCACACTCCCTTAATAAAAACTTGGAGATCAAATATGTACGAAAAGATTCTGGTTGCAACTGATGGCTCCCCTCTGTCCGACAAGGCAGTCAGCCATGCGATGGACTTGGCCAAACTCACTGGCGCTTCGCTGATCGCCCTGAAGGTCATTCCTCGCTACCCCCGCAGCTACCTAGAAGGCGGCGCAACCGTTGAGCTTTCGGAAATTAAGCGCATCGAAGCACAGTGGACCGAACAGGCTCAAGCCGTGCTGGACAAAATCAAAGCCGATGGCAAAGCAGTTGGCGTAAAAGTCAAGACAAGCATTGCCAAGTCTGACTTGATTGCGGAGTCCATCATTGCAGCAGCCGATAAGCAAAATGCAGACCTGATCATCATGGCTTCGCACGGCCGCAAGGGTATCAAGCGCCTGCTGCTGGGCAGCGAGACACAACATGTGCTCACACACTCTCAAGTGCCTGTACTCGTGCTACGTTAATTCGGCAAAACCCAAAAAAAGGATCCTTAGGATCCTTTTTTTATTTATAGCGCCTTAGACCAACTGAGCAATCAAGCAACTGTTTCATGCTGCGAAATGCGCTGCGCGCGCCAGTAGCGTTCCTTCTGAATTTTCCCCGCAGGTGTAAATAGCAGCACAGCCTGCTACGAAGGCAGTTTTCGATACCCAGCCAAAAATTTCAGGCACACAAACCACGACCACGGGCAAATGTTGCACGATGGCTTGCTGGACATCTGCTTGCGCAGCATTCACGGAAATTTCGACACATTCACAATCGACTGCGCGAGCTGCTGCACAAATTGCCGCCCGTGCCTCCTCACTCTGCAGAATGAGCAACACAACACTACCGTTACTCACTGGAACGCTTTGGAAAAGCCGGGAAATAGGCTGTACGAAAGATCGCCACTGCGCAGAGACTTGAATACGAGGCATCACATCAGACATTGGCGTATTGTGCAGCCGTAGACCCGCGTCCATCCATCAAAAAATTGGGGTTCGTTTTTCCAAGAATGCGCCAATCCCCTCGCGGTGCTCTGCCGAATTGGCATACGCATAGGGAGTCGGCACCGGACGACCACTGGCCAAACTACGCATGGTCTGCTTGTTCAAGCGCGCAGCTTGCGGAGCCAAGCTGGCAATGCGCGAAGACGTGCGCGCGACCTCAAGGGGCAACTGCTGTCCACTCAATGGCTGAGCACACCAGCCAATCGCGGCCATTTCATGGGCAGAAAAAACGGCCGCCTCCAACAGCATGCGTCTAGCGGTATGGCCACCAAGTGCCGATGCTACCAACTGCAACTCTTTTGGGGCCATGGGGAAGCCAAGTTTGGCAATCGGCGCACCAAACCTAGCGGTTTCAGCCGCCAAACGCACGTCACAGCAGCTGGCAATTTCCACCCCTGCCCCCATGCACGCCCCTTGAATACTCGCTATGACTGGAACGTCACAGGCCAAGATGGCATTCAGCCCTCCCCATACATCATCTTCATGGAAAGCAGCCAAAGTAATGGGATCAAAACGGAACGCCGGATATTCCGAGATATCACCGCCCGCGCAAAAAGACTCACCCTGCCCATAAATCACAACGCAACGAGCGGCAGAGTTGTTGTGGATGACCTCAAAAACAGAACGCAACTCCCGCCACATCTTGCGCGTCATTGCGTTCAGCTTGCCAGAATTCGTGATTGCGACTTCGACAATCCCGGTAGGTTGCCCTTGCTCATCCACACCATGGACCATACCAAGTCACGCTATCCAGCGCATGCACGCCCATCTCCAGCGCACATGGCACATCAGGCAAAAGCGCTACGCGCTGGCGCCCCGTCACCAACAAGGCCTTTAATCGACCTGAGCGCACATGCGGCAGACAAGATATCAACCCATCTACCATCATGTCTACCGACCCCGCCAGCAAATCTTGCAAAGCAGGGCCTGCACCACGAAAGTGCACAAAATCAAAGCGCAGCGATTCTTGATACCTCAGGATTTCTGCAGAAACATGGCTGGAGGATCCAACTCCCGCTGTAGCCATGCGATAACGCATCGGCTTGCGCGCCAAGTCTGCCAGCCACTCCATGGCCGTCCGCACTCGAATACGTTCCGGATTGATCACCACCACCTGCGGCACCAGAGCCACCAGCGCCAAGGGGCGCAAATCTTCAATCAGATCAAAATCTTCATCCACGCTGAGCGTTCTGGCTACTGCAAGGTGGCTGCCACCAATAAAAATGTTTTGTCCATTCGCCTGCGCCTTGGCAGCAAAGCTGGCCCCCTGCACCCCTCCTCCGCCACCTTGGTATTGCAGGCGCAAAGATTGCGCTGTGGTGCGTTCAAACGAGAGTGCAACTTGCTTGGCCAAAATCGCACTAGAGCCCCCGGCAGGAAAGGGAACGATCAGATTGACAGCCTGACTGGGCCAGTCCACGCTGTGACGACGTGTCTTTGCAGTTTGTGCCCACGCGGGTGCTGCAACCGCCATTGCTGCTAACCATTGCAAATATGCACGCCGCTCTACCACGCCCACCTACTTTCTTTTTCTTATGGTTTGCAAGCCTTAAGCCACGTTGCGCTGGCGCGCCCACATCCACATAGCGGCGCCACCTACGATCATTGGTACGCAAAGCCACTGCCCCATGCTCATACCCATCGAAAGAATGCCGAGGTAAGCATCGGGTTCACGGAAGTACTCTGCAACAAAGCGGAACGTGCCATAGCCCATCAAAAACACGGCAGCCACCTGCCCAGGCTTGCGCTGTTTTTGTGCATACAGCCATAGCAATACAAACAGCAACAAGCCTTCCATCAAAAACTGATAAATCTGCGAAGGATGCCGCGGCAACAGCGAGCCACTCTGAGGAAAACCATGGCCCACGGCAAAGCAGGATCGGCAAACGGCCCCACAGCTCCCCGTTGATGAAATTACCAATACGGCCTGCGGCCAGGCCAGTTGGCACGCACGGCGCCACAAAGTCCACGACTTGCAGCCAAGAGCGCTTGCGTGTCACAGCAAACCACACCATGGCAGCAATAACACCCAGCAGCCCGCCATGAAAGCTCATACCGCCTTCCCACACTGCAAGTACCTCCAGCGGATGGCTGAGGTAATACGCGGGCTTGTAAAACAGGCAGTACCCCAAGCGCCCACCCACAATAACCCCCACAACGCCTTGGAACAGCAAGTCCTCCACATCGCGGCGCGTCCATGCCGCCTCGCCTTGCAGGCGGTTAAACGGAGGGTGTTTGAGCCTGCGTGTGCCCAGCCACAAAAACAGCCCAAACGCTGCCAATAGGTCAAGCCATACCAGTGAATGGCGAGAGGACCCAATTGCAGGGCCACCGGATCAATCTGTGGGTACATCAGCATGGTGTGCATTGTGCCGCAGGCCAATGACCATCTGATGGCACCAATGCGGCACACCCACTCCTAATTTCAGCCAATCGCGAATGATTCTGTGTTTCGCATGCATGCAATGCAGCGTGCTAGGGATTTATGAACCAGTGATTTGGCGAAGCTTTTGCTTAAAGCCATACTGCAAGCATCCATCACTTTCCTGAGAAAAATAACTATGCAAGGTCATCCCGAAGTCATCGCCTGCCTCAACGAATTGCTGCGCGGCGAGCTTTCTGCGCGCGATCAGTACTTCATCCACTCGCGCCAGTATGAAGATCAGGGCTTCATGCGTCTGTATGAGCGCATCAACCACGAAATGGAAGAAGAAACGCTGCACGCGGATGTGATCTTGCGCCGCATCTTGTTCTTGGGTGGTAAGCCCGATATGCGCCCTCACGCCTTTGAAGCTGGCAACACCGTGGAAGAAATGTTGCGCAAAGACTTGGCTGTGGAATACCGGGTGCGCGACAACCTGCGCGCTGCCATGGCGCTGTGCGAAAAGCACCATGACTTCCAGTCACGTGATTTGCTGCTGGCCCAACTCAAAGACACCGAAGAAGACCATGCCTACTGGCTGGAGAAGCAGCTGGGGCTGATTCAGATGGTGGGCTTGGCCAATTATCTGCAGGCCCAAATGGGCACAGCGGCTTGATACACCCCCCTCCCTGAGACAAGCACAAACCCAAAAAAGCGCCCTTCGAAGGCGCTTTTTTTACGTGCTAGCATACTGCTTCACCACCCTTTGCGCCATGCATCCACTTCTGCTGAAACAGGCACTTTGCCTTGCGCCAAAGAGTCACGATGTTTATCCAGGCGCTTGAGGTCATACAAGTAATTCACCATCAAACCCAGCGATTGCTTTAACCCTTTGCTGGACAAGTCTGCCGCCCAGTTGATGCGCTCCACCCGGGCACCATTGCCGAGGTGAAAGCGCGCCACAGGGTCTAGAGGGCGGCCTTGGTCCATCCCCTTGGCCAAATAATGTGCCGCACACGCCATCAAGGCTTTGCGCAGCACATGCGTCTCTGCCCACTGCTGCACATCACCACCTGCCTGTACGAGTTGCGCGATTTGCACTGGTGCAGTCACGCCGAGCGCCTGGGCAACCGCCGTGTGTTGCTTGGGTGTCCACTGTGCGGTCACCGCATCTCCGTGCTTGAGCAGCCACTGCCGCAAGCCAGGAATGGGAGACAAGGTGGCAAAACTGCGCAGTTTGGGGAACTCCGAGAGCAAATCATCCACCACACGCTTGATCAACGAGTTGCCAAAGCTCACACCGCGCAATCCGTTTTGGGTGTTGCTGATGGAGTAGAAAATTGCAGTGCTGGCCTTGCTTAAGTCAGCGCGTGCGCCATGCTCATCGAGCAAAGGAGCAATCGCCGCAGACATTTGCTCAACCAGCGCCACCTCCACAAAAATCAGTGGCTCATTGGGCATTTTGGGGTGAAAGAAACCATAGCAGCGACGATCACTGTCTACGCGGTTTTTCAGATCTGCCCAGCTGCGGATGTCATGCACCGCTTCATATTGAATCAACTTCTCCAGCAGTGATGCCGGCGAATCCCAGGTCAGCTTGCGCAGCTCCAAAAAGCCACATCAAACCAGTTGGCAAACAAGTGCTCCAGTTCTGCATCCAGCGCCACAAAACGTTTGTCGCTTTTAGGTAGCTTCAGCAGTTCAGCACGCATGTCGATCAGAAAGCGCATGCCGCCTTCGGGCACAGAAAAGCGCTGCAGCAGCCGGGTGCGTGCGGACACCAGCACTTTGCGCAAATCGATTTCTGCCTGCGTCATTTCACCCGGGTTGCGCGCTTGCTCCAATTGCAGGCGCACGGCCTGAATGCGCTGTGCATCGGGGCCAAACTCTTCGCACATCAACAGCCACAGATCGGCTTTTTGCGCATCCGTTGCGCTGGCATACCAATCCATGACGGACTGCGCATGCTTGGCCGCCTCCACCTCGCTGAGCTGCTCACTCGCAGCGGCCTGCAAGTCGTCCATCAAGCGCCGCAAGACATGCGGAGACAAAGCCTCTGGCCCGCGGCGCAATGTGGCTTTCAAACGCTGCGCCATAGGCCGCTGGGCTGCACCGGCCACAGGTTGTGCAGCGGTGCCACGCAATTTATCAACGCTACGGGCTAACCAATCAGGAGCTGCTTTCATGGAACAAGATCTAGCTAGGGTGAATAAACAAAGTGCCCCAACCCAACGGGAGGGTGCTGCTTCATTATCAGCATGCCCTGTGCACCAGTCGTCACCACGGCGACCTGCACCTACAAGTGCAAGACCACGCTGTGCAGCCAAGCCACAAACACTGCGCTCACTTGGAGCGTTGCATAGTGGTGAATTACCGGATCACATGCCGTCAGTAATACCGCGCTGTTGTACCAAGGTACGTACCTGCGCGCTGGTTTCCTCCACCATGCGCACCAAGTCTGCGGATGTGCCCCCCAAAACATCGACCCCCAATGCCTTCAAGCGCGCTTGCAGCTCGGGTTGTGCCAACGCGGCATTCGCCGCTTGATTCAGGCGTTGTACCACCGCATCTGGCGTGGCCGCTGGCACCACCAGACCAAACCAGGTAATAGCCAGTGCGTTGAGCTGCGGATAACCCAGTTCCTTGAGCGTAGGCACTTGCGGCAACGCTTGCAAACGCTTGTTGGCAGCCACGGCGAAAGGAATTAAGTACCCAGCCTTGATGTGAGGGGCTGAAGACGGATATTGATCGCTGAGCACTTGTGTTTGACCTGCCAGCGCACTTTGCACCACAGGGCCCATGCCCTTGAACGGAATGTGGCGCATACGCAAACCCAAGTCCGCATTGAGTGCTTCCAAAATCACATGACCTACAGAGCCCACACCGGAAGAGCCCACCGCCCATGCATCACCTTGCTTGCGAGCCACCTGCAAAAACTGGGCGAAATCACGCACACCGGCAGACGGCGGCACAGCAAACACCGAGGCAATCGACGCCAAGGGCACCACCATTTTGAAGTCTTGCAGCGGTTGCACCCGTGCGGCTTTGAGCACCACGGGATTCACTGCCAGCGAGCTGATAGAGCCCAGCCCACCCGTGTAGCCTCCTGCCGCAGCATGGTCTACCACCTCTGCGCCCACCAGGCCACCAGCGCCCGCCTTGTTTTCGATGTAGATGGGGTGCTGCAACTGCGCCTGCATACCTTCAGCCACCAAGCGCGCCACGATGTCGGTAGAGCCCCCCGCTGCAAAGGGCACCACCAGCTTGATCGGGCGCTGCTGGGGATACGGCTGCGCTTGCGCCCAGCTTGGCAGGGCCACACTGGCCAAGCCCATACACACTGCGGTGCACCACGTGCGACGCATCCAACTTGGCAACAACATGACAGACACCACTTTCTTAGCAAAGAACGTTAAATTCATAAACATGAGCTGCTTGCGCTTATCCAGCAATACTTTCCAATACATTTATTGATGAAATGCTTGTATTTACTGCACTAGCAGCTTCTTTTTGATATCAACTGAGGGATAAGTTCACCAAGCCTCCCACCCCCGCGCTTCGGTGCGCTGCGGCATGAAAAGCCGCCCGAGCCGGCGGCTTTTTGCACGGCACGTCCGCCCGCTCAGTCTTCCAGCTTGGACAGATCGCGCACCGCACCTGTATCGGCAGAAGTCACCAACTTGGCGTAGGCCTTCAAAGCAGCCGAAATCTTGCGTGGACGAGGCAGCGCAGGCTTCCAGCCCTTGGCATCTTGCTCAGCGCGGCGGCGGGCCAACTCTTCGTCGCTGACCAGCACATTGATGCTGCGGTTGGGAATGTCGATGCGAATGCGGTCACCGTTTTGCACTAGGCCAATCGCACCGCCTGCTGCCGCTTCGGGTGAGCAGTGGCCAATCGACAGGCCCGAAGTGCCGCCCGAAAAGCGCCCGTCCGTCAGCAGCGCACAGGCCTTGCCCAAACCCTTGGACTTGATGTAGCTGGTGGGGTAGAGCATTTCCTGCATGCCGGGGCCGCCTTGGGGCCTTCATAGCGCACGATGACCACATCACCGGCCTTGACCTTGTCGTCCAAGATGTTGGCCACCGCTTCGTCCTGCGACTCGGTCACGTGGGCTGTGCCTTCAAACACCAAGATGGACTCGTCCACGCCCGCCGACTTCACCACGCAGCCGTTTTGCGCAATGTTGCCAAACAGCACGGCCAAGCCGCCTTCCTTGCTGAACGCATGCTCGTACGAGCGAATGCAGCCTTCGGCGCGGTCCAAGTCCAGGCTGGGCCAGCGCGTGTTCTGGCTGAAAGCAGTTTGTGTAGGAATGCCTGCGGGGCCAGCCAGGTAAAAGTGCTTGACGGCTTCATCCTGCGTCACCATCACATCCCACTTGGCCAGGGCCTCGGCCATGGTCTTGGCGTGCACGGTGGGCACATCGGTGTGCAGCTTGCCCGCCCGCGCCAGTTCACCCAGGATGGCCATGATGCCGCCTGCGCGGTGCACGTCTTCGATGTGGTACTTTTGGGTGTTGGGCGCCACCTTGCACAACTGGGGCACGACGCGCGAGAGGCGGTCAATGTCGGCCATGGTGAAGTCAATACCCGCTTCCTGCGCAATCGCCAGCAGGTGCAAGATGGTATTGGTGGAGCCGCCCATGGCAATGTCCAGGGTGATGCAGTTCTCAAAGGCCTTGAAGCCCACGGAACGTGGCAGCACGGACTCGTCATCTTGTTCGTAGTACTGCTTGGCCAGCTCGACAATGCGGTGGCCTGCTTGTTTGAACAGCTGCTCACGGTCGGCGTGCGTGGCCACCACGGTGCCATTGCCGGGCAGGGACAAGCCCAGCGCCTCGGTCAGGCAGTTCATGGAGTTGGCGGTGAACATGCCCGAGCACGAGCCGCAAGTGGGGCAGGCCGAGCGCTCGACCTGGGCCACTTCTTCGTCGGTAAAGCGCTGGTCGGCAGCAATCACCATCGCATCCACCAAGTCCAGCTTCTTGAACTCGATGACCTTGGTGTCGGGGTTGGCCAGCTTGGTCTTGCCCGCTTCCATGGGGCCACCGGAGACAAAAATCACCGGAATGTTCAGGCGCATGGCAGCCATCAGCATGCCAGGGGTGATCTTGTCGCAGTTGGAGATGCACACCAACGCATCGGCGCAGTGGGCGTTAACCATGTACTCGACCGAGTCCGCAATCAAATCGCGGCTGGGCAGCGAATACAGCATGCCGTCGTGGCCCATGGCAATGCCGTCGTCCACCGCAATGGTGTTGAACTCTTTGGCCACACCGCCTGCCGCCTCAATCTCACGGGCCACCAACTGGCCCATGTCCTTCAGGTGTACGTGGCCGGGCACAAACTGGGTGAAAGAGTTGGCGATGGCGATGATGGGCTTGTCAAAGTCGCCATCTTTCATGCCAGTGGCACGCCACAGGGCGCGGGCACCGGCCATGTTACGGCCGCCGGTAGAGGTCTTGGAACGGTATGCAGGCATGGTGGAGCTGAGTTTTTTGGTTGCGGTCAATGTCTCACAAGTGGGCACTTGCGGCCCATCGTTTGATTATGACCCACCCTCTGCGCGCACCCGATACGTAACACCCCGCAAGCCACGGCCTGCAGACCTCGCTATTGGCGAACGCAGGCTTCAGCGCTTGCGCCGCGAGCCCAGCAACTCGCGTTGCTTCTGGATACGCTCTTGCTTGCGCTGATCGAGCCGTTCCATGGCTTTGCGCGTGCTCAGCCCCGAGCGATCGGCATAGCTAAACCATGCCGCTGACAGCGCAAATCCGCCCACAACCCACCACCATGACAGCGCGGAAATACCGCCCACATCCACCACATCCAGATGCGCCAGCACCTTTAGCAAAGCCAGCACCGTTACCGCGCTTAACAACCACATAATTTGTCACCTTTCTGCACCATAGCTTCGCTGGTGCTAACCGCCTGTCTAAGACACGTCGCTCTACAATGGTTCAAACCATCCCCTGATAGAGGAAAGTGTAACGATGAAGCGTTCTTTGATCACCCTTGCTTTGACACTGAGCGTGGCTGCCCCCGCGCTGGCCGACCAGGCGTTGGCAACATCGAAAAACTGCATGGCTTGCCACGCTGTCGAAAAGAAATTGGTGGGGCCCTCATTCAAAGACGTGGCCAACCGCTACGCCAACCAAAGCGACGCCAAGGCCAAATTGGCCAGCAAAATCGTCAAAGGCGGCAGCGGCGTGTGGGGCCCCGTGCCCATGCCCGCGAACAACCAGGTGAGTGAAGCCGATGCCCAAAAACTGGCGGCCTGGGTACTGAGCTTGAAGTAAGCACCGCGTCGCCCCTCCAAAAAGTAGCCACCTTCGGGTGGCTTTTTGTTGGGCTGTGGAATGTTGCTCTGGTGGGGCCACCCACCCTGTATTTTGATAGCTGCCCGCGCTTATCCAATCGAGGATAAAGATACTTTTGTGTCTAAAAACCTGAAAATACAAGCGCCACCAGCTATCTTTTTCGCCCTACGCGTAGCCAGCCATGCTGCACACCGCGCTCTGTGCACAAGACGGCATGTGCGCGTGATAAACGCCCTGCCACACCCTCGTAGGACAGCAGCAGGGAACCCTCTTTAAAACTGCGTGTTGCGCGGCGTGACGTCCAGCGGATCGCCGCTGGGCACAGCGGACGCTGCATGCGACCTGGCCCGCAACTGCTGCTCCAGCTGCCCCACATAAGCGGCGGTGGAGTTATCGCTCTCCTGCGCGCGGGCCTGCAGGTGTGACTCCAGCACATCCAGGCGCTCAAGCAGCTTGCGCTCTTCCTCTCTGTGCAGATTTTCGATGGCAATGCGCAGCTCCGTAAAACGCGATGCCTCTGCCTTGTCTGCCAGCTCACGCTGCGCAGCCATCTCCTTGGCATGTGCGCGCGCCTCCAGCAGCCATGCGCCTTGCATGGCAATTACATACGCAACAAACACCACGGCCATCAAAGCCGTCAGTGCCAGCAAGATCAGCCCCAAGGGAGCATCTATCGTTGTGATCCCCAACGACATGGGAACCGTCTGCGCTAGGTAGGGGAAGTTAAAAAAGCCCAACACCCCAATCAAAACAATGATGAGTACCAGCAGTGCGATGCGTGATTTCATGCCTATTTCCTTTGCTCTGTATTTGCTCTGTATGCGCTGGTTTGTACCTCAATACCACCCACAGCCAAGCCAGTGTGTAACGCTTTCATGGCTGGCTTGGTTTCCTACAGCACAAGAAAAAGCCACCCGAAGGTGGCTTGAACTTCATGCAACGCGATGCGGCGTTGGGAATTCCACGGCGCTTGGCCCAGCACCCCAAACATCTGCCCAAGGTTGAGGCGGAGACTGAGCAAGTGCCGTCACCGCGCCATTTCGCATGGATTAATGGGTTTTGCCCAACTGCTCCAGGATGGCGGGGTTTTCCAGCGTGGAGGTGTCTTGGGTGATGGCCTCGCCCTTGGCAATCGAGCGCAGCAAGCGGCGCATGATCTTGCCGCTGCGCGTTTTTGGCAGGTTCTCACCAAAGCGAATGTCCTTGGGCTTGGCAATCGGGCCAATTTCCTTGGCCACCCAGTTGCGCAGCTCATTGGCAAGCGCCTTGGCTTCCTCAGGGTCGCTTGGCAGCGGGCGCTTGAGCACAACAAACGCACAAATCGCCTCGCCCGTCAGATCGTCAGGGCGGCCTACCACGGCAGCCTCAGCGACCAGATCGGTTTTGCTCACCAAAGCGGACTCAATTTCCATGGTGCCCATACGGTGGCCAGAGACGTTGAGCACATCGTCAATGCGTCCCGTAATGCGGAAGTAGCCACGGTCTTCGCTGCGCACAGCACCATCGCCCGCCAGATAGGTCTTGCCGCCCAGCTCTTCCGGGAAATAGCTCTTTTTGAAACGCTCAGGGTCGCCCCAGATATTGCGAATCATGCTGGGCCATGGGCGCTTGACCACCAGCATGCCGCCCGCGCCATTGGGCATATCGTTGCCGGTTTCGTCAACGATGGCAGCCATGATGCCTGGCAAAGGCAAGGTGCACGAGCCAGGCACCAAGGGCGTGGCACCGGGCAGCGGAGTGATCATGTGGCCACCGTTTTCGGTCTGCCAGAAGGTATCCACAATCGGGCAACGCTCTGCACCCACATTGCGGTAGTACCACATCCACGCCTCGGGGTTGATTGGCTCACCCACACTGCCCAAGATACGCAAGCTGGACAAATTCCAGTTCTTGGGGTGCACCTTCTCGTCGGTTTCCGAGGCCTTGATCAAAGAGCGAATCGCTGTCGGCGCTGTGTAGAAAACGGTGCAGCCGTGGCGCTCAATCATTTCCCAGAAACGCCCTGCGTGCGGGAACGTAGGCACGCCTTCAAAGACGATTTGCGTGGCACCTGCGGCCAACGGGCCATAAGCCACGTAGGTGTGACCAGTGATCCAGCCAATGTCTGCGGTGCACCAAAACACATCGGAGGGCTGCATGTCAAACGTCCACTCCACCGTCTGTTTGGCCCACAGCATGTAGCCACCAGTGGAATGCTGCACGCCCTTGGGCTTGCCAGTTGAGCCACTGGTGTAGAGGATGAACAACGGATGCTCCGCTTCCACCGCTACGGGCGGGCACTCGGTGCTCTGCCCGGCCAGCAGTTCTGCAAAGCTCATGTCACGGCCTGCCACCTTGCTGTACGCAGAAGCGGTGCGCTCATACACAAAGACATGCTTCACGCCTTCGCAGCCGCCCATTTGCAGGGCATCGTCCACAATCGCTTTCAGTGGCAGCTCTTTGCCACCGCGCATCTGGAAGTTGGCCGTAATCACTGCAGTAGCGCCCACATCCACAATCCGCTCTTGCACCGCCTTGGCGGAAAAACCACCAAACACCACCGAGTGCGTAGCACCGATACGGGCGCATGCCTGCATGGCCACCACGCCTTCGATCGTCATGGGCATGTAGATGAGTACGCGGTCACCCTTTTTCACCCCTTGCGCTTTCAAGCCATTGGCAAACTGCGCCACACGCTCCAGCAGCTCACGGTAGCTGACCTTGGTGACTTGCCCATCGTCAGCCTCAAAAATGATGGCCGTCTTGTGCTCTGTCGCCGTGCCCATGTGCTTGTCCAGGCAGTTGGCACTGGCGTTGAGCTCTCCGTCGGCAAACCAGCGGTAAAACGGGGCATTGCTTTCATCCAGCACCTGGGTGAAAGGCTTGCACCAGACCACGTTTTCACGCGCCAAGCGGGCCCAGTAGCCCTCATAGTCTTTTTCTGCCTCTGCGCACAGGGCTTCATAACCGGCCATGCCCGAGACACGGGCTGCTTTTTGAATCGCCTCTGAGGGGGGAAACACTCTGTTTTCCACCAACACAGATTCAATGGCTGAAGTAGGTGCATTCATGGCTTTGTCTCCTTGCTCTTTAGGGGTAGTAGTTTGCGAGCAAATGTCGGCGCCGGCACTTACATACCACTGACTCCCTATGGTTTAAACCTGAGGAAAATGAAAGACTTATCAAGGGTTAACCATGAGTCACTGCCTCTACAATGCGCGCCCTGCTTCGTTTCTGCGCAGCTTTATTTCAACGTCTTCGCATTGCATTTATGGCTCACCCTGACCCTATCCACGAGTCGACAGCCCCAGCCCACACACCCCTTTTTTTTGGGGGCGCACAAGCACGTGATGTATGTGGATGATGACCAAGCCTTGGTGTCACTGGTACAGCGACTGCTGCGCCGCAGGGGCTATCAGGTAACGGGTTTTCTGGACCCGCGCGAGGCGACGCAAGCGCTGCGCCAAAATCCATTCGCCTACGACTTGCTCGTGACGGACTACAACATGCCCGGCTACTGCGGCGTGGATTTGGTACGCGACTCCAAAGCCATTCGCCCCGATTTACCCGTGGCTTTGGCATCAGGTTATGTCACAGCAGAAATTGAAGCCCAAGCGATTGCTGCGGGTGCCCTTGCCTTGATCTACAAACCCAACGATGTCAATGAGCTGTGTGAGACCGTAGATCGCCTTATTCAACCCCAGCAGTTCTAAGAATTTTGCAGACCGCTCCCCGACCGACTTGTCTTTATGAAGACGAACATTTGCTGGTGCTCGACAAACCTGCAGGCCTGTTGTCCGTTCCCGGACGTGGCCCTGACAAGCAAGATTGCCTAATCCATCGCACGGTGCAGCACTGGCCCGATGCACTGGTGGTACACCGTTTAGATATGGCCACTTCAGGTTTGTTGCTGTTTGCGCGCAGCAAAGAAGTGCAGCGCAAGCTGGGCGATGCTTTTGCCGCCCGTGAAGTTCACAAACGCTATACGGCCATCGTGCACGGCGATGTCGCCGCCGAAACCTGGCAACTTGTTGACGCCCCTTTGGTGTGCGACTGGGAAAACAGACCCCTACAAATTGTTGCTCTGCACAAAGGCAAACCCAGCCAAACGCGCTATCTGCGCGCTCCTGATCAGCAGCAGGTTCCACCGGGATGCACCAAATTGTGGCTGGAGCCTATTACGGGCCGCTCGCACCAGCTGCGTGTTCACATGGCGCACATTGGCCACCCAATGCTGGGCGATGCACTGTATGCACCCGCCTGCGTGATCGATTTGAGTGAAAGGCTGTGCCTGCACGCCACCACGCTGAAGTTTCAGCACCCCCAGCGCAATCAGCTGGTGCACATAGATAGCCCTGCACCATTTTGAAACAGGCTCAACCATCCGCAATAGCTGGTCGTATGCATCAAAGCCGTCGTATTGCGAAGTCATCCACGCATTAATTTTGATTTTTCGCAGCGATTAAAGAAATTTCCTGCACCTCTCAACGCTATAGAGACAAACCCGATTGCGCCCTCTAGGAGCTCATTTTTAAGCTTGCTCCCTGAGCATCAGGCATGCAATTTGCAAACCTTCTCTAAAGCAAGTGCTTGATGCAAAACTAACCGAGAGGACATTCCACAATGCGTGCTTCGTTCCGTTTGAAAACTGTAGTAGCTACTTTGGGCCTGCTGGGTGCCGCAGTGGCCGGCCAAGCTCAGGCTCAGAACATCAAGTTCGCCATGGTGATCCCCACCACAGGACCACTGACCCAATATGGCGACATGGTCAAAGAAGGCGTATCCACAGCTGTGGAGCAAATCAATGCTGCTGGCGGCATCAATGGCAAGAAAATCGAAGTCACCACCGTGGACGACGCTTGCGAGCCCAAGCAAGGGCCTGTGGCTGCCAACCGCGTGGTCAATGCCAAGATTGGCTACATGATTGGCCCAGTGTGTTCTGGCGCAGCTATTGCTGCAGCCCCCATTTACGACAACGAAGGTGTTGTCGTGGTCACACCTTCTGCCACATCGCCTGCATTGACAGAAGGCAAGAACTTCCACTACATCTTCCGCACGATTGGTCGCGATGACCAGCAAGGCCCCTCTGCAGCCAAGTTCATCATCGAAAAAGCCAAACCCAGCAAGGTTGCCGTACTGCACGACAAGCAGTCGTACGGCCAGGGCATTGCCTCTTCGGTGCGTGACGAACTGCAAAAAGCCAAGGTCAACGTTGCATTGTTTGAAGGTATCAACGCCGGTGACAGCGACTACTCCGCCATCATCACCAAGCTCAAGAGCGCAGGCGTGGACTTTGTGTACTACGGCGGCTACCACCCTGAAATGGGTTTGCTGTTGCGCCAAGCCTCTGAACAGGGCCTGAAAGTGCGCATGATGGGCCCTGAAGGCGTGGGCAACCCTGAGGTCAACGCAATTGCTGGCAATGCTGTCGAAGGCATGCTGGTGACCTTGCCTGCAGACTTTTCGACCAACCCCAAGAATGCCGCCATCGTTAAGGCCTTTCAAGACAAAAAGCGCAATCCCTCGGGCGCTTTTCAGTTGACCGCCTATGCTGCCACACAGGCGATTGCAGAAAGCATCAAAGCTGTGGGCGATGACCCCAAGAAGGTGGCAGACCACTTGCACAAAGCCAAGATTGACACCGTCATTGGCCCAGTGTCTTGGAACAAGCAAGGCGACCTGACCTCTTTCGACTTCCAAATCTTCCAATGGCATAAAGACGGCAGCAAGACTCCTGCTGCGAAGTAAGTCGCGGCATGTCCCAAGCCCACAGCGCTTAACGCTTAAGCCTGTGGGCTTTTCAGTTCAAAGCTTGCTTTGTGCTGCGCTCTCTCATTTCGCTAGGTCATCGCGCACATGAACGAATTTCTCCCTCAGCTGATACAACAGCTATTCAATGGCCTCTCCCTCGGGGCCATCTACGCCTTGATCGCTATCGGCTATACCATGGTCTACGGCATCATCGGCATGATCAATTTTGCGCACGGCGATATCTACATGATTGGCGCCTATGTCGGTCTGGTCACACTGTCAGCCGTCGGTATTCAAGGGGCCGTCCCGATTTGGATGGTGATTGGTTTGATGCTGATCGTGGCCGTCATCATCACCGGCATTTATGGTTTTGCCGTTGAACAAGTGGCCTACAAACCCGTGCGCAACAGCCCACGTTTGGTGGCTTTGATCTCGGCAATCGGTATGTCTATCTTTTTGCAGAACTGGGTCGCCTTGGGCCAAGGTGCGCGTGACATGGCCGTGCCTTCGCTGCTGCCAGGCGCGTTTCAGTTTGAAATGGGGGGTGGCTTTGAAGTCTTTGTGCCCTACACCCGTATCTTGATCATCGCCGTGGCCGTTGTGCTGATGATCTTGCTCACGATCTACATCAAGCACTCTCGCATGGGCCGCGCCTCACGCGCCTGTTCGCAAGATATGCACATGGCCAGCCTGCTGGGCATTAACACCAACCGCGTGATCTCTTTCACCTTCATTCTGGGCGCCATGCTGGCTGCCGTCGGTGGGGTGCTGATTGCACTGGCTGTGGGCAAACTCAACCCCTTTATTGGCTTTATTGCGGGCATCAAAGCCTTTACCGCAGCTGTGTTGGGCGGGATTGGCAGCATTCCCGGCGCCATGCTGGGCGGCGTGATTTTGGGGGTGGCCGAAACCTTGGCCGCCGCCTACATTTCTTCGGAATACAAGGACATCGTGGCCTTCAGCCTGCTGGTGCTGATTTTGCTGTTCCGCCCCACAGGCTTGTTGGGCAAACCAGAAGTGGAGAAAGTCTGATGCAACGCATTCTCCATAACCTCGGCCCGGCTTTGATGGCGGCCGTGATTACTGCTTTGGTCGTCACCCCCATCTTCGGCTTGCAACTGCAGCGTGTGGGCGGCAAATGAGCCTAGAGCCCCAATGGCACTACGTCCTTTGGGCATCGCTGATCGTATTTGCCGTGCAACTGCTCAAACCAGCCCTAAAAGGCGTCACCAAAGGCATTAGCCTGCCACGCGTGCCTGACTTGTCACCCAAGCTGCGCAATGCGTTGATTTTTGCCACCTTGCTCATGGCCGTATCTTGGCCCTTCTTTGCAGGCCGCAATGCCGTCGACATCGCCACCCTCGCCATGATTTACGTCATGCTGGGCCTGGGCCTGAACATCGTGGTGGGCTTTGCTGGTCTGCTGGACTTGGGCTTTGTCGGTTTTATGCCGTGGCGCTATACCTACGCCTTACTGTTCCACTGGGCTGGCTGGTCTTTCTGGGAGGCATTGCCCTTGGCAGGTGCTGCAGCGGCATTGTTTGGCTTTGTGCTGGGCTTTCCCGTGCTGCGTTTGCGCGGCGACTACCTCGCCATCGTGACGCTGGGCTTTGGCGAAATCATTCGCCTGCTGCTGATTAACCTGAATGACTGGACCGGCGGCCCGGATGGCATCTCCGGCATCCCTAAACCCACGGTGCTGGGCATGGAGATGACCCGCAACCCCAGCGTAGAAGGTGGCACCACCTTCCACCAGCTCATGGGCCTGGAGTTCAGCTCCGTACACATGGTCATCTTCTTGTACCTGATGGCTTTGATGCTGGCCGTGGTCACCCTGTGGATTTCCAACCGTTTGATCCGCATGCCGATTGGCCGCGCGTGGGAGGCGCTGCGTGAGGACGAGATCGCTTGCCGCTCACTGGGGCTGAACCCCATGCACATCAAGCTCTCCGCCTTCACCTTGGGTGCCATGTTTGCCGGCTTTGGTGGCGCATTTTTTGCGGCCCGCCAAGGCATTGTGAACCCCGAGTCCTTCACCTTCATTGAGTCGGCCTTGATCTTGGCGATTGTGGTGCTCGGGGGCATGGGCTCTCAACTGGGCGTTATCGTGGCGGCTATTTTGATCACGGTACTGCCAGAGCTGGCACGCGAGTTTTCTGAATACCGCATGCTGATTTTCGGTTTGGTCATGATTTTGATGATGGTCTGGCGCCCTCAGGGCCTGTTCCCGGTCACCCGCTCCCATGTGGCAGTGCCGCAAAAGCGAGCCGCTTAAGCCGCCGTTCACCGATCACATTGAAGAAGATATTCCAGCATGCATAGCAGCCATTTGTTGGACGTGAAAGACCTGAGCATGCGCTTTGGCGGTTTGCTCGCGGTCGATGGCGTCAACCTTGAATTGGGCGAGAAGCAAATTCTTGCCATCATCGGTCCCAACGGGGCCGGCAAAACCACCGTGTTTAACTGCATCAGCGGTTTTTACACCCCCACCAACGGCAGCGTCGTGCTGCAAGGTGAAAGCATTGCCGGGCTGGGCAGCCACGCCGTGGCACGCAAAGGCGTGGTGCGCACCTTCCAGAACGTGCGCCTGTTCAAGCGCATGACGGTGCTGGAGAACCTGCTGGTCGCGCAGCACCAGAAAGCACGCGTCAACGTGCTGGCTGGTTTGTTCAACACCGCCAGCTTTCGCCGCCAAGAGGCCGAAGCCATTGAGCGCAGCCTGCACTGGCTGGACTACATGGGACTGCGCGAATTTGCCAACCGCGAGGCGGGCAACTTGGCCTATGGCCACCAGCGCCGGCTGGAAATTGCGCGCTGCATGATCACCGACCCCAAGGTGCTGATGCTCGATGAGCCTGCGGCCGGCTTGAACCCGCAGGAAAAAATCGATCTGCAAAACCTGATTCGCCAATTGCGCGACCAGTATGGCGGCCCCTTAAACACATCCCCGACCCCACGAAACCGAGGTTGACCCGGAATCCCGCTTTCTGCTGGAAAAAAAAAAAAAAAAAAGATAAACGAAAAACAAAAACAGATAACAAAAAATAAAAAAAAACCGAAAAAAGCAAATAAAAAAATTGATACTATCACATAATCAAAGCAAACTAGAATATAACAAGAGTCCACTCCGCCTGCTAGCCTATGTGTTGCACACCAGCTTGCAGGCACCAATGCGCAACATCGCGCTGCGTCACTGCCAAACAGCAAAAGCCTGCGGGGCTCTATCAGCACTCGCAGGCCTTGCAATACCGCAGCGGTACAACGGAAGCTGCGCTTCCTTACTTCACGTTGGCAATAGCGTCCAGCGTTGGCTGACCGAACTTCTTGGCGTACTGCTTGTAAGCAGGCTCCAAGGCAGTGCGAAAGGCTGCCGCATCCACTTTTTCGACCACTTGCATGCCGTGGCTCTTGGCCAGCTCTACGCCCTTGGCTTCCACATCATCCACAAAGGCGCGAGAAGCCTGTGCACCCGCCTTGGCACCTTCGGTAAAGGCCGCCTTTTGCGCATCAGTCAAGCCACCCCAGAAAGTGGGCGACACCACCAACACCACCGGTGCATACACGTGCGAAGTCAGTGTCAGGTGCTTTTGCACTTCCCACAGCTTGGAGGAAGTCAGCACCGAAATGGGATTTTCCTGACCATCGATCGTGCCTTGCTGCAAGGCGCTGATCACTTCGGGCCAAGACATGGGCGTAGGTGCGGCACCCAGGGTGCGGAAGGCGGTGATGTGCACAGGGTTTTCTGTCACACGAATCTTCAGACCCTTCAGGTCAGCCACGCTCTTGACCGCCAGCTTGTTGTTGGTCAAGTGACGGAAACCTTGCTCACCCCAGGCCAGTGCGATCAGGCCGCGTTGCTTGAACTTGGCCAGCAGGTCTTGACCAAACTTGCCATCCAGCACTGCGCGGGCGTGCTTGGTCTGAGAACAGGAAGGAATATCCACCACACCCACATCGCTGACAAAGTTGCTCAGCGCGCCGGTGGAGACGATGGCCGCCTCCACCGTACCCAGTTGCAAGCCTTCGATCAGCTCGCGCTCACCGCCCAGGGCGCTGGAGGAAGTGCTTGACGGTGAATGCGCCGCCCGTGGCTTTTCTGCGGAATCCGCCCATGCCTTGGCGGCAGCGCCGTAGTGCGAGTTCACTGCCAGTGCGTAACCCAGCTTCACCTCTTTGGGTGCAGCCGCTGCGGTGCCCGCAGTTAGCGCCACAGCAGCAGAGGCACAAGCGGCGATAAAAGTACGGCGAATCATGACCATGGAAATGTCCCTCGTTTTGTCCAGCGATTGCACGCTTGCGCCGCCCACTCACCTTCCATAGTTCTTTTTCTACAGAAGGCGCTTGTAACGACAAAGCGCTTGGTATTTGAAAGTCTGATGCACATTGTAAAAATTTGATCCACCCCAAACCGGGGGCAAATCCCTGGAAAAAATCTAAAAAAATATTGAAAAACAAGGATTGAAAACACAGCCACCCCGCCACAGCGGCTTCTACGTGTTTGTACGCACATACCGAAAAACGACGGCTGGCGCGCGTTGCGCGAAGAGCCCCTGCCCCAAGCTGCGACAAATCGTTACTCAGTGTTTCCCCGACCTACAATTGAACCTAACACCACCGCTTGGGACAGCACACACCATGGCAGCACGCACACCCCTCCCCGCGAAAAGCACTGACTCCAGCTTGGTCACAGGTTTGATATTTACCGTACTGGTGTTGGTGGCCGCGCTGATCGTGGGCGGCTACTGGATGCAAAAGCAACGTGGCGAGAGCGCCGAACGCATGCAAGCCAACGCCTACCAAAACTACCTGAACAACACGCGCCCCACGCCCATGCCCCCAGCGGCCCAAGCGTCAGCGGTGCGTAGCCAGCAAGCGCAGGCGCAAGAAACACGCCAATACCTGCTGGGCCACCCTGCGGTGACACCCGGCTCAGGCTTTGACAAACCCGGTGTGCAAACCACGGGCAAAGCGATTGTCCAAGCAATCGACCAAGCCAAGGGGCTGTAATGACCTGCGCACAACTGCTCGCTGCGCATTCGGTACCAAATAAATTCCCTACTAAATAAAAAAAGAGCTGCCAGCGCTGGTATTTACTGTGTTTCGCATAGAAAACATATGCAAACCCATCCATACCATGCGCTGGCAGCTCTTTGAAGCACTCACAAGGCGCCGCAAAGCACGGCTGCGCGTGCATTTACTTCTTGTGCTGATGCACCCAGTCCACCACCTGCTGCACAAACTTCTGGATGAAGGCATGGCTGCGCTCAGCCACCGCGCCATCGGCCGTGAAAAAGCCGTCCTGGTACTGCAAGAACATCTCGGCTGCCCCAGCGTGGGCATGTTCAGGTAGGGCCAAGATATTGCGCAGATGCTGCTGCGCCAACGCCGTGCCAATAGCGCCAGGTGACATGCCTACCACCGCCGCCGGTTTGCCATCCCACACACTGTGGCCGTAGGGGCGCGAGCCTTGGTCCAAGGCATTTTTCAGCACCCCTGGAACCGAGCGGTTGTACTCGGGCGTGACGAACAGCACACCATCCACACTGCGCAGCGCATCACGAAACTGCTTGACCTGCGCTACCTCATTGCCGTCGGCATCCTGGTTGTACAGCGGCAAGTCACCAATCGCGACTTCTTTGAAATGCACGCCCGCTGGGGCCAGCTTCATGATGGCATGCGCCAACTGGCGGTTGAACGAGTCTTTGCGCAGACTGCCCACCACAATAGCAATTTGGGTTTGGCTCATAACATGCACTCCTTAGGTAGCGACGGGGTTAGTGACCTTGCCATTATGAAACTGGCCAACCCATTTGCATGCGTGGGCACACGCCGACAACCGCTGTCTGCCCGCACCCCATCAGGCACAATGCCAGCTGCTTTGCGCCGCCTTGCCTGTCTTTGAATGAACGCCCCCACCGCCTCTATGCCCTCTGCTCCCGCGCTGGAGCTGCAACATGTCCACCTGCAACGTGGCCGCACCCAAGTCTTTCAAGGCTTGAGCCTGCAGTTGCACGAACCCCGCATAGGCTTGATTGGCGACAACGGTGCCGGCAAAACCAGCTTGCTGCGCCTGCTGTGTGGTTTGGAGGCACCCGACCAGGGCCAGGTGCTCAGCCAGGGGCAGAACCTGCACGCCGCCGGCAGCCAGCGCGCGCGCTGGGTGGGCATGATGTTTCAAAACCCGGATGACCAGATCATTTTCCCCACCGTGGTGGAAGAGCTGGCTTTGGGCCTGCAGCCCCAGGGTTTGAATAAGAAAGCCGCCCAAGCCCAAGCCCGGCAATTTCTGCACGCACGTGGCTTGCAAGACTGGGCCGAACGTGCCGTCACCAGCCTCAGCCAAGGCCAGCGCCAGCATGTGTGCTGGCTGGCGCTGCTGCTGGCGGGCCCGCGCAGCTTGCTGCTGGATGAGCCTTATGCCAGCCTTGATTTACCCAGCCAAGCCCAGTTGGCACACGACATTGCGCAAACCACGCAGCAGGGGATTGTCTCCACCCACTTGCTCGATCATGTGCGCCATTTCCCCCGCGTGATCTGGATGGAGGGCGGCCACGTGCGTGCCGATGGGCCCGGTGCACAGGTCTGCGCGGCCTACGAAGCCCATGTGCGCCAGCGCATCGCCGCTTTGCACCCTCAGCCCCCCACGCACCATGGGTAGCCTCTACAGCGAACACCCTACCTGGCTGCACCGCTTAAGCCCTGCGCTCAAGCTGGTGCTGATGGCCGTGCTCAGCACCTTGCTGTTTCTGGTGCAGTCGCCCCTGGTCATGGGTATTTGCAGCGTAGCCTGTGCTGTGCTGTGGTTCAGCCTGGGCAAAGCCACCCGTGTAGCGCGCCGCCTGATGGTTTCGGTGCTGATAGCAGCCGCCCTGATTGCGGCCTTTCATGCCTACATGGGCAACTACGCGCTGGCCGCCACCAGTGCGCTGCGCCTGGCCTGCGCTTCCACACTGGGCGTTGCCCTGACCGTGACCACGCACCCCACCCACATCCTGCAACTACTCGAAGCCCTGCTTGCGCCACTGGCCAAACTGGGTTTTCCGGCCCAGCGGGTTGCGCTGCAGTTGGCGTTGATGATGCGCTTTATCGAACACTTTTTTGTGCAGTGGAAGCGCCTGGACGACGCCTACCGCCTGCGTACCGGTAAAGCGGGAGGCTTTCGCCTGCTCGCGCCGTTGACCATTCAAATGCTGCAAACCGCCCAACGCGTGGCCGACGCCTTGTTTGCCCGGCTGGGCCAGTAAGCCAAGCCCACAGCCACCGTCCAACGCCCATAAAAAAACGCTGCTCGCAGGCAGCGTTTTGGGCTTGAGCCTAGGCAGTCGCTTAGTCGCGCACCACCAGCACCGGCATACGGGCGGTTTGCAGCACGCGCTGCGCCACGCTGCCCAACACCAGCTTTTCCAGACC
>NZ_CADEPJ010000155.1 GCF_902829245.1 Comamonas jiangduensis | reverse complement strand
CAATTCGCCAGATCCACCAAGGTTTCGCAGCGGTCTTTGAACAACGCACAGATACGCACCAAACGATCATCCGCATCCAGCAAATTTTCTGCTACGCCGGCCTTCACCACAAAAGGCCTGACCTTGGCAGCCAAGGCTACGTCGTCCATGGCCTTCAAATGCTGGGCATTCACCCAACGCAGTTTGGCTTCGTCGAATTGGCCTGCACTGCGACCCAAGTGATCCAGATTGAACCACTCCAAGAATTGTTGGCGCGAGAAAATTTCATCGTCTCCGTGACTCCAGCCCAGACGGGCCAGATAGTTCACCATGGCATCAGGCAGATAGCCTTCGTCACGGTACTGGGTCACGGCCTTGGCACCGTTGCGCTTGGACATCTTCTCACCATGCTCATTCAGAACCGTAGGCAAGTGCGCAAACACAGGTACCGCAGCACCCAGTGCTTCAAAGATGTGAATTTGGCGGGGCGTGTTGTTCACATGGTCATCACCGCGAATCACATGGGTGATATTCATGTCCATATCGTCCACGCACACGCAGAAGTTGTAGGTAGGCGTGCCGTCAGGACGGGCGATCACGAGGTCGTCGAGCTCCGAGTTCTGGAATTCGATACGGCCCTTGCACTTGTCTTCCCAAGCGACGATGCCGTCCTTGGGAGTTTTGAAACGCAGCACAGGCTTTACGCCTTCAGGAATCGCGGGCAGCACTTTGCCCTCTTCTGGGCGCCATGTGCCGTCGTAGCGGGGCTTTTCCTTGTTGGCCATTTGCTTTTCGCGCAGCGCGTCCAGCTCTTCCATGCTCATGTAGCAGGGGTACACATAGCCCTTGGCCTGCAACTGTGCCAGCACTTCTTTGTAGCGATCCATGCGCTGCATTTGGTAGAAGGGGCCTTCGTCGTGCGAAAGCTCCAACCACTGCATACCCTCCAAAATCACATCGACCGAGGCTTGTGTGGAGCGCTCCAGGTCCGTGTCTTCAATACGCAAGATGAAGTCACCCCCATTGGCGCGGGCAAATGCCCAGGGGTACAGGGCCGAGCGAATATTGCCCAAGTGGATAAAGCCAGTGGGCGAAGGTGCAAAACGGGTGCGAATTTTTTGTGTCATTGGTAAGTATCCAGTCCGCGGGAGAGGTCTGCCTTGAGGTCATCCAAGTGCTCCAGCCCCACAGAGATGCGAATTAATCCCTGACCCAAGCCTGCAGCTTGACGCTGCTCCTCGGTCAGGCGGCCATGCGATGTGCTGGCGGGATGGGTGATGGTGGTCTTCACATCGCCCAAGTTAGCCGTAATGCTACACACCTGCGTATGGTCGACCACATGGAAGGCGTTCTTGCGCAAGGCTTCAGGGCTGCCGCCATGCACATCAAACGACAGCACGGCGCCACCCAAGCCATTTTGCTGGCGCATGGCCAGCTCGTACTGCGGATGGCTGCGTAAACCCGGGTAGTACACGCGCGCCACTTGGGGGTGCGCTTCCAGCCACTGCGCCAACTCCAGCGCTGCAGCGCTTTGGGCCTTGACGCGCAGCGACAGCGTCTCCAACCCTTTCATCACCGTCCAAGCGTTGTAGGCCGCGGCATTCAGGCCGCCACTGCGCAAGAAGGTCCCCATCACCTTGTCAACCAGCGCGATAGAGCCACACACCGCCCCAATCATGGTGCGCCCCTGGCCATCCAAGAATTTGGTGCCCGCGTGCACCACGATGTCCGCCCCCAGCTTGGCGGGCTGCTGCAAGATGGGCGTGGCAAAGCTGTTGTCCACCGCAAGCAAAGCGCCGCTGGCATGCGCCAACTCTGCCAGCGCAGCGATGTCACACAGATCGGTCAGCGGATTGGTTGGGGTTTCGGCAAAAAACAAGCGGGTGTTGGGCTGCACCGCAGCCTTCCACGCGGCAATATCGGTTTGCGACCCAAAGGTGGTTTCCACACCGAAGCGCGCCATTTCCGTGCCCAGCAGTTTGATGGTGGAGCCAAACATGGAGCGTGAGCAGATCACATGGTCACCCGCCTTCAGCGTGGTCAACGCCACCAGCAAGATGGCCGACATCCCTGTCGATGTCGCCACCGCGCACTCGGTGCCTTCCATGGCCGCCAAGCGCTTTTCAAAACTGCTGACCGTGGGGTTGGTGGTGCGGCTGTAGGTAAACCTTCTTCTTGCCCGGCAAAACGACGGGCAGCGGTTTCGCAGTCGGGCTGGACAAAGCTGCTGGTCATGTACAGCGCTTCGCAGTGCTCACCCCACTGGCTGCGGGCAGGGCTTCACGCACCGCCAAAGTTTCGGGATGCAGATCTTCTGGGAGTTGTTTCTCGGTCACGACGCTATTCCTCAATCTATCTAAAGGGCGCAGACAGCAGGTCTGCGCCATGAAAAAAGGAGCAGCTTGCGCATATCAAACAAGGCTTTCAAAGACAAATCACTTTGAAGTGCTTATTTGACCTGCGCGAGCAGCTCCTTTTATTGTGCCTCTGGGCTTATGACGCCCAGTTTAGAGCTTATTGCTCTTGTGCATTGGGCAAAGATAGACGCGAAGTATCTTCAGACTCTTCTTGCGCACCAGCGTTGCGACCTTCGTTCAATGCGTTCACTTCGGCTTCGGAGATATCGCCCGTCACGTACACACCGTCAAAGCACGAAGCTTCAAAACCCCGCACCGCAGGATTGATCTTGCCAACGGCCTGCTTCATGGCATCCACATCTTGGTAGATCAACGCATCGCAGCCGATGACCTGGCGGATTTCCTCTACCGTGCGGCCATGGGCCACCAGCTCCGACTTGGTCGGCATGTCGATGCCGTACACGTTCGGGTAGCGCACCGGTGGCGCGGCCGAAGCCAGGTACACCTTGTTGGCGCCTGCATCGCGCGCCATTTGCACAATTTCTTTGGAGGTGGTGCCACGCACGATGGAGTCATCCACCAGCAGCACGTTGCGGCCCTTGAACTCGCTGCCAATGGCGTTGAGCTTTTGGCGCACCGATTTTTTGCGCGCGCCCTGCCCAGGCATGATGAAAGTGCGACCCACGTAGCGGTTCTTGACGAAGCCTTCGCGGTAGGGAATGCCCAGCAACTGGGCCAGCTGCATGGCGCTGGGGCGGCTGGACTCCGGAATGGGAATGATGGCGTCGATTTCCGCAGGCGGCACGGTGGAGATCACGCGCTTGGCCAGTGTCTCACCCATGTTCAGACGGGCCTGGTAGACCGAGATGCCGTCGATGGTGGAGTCTGGGCGCGCCAAATACACGTACTCAAACACACAGGGGTACAACTGGCTGTTTTCAGCGCACTGCTCGGTGTGTACGGTGCCGTCATTGGCAATAAATACGGCTTCGCCAGGAGCGATATCGCGCTCAAACTGGTGCAACGTACCCTCCAGCGCTACCGATTCGCTGGCCAGCATATATGTGCCATCCGCCCCTTGCCCATGCACAGCGGGCGAATACCGAACAGGTCGCGAAAAGCCAGCAAACCATAGCCCGCAATCAGCGCGATGACGGCGTACGAGCCCTTGATGCGCTTGTGCACCGCACGCACGGCTTTGAACACCTCATCGGGCGTCAGCGGAGCGCCGCTGGTGACGCGGCCAATTTCGTGCGCCAGCACATTGAGCAGCACTTCAGAGTCGCTCTCGGTGTTGGTGTGGCGGTGGTCGGTGCTAGCCAGCTCTTCGCGCAGTTGCTTGGCGTTGGTCAGATTGCCGTTGTGCACCATCACCACGCCAAAAGGCGCATTCACGTAGAAAGGCTGCGCCTCTTCTTCACTGGCAGCGTTGCCCGCCGTGGGATAACGCACCTGACCCAGACCCACATTGCCCGGCAAAGCACGCATATTGCGCGTGCGGAACACGTCCTTGACCATGCCCTTGGCCTTGTGCATGAAGAACTTGCGCTCTTGCTGGGTCACGATACCGGCTGCATCTTGGCCACGGTGCTGCAGCAGCAGCAAGGCGTCATAGATCAGTTGATTCACGGGGGTGGTTGACACCACGCCGACGATTCCACACATAGTTGCGTTCCATCTATCTGCGAGATTGCTCTCGCGGTCTTTGCTTGCAGGCCACGCCCACTTGGAGGCCCAGCCCTTACTCTTTTACGCCGAAGGCAACAGCCTCCCCCACTCCACCGACAGCGCGGGCAAAACGCTCGCCACCGCATCGGTGAGCCAAGGTGCCACCAGCGATTGCGTCCACCACGTTTGGGTGTGCAGCGGTGTGGAAACCACGACCACCGACAACACCAAAATCAATACAGCTGCGCGCAGCACGCCAAACACTGCACCTAAGGTGCGGTCTACGGGGCGCAAACCGGCCACTTCAATCAGTTTCTTGGCCAATGCACTCAGCAGCCCCATGCAAACACAGCCACCACAAAGGTCAACACAAAGCCAATGCCGTATTGCACGGCGGCATCAAACCCACTGAGCGGCAGCAGGCCGGCCACATCCTGGGCGAACAAGCGCGCCACAAAAAAGCCTGCGACCCAGCCGACGAGGGAAAACAGCTCAAAAATCAAACCGCGCCACGCACCCAAGAGCATGGACACCACCAAGATGCCCAGCAACAAGCCATCCAAAACAACCATGCGCTTTCCGTAATCTTTCAGCTGTGCGTGAGCGGTTGCATTACAAAGTCAGCACCGAGGCTGGCAGTCCCAACCCCTTGATCCGTGCTACGGCCTTGTCTGCGGCATCACGTTGATCAAAGGGGCCCACGCGCACCCGGGTGCGTTTGCCATCTTTGGTGTCCACCACTTGGGTATAGGTTTTCAGCCCCGACATTTCCAGCTTGGCGCGCACTTCGGACGCTTTGGAAGCATCGGCAAAAGCCCCCACTTGCACAATAAAGCGGCCTTGCTTGTTTGCCTCAGCCTTCGCGGGTGCACTGGCAGCAGCAGGCGCAGGCACCGGGGCACGTCCTTCCAGCAAGGCGCGGGCACGCTCGGCATCACTCACCGCAGGTTTGGGTGCTGGCTTTACCTCTGGCTTGGGCTCAGGTTTAGGCTCTGGCTTGGGCTTCGATTCAGGTTTAGGTTCTGGCTTTGCCTCAGGCTTGGCCGCAGGCTCTGGCACCAGACGAGGTGGCTCTGGCGGCTTGGGCACCGCCAAAGGTGTTGGCTCATTCACCACCAATTCTTCGCCATCACCCAGCGCACCATCTGTAGCGCGCGCCGCAGCTGAAGGCGCAGATTGCGCAAGCTTGGGCTCTGTCCGTGCCTGGTCTGCCGGCACCATCATGGGAGCGACCTGATTGCGATCCGGAATTTCAATCGGCACATCGACCGGGATGGGGCGCGGCTGGGTGTCAAACAAGATAGGAAACCCAATCACCCCCAGCGCCACCAAAACGGCGGCACCAATGAGGCGATGGCGCGCACGGCGGCGCATGTCATCTACGCTTTCAGACTGGGCCAACGAGAACGCCGCACGGGCGTTTGCTCGCTTTCCTTTTGTGACCAGGCCAACGGAATTTGAAAAGTGCCATGAAGATGCGTCGCGTAGCGGACCTTATTCGCCCAAATGTTTGGCATGCAGGCGAGGTGGCCCATCTTTCAAAACCTCACCGACCGTATAAAACGAGCCAAAGACTACGATTCTATCAGCCGGGTCTGCAGCCTGTACGGCGGCATCCAATGCGGCTTGCGGATTCTCGTACAAGCTAGTGGGCACTTCACGGCGCGTGCCCACCGCAACCATCTGCACAGCACTCCACTTTTGCTGCACCTTCGAGGCCGATTCCGCCCGCTCCGTGGGCAAATCCGTGAAATACCAACGATCGATCAGCGGCCCCCCCTTGAGCAGCAGAGGCGCCAGATCTTTATCCGCCATCGCACCAAACACCGCATGCGTCGTCGGGTAGTAACCCATTGCATCCAAGTTGGCCTTCAGCGCAGCCACAGAGTGCGGGTTGTGCGCCACATCCAGCACCAAAGTGGGTTGCCCGGGAATGATCTGAAAGCGCCCAGGCAACTCGACCATGGCCAAGCCCGTGCGCACTGCTTGCGCTGTCACAGGCAACACGGGGCGCAGCGCTTCATACGCAGCCAGCACGCCCGAGGCGTTCATCAACTGGTTTGCACCACGCAGCGCAGGGTACGACAGGCCTGCATAGCGGCGGTCACGCCCAGCCCAACCCCATTGCTGCTTGTCACCGTTGTAATTGAAGTCTTTGCCAAACATCCGCAAATCAGCGCCAATCGCCTCAGCATGGTCAATGACGCTTTGCGGGGGCACCGGGTCGCTCACAATGACTGGCCGCCCCGCGCGCATGATGCCCGCCTTTTCACGGCCAATGGTTTCACGGTCGTTGCCCAAAATCGCCGCATGGTCGATATCGATACTGGTGATGATGGCGCAATCGGCGTCCACCACATTCGTCGCATCCAGGCGGCCACCCAGCCCCACTTCCAAGATCACTACATCCAGCTTGGCCACACTCAGCATGCGCATGATGGCCAACGTGGTGAACTCAAAATACGTCAGCAATACCTCTTCACCCTGGAAGCGCGCGGCTTCGACTGCGGCGAAGTGCGGCAAAAATTCTTCGGCTTTCGCAATCTCACCATGAAGTCGGCAACGCTCTTCAAAGTGCACCAAGTGTGGCGAGGTGTAGACCCCGGGCTTGTAGCCCGACTGCAGGGCTACGGCTTCCAGCATGGCGCAGGTAGAGCCCTTGCCATTGGTGCCTGCCACCGTAATCACAGGGCAGTCAAATTTCAACTGCATACGCTGCGCAACTTCGCGCACGCGCTCAAGCCCCATGGCAATGTTTTGTGGATGAATTTGCTCGCAGTGCGCAAGCCATTCAGAAAGAGAGGAGAAATTGCTGTGCATACAGTGCATGATTGTCGCGCACCCACGCATGCATCACCATCAACACCATGAGTACCAACAAGATTATTCGTGTTTACGGCATCCCCAACTGTGACACTGTGAAAAAAGCACGTGCCTGGCTCACAGCGCAAGGGCTCGATTACGAGTTCCATGACTTCAAGAAGCAAGGCGTGCCTGCAGACAAACTACCGAGCTGGATGCAAGCAGTCGGCTGGGAAAAGCTCACCAACCGCCAGGGAACCACTTGGCGCAAACTGGACCCTACCCTTCAGTCCAGCGTGGTGGATGCCGCCAGTGCGACCCGGGTATTGCAAGAACACCCCAGCGCCATTAAGCGCCCCGTCGTGGAATGGGCTGATGGTGACATCACCGTGGGCTTCAATGCCGAAAATTGGCTGGCATCACGCGTTTGAATACCACATATCGACATGCTTGAACCACGTTGTACCCTCTCGCTCGGCCAATCAAGCATCGACATCACACCTAGGAGCAGCCCCCGTGACCACCACACCACCCGCCCGTCTTGGTTTGTCTTTGGCCATGGCATGCCTCGGCCTGGGACTCGCGCCGTTTGCCGCATTCGCACAGCCAACGTACGGCAAGGTTTTGGAGGCCACTCCGATTTATGAGCAGGCGGCCGTTCCGCATGAGGAGTGTGTTGAATACTCCAGCCACACGCGCTGCAAAACGCGTACGGTCTATGAAGATGAACTGGTGGGTTACGACGTGCTGTACGAATACCAAGGCCAGCAGTACTCGCAACGCATGGCGCACAACCCCGGCAAGCGCATTCCCATCCACTCCACCCAACCCAGCGGCACCTACCGCAACACCGACAGAGCCAGCGCCAACAGCGCCACACCGGGAACGAAATCCTATGGCTCTACCCCCCCGGGAGCAGCTCCTATCGAGAGCATCGAGTACCGCGCCAATGACAACGATTTGCCCATTATTGACATGCGCATCGGCACACACCCGCCGCACCGCCCTCGCTAGCTGCACTAATATTTGTTGTTCGCCTCCAATTTATGTGGCGTTACTGGAGCCATCCCCTCCACCAAGGTACGCCGCGCATATTTCACTGGCCCTCGCGGCATCTACCAACCCGCACCCCGCTTCCTGCGGTCGCTGAACTCCTCTCCACTCGTCTACCACCAAGCCCCTGCCGCAAGGGCTTGGCCTTATGCGTTTTGCGAACCCCCAAGGGCCACGCAGGTAGCCTAAAATGCCCAGCTTCGATCCAAACTCAGCGATTACGCGCAATCCATGACTACCGAGCATTTCACCGGCGTTACCCTGACCACCAAGGCCAATGTTTACTTTGACGGCAAGTGCATCAGCCACAGCTTCACCCTGGCCGATGGCACCAAGAAGTCCGTGGGCGTGGTATTGCCCGCTACGCTGACGTTTGGCACCGCAGCGGCAGAGATCATGGAATGCGTGGGTGGCGCTTGCGAGTACAAGCTCGACGGCAGCGATGAATGGAAGACCTCCGCAGCAGGCGAGAGCTTCCACATTCCCGCGAACTCCAAGTTCGACATCCGCGTGACCGAGGCTTACCACTACATCTGCCACTACGCCTGAGCCCCGGGCGTGCGGCCTGCCTGAATTTCAAGCCTTTTTAGCCCCTAGCCCTTATTCACCAAACGCTGGCAGCTATTCATTTAGAGAGAATCTCATGGAAACCATTCTGCAATCCGTACCCGTCGGCCAAAAGGTCGGCATCGCCTTCTCCGGCGGCCTGGACACCTCTGCCGCCCTGCGCTGGATGAAGAACAAGGGCGCGCTGCCCTACGCCTACACGGCCAACCTGGGCCAGCCCGACGAAGCCGACTACGACGAAATTCCCCGCAAGGCGATGGAATACGGCGCAGAAAAGGCACGCCTGATTGACTGCCGCCCCCAGCTGGCCAACGAAGGCATTGCCGCCATCCAGTCGGGCGCCTTCCATATCTCCACCGGTGGCATCACCTACTTCAACACCACCCCCTTGGGCCGCGCTGTGACCGGTACCATGCTGGTGGCCGCCATGAAGGAAGACGATGTCAACATCTGGGGCGATGGCTCGACCTTCAAGGGCAACGACATCGAGCGCTTTTACCGCTACGGCCTGCTGACCAACCCCGCGCTGAAGATCTACAAGCCCTGGCTGGACAACACCTTCATCGACGAGCTGGGCGGCCGCGCCGAAATGTCGGCCTTCATGACCAAGGAAGGTTTTGGCTACAAGATGTCGGCCGAAAAAGCCTACTCCACCGACTCCAACATGCTGGGCGCCACCCACGAAGCCAAGGATCTGGAATTTCTGAATTCCGGCATCCGTATCGTGAACCCCATCATGGGCGTGGCTTTCTGGAAGCCTGAGGTGGAAGTCAAGGCTGAAGAAGTGTCCATCACCTTCGACGAAGGCCGCCCCGTGGCCATCAACGGCAAAGAAATCGCCGACCCCGTGGAGATGTTCTTGGAACTGAACCGCATCGGCGGCCGCCACGGCCTGGGCATGAGCGACCAGATCGAGAACCGCATCATTGAAGCCAAGAGCCGTGGCATCTACGAAGCCCCCGGCATGGCCCTGCTGCACATTGCCTACGAACGCCTGGTGACCGGCATCCACAACGAAGACACCATCGAGCAGTATCGCATCAACGGCCTGAAGCTCGGCCGCCTGTTGTACCAGGGCCGCTGGTTCGACCCCCAGGCCATCATGCTGCGCGAAGCCTCGCAGCGCTGGGTGGCGCGCGCCGTGACCGGCACCGTGACGCTGGAGCTGCGCCGCGGCAACGACTACTCCATCCTGAACACCGAGTCGCCCAACCTGACCTACGCGCCCGAGCGTCTGTCGATGGAAAAGGTGGAAGATGCGCCGTTCAGCCCCACAGACCGCATTGGCCAGCTGACCATGCGCAACCTGGATCTGATCGACACCCGCGAAAAGCTGGCCATCTACTCCAAGGCTGGCCTGTTGAGCGTGAGCAGCGCCAACGCCCTGCCCCAGCTGGACAACAAGTAAAAAAGTCAAGCCACAGAGGCCACGCCTCTGGCTTGCCTCCAACCGCTGCCTTTGCAGCGGTTTTTTTTATGCCCTTTTCATCTTGGCGCCAGCCAGACCATGGAACACAACCTGCCTGGCGTTTAAGCAGCCCCAACCATACCAACTCGTATGAAGACAACTGCCCCAGCTTAAGGGGAGAAATACCCTCCGGCCTTTGCAAACCTCCCTCACCCACGAGCACAGCACTGGGCCTGCGGTTTTCCTGATTGGCGCTCGAATGCCCAAAACTTGCGCGTGCAGGCCCGCGACAAAGCCTTCATATTGGTAGAAAACTCTGCGCTTCGTAGCCGCGCGCTTCTACAATGGGTTTACATCTTGGCACGCATCATGCAAAGACCAAGGCGTACACAACTACATTGAAGGAAGACTTGAATGGCAAAGAAGATTCTGAGTTTGGCTCTGTTGGCTGCCTGCGCTACTGCGGCACAAGCTGCCGACCTGAAGGTGGCCATCGACCCCACCTACGAACCCTTCACCTACAAAACACCTGATGGCAAGCCCACAGGTTTTGACGTAGATATTGCGAATGCAGTGTGCGCCGAAATCAAGCGCAAGTGCGTGTTCGTGGAACAGGTCTGGGACAGCATGATCCCCGGCCTGCAGGCCCGCAAGTACGATGTAATCGTCAGCTCGCTGTCCATGACCGAAGAGCGCAAGCGCGTGATCGACTTCTCAGACCGCTACTACAAGACCCCCAGCGCGATTGTGGTGAAGAAGGGCACTGCTTACACCGGCCCCGCATCGCTCAAGGGCAAGCGCATTGGCGTGCTCAAGGGCAGCACCCAGGAAAAGTGGGCCCTGGGTGAACTCAAGCCTGCTGGCGTGAACATCATCCCCTACGAAGCGCAAGACCAGGTGTACCTGGACATCAACGCTGGCCGCCTGGACGGTACTGTGGCCGACAAGGTGGAAGTGCACGGCGGCTTCCTGCGCAAGCCTGAAGGGAAGGACTACGGTTATGTAGGCCCCGACCAGTACGACACCAAATACTATGGTGACGGCATTGGCATCGGTATGCGCAAGGGCCAGAAGGAACTGAAAGACCAGATCAATCAGGCCATCAAGACCATCCGCAGCAATGGCACCTACAACACCATTGCGAAGAAGTACTTTGACTTCGATCCCTACGGCAACTAAGCTCTAAGATCGCCACTGCCCGCTGCCCGGTTGACCCGGCAGCGGGCAGTCTTGTTTAGGAAAAGCGTGTGTACGCATGAGCGATTACTACTTATCTATCTTGCAAGGGGCACTGCTCACTGTTGCGGTGTCTCTGGCTTCTCTTTTTGTCTCCACCGTCTTGGGCCTCTTGGGCGCGACGGCCAAGCTATCGGGCAAAAAGCCTTTGGTGTCGGTGTCAACGCTCTACACCACGGTGGTGCGTGGCATCCCTGAACTGGTGCTCATGCTGCTGATTTTTTATGGTGCAGCGATTGGCATCAATACTTTTTTTGAGTCGATTGGCTCTGACTTCACCCTGGATCTGAATCCTTTTGTTGCCGGTGTCGGCACTTTAGGCTTTATCTATGGCGCGTATATGACGGAAACCTTCCGCGGAGCAATTTTGTCGATCCCCCGCGGCCAGATGGAAGCCGCCTGGGCATTTGGCATGGGCTCTACCCAAACCTTCGTGCGCATCACCTTGCCGCAAATGGTGCGCTACGCCCTGCCGGGCTTTACCAACAACTGGCTGGTATTGATCAAAGCCACGGCTTTGGTGAGCTTGATTGGCTTGCATGACATGACCTACCTTGCCAAACAAGCCAGCGCAGCAACACGTGAGCCTTTTATCTTTTTGCTGTTTGCCGCTGCACTGTATCTGGTGTTCACCAGCCTTTCGCTGTGGGCACTCAAACGCCTGAACGCACGCTATAGCTTGGGTACAGAGAAGGTGCAGTTATGAGCTGGGACATCATTTTCCAACCCGAGCACCTGGCCATGTATGGCAACGGGCTGCTCACCACCTTATGGCTGCTGTTGTCCAGCTTGGCGATCGGCTGCGTGCTGGCCTTGCTCGGGGCGATTGCACTCACCAGCGGAAACTGGATACTCGAGAAAACTGTGGGTGCCTTTACCTACTTTGTCCGTGGTACGCCGCTGCTTATTCAGGTTTACCTGATTTACTACGGATTGGCCCAACTGGACTGGATCCAGTCACGCTGGGACGACGTCTGGCCCTGGACACACTTTAAAGAGCCTTTCTTTTGCGCCTTGCTGGCCTTTGCACTGAATACGGCCGGCTACACGGCAGAAATGCTGGCGGGCGCCATCCGTGAAACCAACCCAGGCGAAGTAGAAGCAGCTCGTGCCATGGGCATGAGTCGCTGGCAAATCATGGCGCGCATTGTGATGCCCAGTGCTTTGCGTCGCACCCTGCCCCCATACTGCAACGAAGCGGTGATGATGCTGCACTCCACGAGTCTGGCAAGCGTGGTGCCAGCGCTCACCGATGTCACGGCGGTTGCAAGCCGCATCTACTCTGACTACTACCTTCCCTTTGAGGCATATCTGGCCGCTGCAGCCATTTATTTGTGCGTCACCTTTGCGCTGATTGGCTTTTTCAAATTGCTGGAAAAACGCTTTCTGGCTTACTTGGCTCCGCGTACGCACTAACACCGCACACGTTTTGCATCCATGACATCCACTGTTTACAAACTCCAAGCCGAAGGCATCCACAAGAGCTATGGCAGCAACCATGTGCTCAAGGGTGTCACACTCACCGCCCAAGGGGCGATGTGATCAGCCTGATTGGCAGTTCTGGCTCCGGCAAATCAACGTTGCTGCGCTGTATTAATTTGCTGGAAAAGCCTCAGCAAGGCCGCATCGTGGTGGCAGGCGAAGAGTTGCAACTCAAACCGGGCCGCACTGGGGATTTAGAGCCCGTCAACCCCAAACAGCTGCAGATGATGCGCACCAAACTTGCCATGGTGTTCCAGCATTTCAACCTGTGGGCACACAAAACCGTGCTGCAAAACATCATTGAAGCACCCGTGCACGTGCTGGGAATTTCCAAAGATGAGGCCGTCGAGCGAGCCCGCAAGTACCTGAAGTTGGTAGGCTTGGAAAACCGCGAAGACACTTGGCCCAACCACATGAGTGGGGGCCAGCAGCAGCGCGTGGCCATCGCCCGCGCACTGGCGGTTGAGCCAGAAGTCATGCTCTTTGATGAACCCACCAGTGCACTCGACCCCGAATTGGTGGGGGAAGTGCTGCGGGTGATGCAAGTGCTGGCGCAAGAAGGTCGCACCATGGTGGTAGTCACCCACGAAATTGGCTTTGCCCGCGAAGTCTCCAACCATGTAGTCTTCTTGCACCAGGGTTTGATTGAAGAACAAGGCGATCCACGCCAGGTGCTGGCCAGTCCCAAGAGTGAACGTTTGGCTAAATTCCTCTCTGGCAGTCTGAAATAAGGCTGCAACACTGGTTTAGCCCGATGTTGATATGAGGCACGAAAAGGGCAAGGAACTTTTTGTACATGAGCGCCTCTATTCTTATCATGCATTACGCGCCGCGTATGTATGAGACATGAAGAAGGGAGAGACATATGTCCAAAATTCAACAACAACCCTCACGCACCATCACCATCGACCGCTTTAAGTTTGAGCCCCAAGCTCTGGCTGAAGCTGATGGCCGCTTCCAAGCACAGCTGACGGTAGACAGCGGAAAAGGTACAGAGCGCACCCAGCGCTTTTTCACCTTCACGCCACTGTTCCAGTCTGCGGATCGTGCAATTGCTTACGCACAGCAGCAGGCCCGGGAGTGGATGAAGCAAAAATCCTTGGCCTGACTGTCAGGCACCAACCAGGCAGCAGGTGTGGCTGCCATTAAAAAAGCGCTGTCGATAACAGCGTTTTTTTTGTTCGCTACAGGAGGTGAAGCAAGCCCTCTTACACCACAACAGGTTCTGGCTCCAAGCGAATACCAAATCGCTCATAGACACTGGTTTGAATCGCTTTGGCCAATGTCATCACCTCTCCACCCGTCACACTGTTGGCGGCTGTACCGCGATTGACCAGCACCAGCGCTTGCTTGTCATAAACGCCTGCATTCCCCAAGGTTTTCCCCTTCCAGCCACAGGCATCAATCATCCACCCAGCGGCCAGCGATGGAGCCATCCGGCATCGGGTAGTGCACGATCTTGGGCTCGCGCGCAATGATGTCGCGGCACTGATCCTCGGTCACCGTCGGGTTCTTAAAAAAGCTCCCTGCGTTCCCCACCACGGCAGGATCCGGCAACTTCGCTTGGCGAATGGCAACCACCCAATCAAAGATTTGCTGTGCGGTGGGGTGAGCCACACCTTCTTGCTCTTGCTTGCGCTGCAAGTCCAAATATCCCAGCTCGGGCTTCCAGTGTTTGGACAGTGCAAAACGCACCTTGGTAATCACCGCACGCCCTGCCAAACCCATGCCCTGCGCTTTGGCCACTGGCGTGCCCGCTGGCGCTGCTGGTGCATGTTTGAAGATGGAATCTCTGTACCCAAATGCACACTGCGCCGCATTCAAGCTGAACACCTCGTGCGTCACCAAGTCCACCGCATCCAGCGCGTGAAAGCGGTCTTGCAGTTCCACGCCATAGGCCCCAATGTTTTGCACCGGCGCCGCACCTACAGTTCCCGGCACCAGTGCCAGGTTCTCCAAACCAGGGTAGCCGTGCTCTACGGTCCATGCCACCAGGTCGTGCCAACGCACGCCGGCCCCTGCTTCGATGATCCAATGGCTATCGGTTTCGTCCACCGCAGCAATACCAGGAATCTCCATCTTGAGCACCACCGCATGGATCACATCTCCGGTCAGCACAATATTGCTGCCGCCGCCCAGCACCAGCACTTGGCGGCCTTGGTAGTGCGGGCTGGCGGCGAATTTCTGCACGTCTGCCGCGCTGCGGATACGCACCAGGGTGTCCGCGCTTGCCACAATGCCGAAGGTGTTGCAGTCCTGCAGGGGGGTATTTTTCTCGACTAACATCCTTGAGATTGTCGCACTGTGCCTTGGCCTGCGTCTGCCCAGCGCTCCAAGTGCCTTGTCTACCACCCTATTTAAGAAAGAAACGCCATGCCATCTTTTGACACCGTGCTTGAAGCCGATTTCGTTGAAGTTAAGAACGCTGTTGAAAACACTGCCAAAGAAATTGGCACCCGCTTTGATTTCAAAGGCACTTCTGCCGGTATCGAGCTCAAAGACAAAGAAATTACGTTGTTTGGCGATGCCGACTTCCAGTTGCAGCAAGTGGAAGATATTCTGCGCAACAAGCTGACCAAGCGCAGCGTTGACGTGCGGTTTATGGACGTGCAGGCCAGCCAAAAAATTGGGGGCGACAAAGTCAAGCAAACCGTCAAGATCAAAAACGGTATTGAGTCTGAGCTGGCCAAAAAGCTGCAAAAGCTCATCAAAGACAGCAAGCTGAAGGTGCAAGCTGCCATCCAAGGCGATGCGGTACGTATCACGGGTGCCAAGCGTGATGATTTGCAAGCGGCGATGGCGCTGATTCGCAAGGATTTGGCCGACCATCCGCTGTCTTTTAACAACTTCCGCGACTAAGAGTGCTCCGGTAGACTGTGGTAACCCCACAGTCTGACCGCACACCATGCTTTACCCCGCACTGCGCAATACGCTTGCAACGCTTGCCTGCTCCGCACTGACCGCCACAGTGGGTTATGCGCAGTCTGTTGCCATGACCGGGGTGATGGGCAGCAAAGCGCTGTTGGTGATCAACGGCAGCCCCAAAGCGCTGAGCGCCAACGAAAGCCACCAAGGTGTGCGCCTCATCCAGGTACAAGGCGACAGCGCCCTCATTGAGCTGCAGGGCCAGCGCCAATCCCTGCGCATGGGAGACTCTCCCGTCAGTGTGGGCCAGGGCCTAGCCAGTGGACGCAAGGTGGTGCTGCGCTCTGACAGCCGGGGGCATTTTCGGGACAGCGGCTTCATCAATAACAAACCCATGCAATACATGGTGGATACCGGGGCCAGTGTGATCGGCATCGGTCAAACCGATGCGCAGCGCATGGGGCTGGACTACCAAAAAGGCAGCACCGTCACCGTACGCACCGCCAACGGTAATACGCAGGGCTGGCGCATCCGGTTAGACACCGTGCGTGTGGGTGACATCACCGTCTACGGGGTGGATGCCATAGTGAGCCCGCAGCCCATGCCCTACGTGCTGCTGGGCAACAGCTTTTTGTCCCAGTTGCACATGACACGGCAAGGCAACGAAATGGTGCTGGAGATGCGCTAGGCCATGCAAAGCTTCACCCCTTCCCCCTCCTGCACGCCTTTGTCCTTGAGCGCCAGTGCCGAAGATGATGCCCCGTACCAAGATTTGCTGGGCATGTGGTCTGACCTGGAAGCTGCGCTGGGCTTGCTGCTGGCGCGCCCAGCACTGGTACAGCAGTTGCCCACCAAAGTGATGCAGCTGCACACCTGGCTCCAAGAACTGGTGGCGCATGACAGTGACAGCGCGCTGTACGCCATGTTCCAGCTGGCGGGCACCTCCACCGTGGGTTACAGCGCTTCGCATGCCTTGGTATGTGCCACGCTGTGCCACATTCTGGCCGTCGACTTTGAGCTCCCTCCCCATGAACGTGATGCATTGGTGCGCGCCGCCTTCACCATGAACATTGGGATGACCACACTGCAAGACCAGCTGGCGCTGCAGCGCGACCGGCCCAGCATTGCCCAGCAAGAGGCTATCCGCCTGCACCCCCAGGAAGGCCGCCGCAAGCTGGAAGAATTGGGCATCCAGGACACGCTATGGCTGGACACGGTGGGCTTGCACCATATCAACACTGCGGCCCAAGCCCCGTTGATGCAACAGCCCCCTGCTGAACGTTTGGCGCGCATTTTGGCCACTTGTGACCGCTATGCCGCCATGATCAGCCCGCGCCGCAACCGTCCCGGGCGAAGCGTAGCGGACTCGGTACAAGCCGTGACAGGCCCGCAGTCCAAGCTGTATGAACAGGCTGGAGATGCGTTGATCCGTTGCGTCGGCCTGTTTCCGCCTGGCGTCTACGTGGCCTTGTCAACCGCAGAGACCGCGGTGGTGGTGCGCCGCACCACCGATATTGGCCACCCCTTAGTGGCCACTTTGCTCGATGCGCGCAAAGCCCCGCTGCGCCAGCCAGAGCTGATCAGCACCGCCAGCCGTGCCGTGCGCATCACCCATGCCTTGCCACCGCACGAAGTGAACTTGCAGGTCAATCACCGGACTTTGGTTCAGCTTGGCATGTATGCCGCGCGCTTTAGCGATGGCTTGCACCAGCTGGTGTCTGTGCCAGGCACGCGTTAAAAAACCATAGCTACCAGCGATTACTGGATAAGCGCTGGTAGCCAAAAACACCAGATTCAAGCTTCACACTGCGCGACTTCGCCCATGTAGCGCGCCCGCTTGTGTGCTTTGAGCTTGCTCACATCTACCAGCACCAAACCATCCACACAGTGCGCAAAGTAGGGGTCCACGCCAAAGTCCAAAAAGCGTACGCCCTCGGGCTCTGCCACCTCCGCATACTGTTTGAACAGCGTGGGCACTGCCGAGCCCATGTGCGCCAGCAGATGCTTGAGGCGCACAAAGTCGGCTGCCGCATCTTCCCCCGTAAACTGCGCGCGCACGTCCCAGCCTTCTACGGGCACATAAGGGCGGCGGGCATGCGCCAGGCAGGCTGCACCGTAGTGGCTGCGGTAGTGGTAGATCAATAAATCGCGTGCCGCAGAGGGCATGTCACGGCTGATAGAGACCGGGCCAAACAGGTAACGGCATTCGGGGTAGCGCCGCACATAGGCACCAATGCCAAACCACAAATAGTCCAGCGACCGTTTGCCCCAGTAACGCGGTTGCACAAAAGAGCGCCCCAACTCCAGCCCCTGCTGCAAAAACGGCTGCATACCGGGGGTAAATTCAAACAAGCTGTGGGTATACAAGCCCTGCACACCTTGCTCGGCCAGCACCTTGACAGTGCGCGCCATGCGGTAGGCACCCGCTATTTCCAAGTCTTCAGGGTCCCACAAAATCAAGTGGTCATAGTGCGCATCAAAGCGATCCAGATCGCAGCGCGTGCCGCTGCCCTCACCCACAGCGCGAAACGACAGCTCGCGCAGCCGCCCTACTTCGCGCAGGATGGGGGAATCCAGCCCTCCGCGAAACAAGTGAATGCGCTTGCCGTCCGGCGTCTCCCCCAGCAGTTCACACGCGTTGACCGCCTGCGCCAAAGCGCTGCGATTGACCGGGTGCGCAATCGCCGTTTCCACCCGCAGCAAAGTGGGCTTGTCCTGCGCCACCCGGTACAGGTGCTTGCGCAACAACTTGGCTGCAGCGCCCAACTCCAGGGGCAAGCTGCTGTAGCTGTTGTAGGGAATGGGGTGACCAATGCGCAAATCAATACTTTTTTGGTGCTGCCCAAACATCTCCTTGACCAGCAGCAGCGTGGCCAAAGGCTTGTAGAGCATCGACGCGCCATAAAACAGCGCCGAGTTACGGCCATCAATGTGAATCGGCACGATAGGCGCTTGCGTCTGCCCCGCCAGGCGCAAGAAACCCGTGTTCCAGCGCCCGTCGCGCACCCCTGGTGCAGGCGAGACACCTCGCCTGCAGGGAAGATGATGACCGCGCCTTCGCCTTGCAGGTGCTCCAAAATGGCTTTGAGCTGGCGCGCACCGCTGCGCGCCCCGAGCATGGTCACCGGCAGCAGCAAGCGCTTGAGCGGCTCCAACTCCGCCAGCAAGCCATTGGCCACAATCTTCACATCGCGGCGGATACCGCCCACCATGTTCAGCAAGGCCAGCCCATCGAGCGAGCCAATCGGGTGGTTGGCAATGATGACCACGCGCCCGTGTGTGGGAATACGTTCGCGCTCGTTGTCGCGCACGGCATAGCTGAAGGCGAAGTGCGCCAGCACCTGCTCCACAAACTGAAAGCCTTCCAGATGCGGGTATTGCTGGGCAAAGCTGCGAAAGTTCTGCTCCCTGAGCAAGCGGCGCAGCACGCCGCGCACTCCAACGCTCAGCCGTGGGTGCCGCTGCAATTGCGGCAAATGCATGTCAACGATGTGATCGACTGAAATCATGGTGCTGAATGGCAAAAGCTGAACACAGCCGCCATGCTGCGCACCCAGCGTGACAGCGTCACTACACCACAATGACGGTTTGATGACCACCTCTGCATCCGTGCAAATCCGCGCTTCGCAGTTGGTGCCAAGCCTGTGACAGCAGATCTGTGCCCCCCAGGCATTGGGAATTCGCTCCTCAAAACACGGGCCAGCCCCGCTTCAGCCCCCATCCAACAGCCTTGCCACCCAGCTGTCAGCCATTGCAGTTTCATCGCCGATTGGTTTTTACCCGCCCTCCCTCACCGCCGCGCGCTGCCTCCCGCATACTCTTGCCCTTGTGATTTTTTCTGTGACTGCCATGCAAGCCCTGCTCGATACGATTGCCCAATTTCAGATGCCCACCGATGCCTGCCGCATCTTCCATGGCCGGGGCGGGCGCTATCCGGGTTGTGAGCATCTGGTGCTGGATGCGTTTCCGCCAGTGCTGGTACTCACCAGCTTTCAGCCGCTGGACGAAGCGCAGCTGGGAACCATTGGCCAAGCGCCTGGAAAACCGCTGGGCACAGCTAGGCAACACCCAGACTTTGAACTGGGTCTTCCAAATGCGCCAGCCCGGCGCCAAGGCTGAAACGCGCTTGATGAGTGGCAGCGTGCCCGAGCCGCACACCGTGACCGAAGCCGGTCTGCAGTACCGAGCCCACGTGCTGCGCGGGCAAAACCACGGCATTTTTCTGGACATGGCCCAGGGCCGCCAGTGGGTGCGCGCGCACATAGAAAACCACCCGGAACATCGCCACGGCCTCAAGGTGCTCAACCTGTTTGCCTACACCTGCGCGTTTTCCGTGGTGGCGCTGGATGCGGGTGCACGCCAGGTGCTGAATATGGACATGGCCCAAGGAGCCTTGGCCACCGGGCAGCAAAACCACCAGCTCAACGGCCTGACGGGCGCCAGCTTTTTGGCGCATGACATCTTCAGCAGCTGGGGCAAGATCACACGCGGTGGGCCCTACCACCTCATCATCATTGACCCGCCCAGCTACCAAAAGGGCAGCTTTGTGGCCACCAAAGACTACGCCAAGCTCATGCGCCGCCTGCCCGATCTGCTTCGCCCCGGCGGCCATGTGCTGCTGTGCCTGAATGCACCCGAGCTCAATACCGCCTTTCTGCAGGACCAGATGGCCGAGATTGCGCCCGAGCTGCAATTTGTCGAGCGCGTGGCCAACCCCGCCGTGTTTGCCGATGTGGACGAAGAGCGCAGCCTGAAGGTGCTGGTATACCGCGCGCCCCCAAGCACTGCAGCCGCAGAGTAAGCATTAAATATCCCTCTAGCACTTATGCAGCAAGCGCTGGCAGCTATCAAAACCATGAAACCCTCTGACATCGACCCGGCCTTGGCCATCTGCCTGCAGCGTTTTGCGCAGCTGGATGCACAAACGCCCACCCCACAGCTGGACTGCGTGCAACGCCGCCGCCTGCTCAGTGAGTTGCAGGCGCGCTTGCTGCGCAGGCAAGGGCTGGCTGGGATTGCTGTGCAGAACCACTTTGTGTCTGCCCCAGGGCGCGAAATCACCGTGCGCAGCTACATGCCCAGCCACCATGCCAGCGGGCAGACCTTGGTGTGGCTGCATGGCGGCGGCTGGATGGTGGGCAGCCTGGATACACACGATGACCTGTGTGAACACCTGGCCCACTACAGTGGCCATACGGTGCTGAGCGTGCACTACCGCCGCACGCCGGAGAATCCTTTCCCTGCGGCAGTGGACGATGCCCAGGCTGTGCTGCACTGGCTGCACCAGATGCAAGGCGTGCTGCCGTTTGCCTCCAGCAAGGTGCTGCTGGGCGGTGACAGTGCGGGCGGCCACCTGGCTTTGGCCACCGCCGTGCGCGCCGTGCTGCAGCAGCACACTGCACATGCACAAATTCAAGCGCTGTTGCTGCTCTACCCTTGCCTGCTGCCAGATCTGGCCACACCCAGTGTGCAAGCATTTGCCCAAGGCTATGGGCTGACTGATGCCGCCATGCACCGGTACTGGCAAGCCTTGGGCGGCGCAGATGATGCCCTGCGCGCGCCCAGCTTGTGCACGGCCGCACTGCCTTGTCTGCCGCCCACTGCGATCATGACGGCCAGCCATGACATCTTGCGCGACGAAGCCGAAAACTTTGCCCACCAACTGCAAGCACTGCCCCAAGGCCCCCAGTGTGTGCTGCAGCGTGCCGATGGCATGGTGCACGGCTTTGCGCGCATGCTAGTAGCCAGCCCCGCTGCCCGCCAGCACGTAGAGGGCGCGTGCCGCATGCTGGAGCAATTGCGCACCAGCTGATGCGACCCTGCAGAGGTGCAGCGGGCGCTGGCTGGCGACATCTACCACAGACGATGACCGCTGTTGCTTGCTTTTCACCGCGCGATAACCGAAGGTTGGCCACAGCGCCGCTCATTTGCTGCCATTTGCACGCAAACTGTGCGTTTCCGGCCACCCAATGACGACGCAATCGCCACTTTTACCAGCTACTCAAACTAATCTATTGAATGCAGATGAATTCAAATTGCAGCTGCTTTAGATACAAATAGCGTGCATACAATGCCAGCTCGCGCCACACCACCGTGGTGAACAACCGAGGTTTCACACACCATGCACACCCCTTTGACACGCCGCAGTTCTGAATCCATTGCCATGGTGGCTTTGTTTGCCGCCCTCTTGGGCGTCATGGGCTTGATCCCCAAAATTGATCTGCCGCTGGGGGTGCACATTTCCATCCAAACCCTGGGCGTCATGCTGGCGGGCTGCTTGCTCGGCCCGTGGCGGGTTGCAGGCCATGCTGGTGTTCCTGGTGGCAGTGGCCGTCGGGTTGCCGCTGCTGTCGGGCGGGCGGGGTGGTTTGGGCGTGTTTGTCGCCCCCACGGCGGGCTATCTGGTGGGCTGGCCGCTGGCGGCCCTGGTCACAGGCTGGTTGATGGCCTGGCTGCCCAAATCCACCCCGCTGCGCGCAGCGTGCAGCGCGTTTATGGCATCTGCCGTGGGCGGCATTGCAGTGCTGTATGTCTGCGGCATTGCGGGACTGGTGTGGATTGCCAAGCTGCCACTGACCCAGGCAATGTGGGCCAACGTGGCCTTCATCCCCGGTGACCTGCTCAAATGCGCGCTGACGGCCTTGGTGGTGCACAGCATTGCCCGCGCCATGCCCGACTGGCGGCTGGGTGGCGTTGCGCAAAAAAAGTTCTATAGCAACTAGCGCAGGCTGCATCAGCGCTATCGCCTGAAAGCACTTGTAATAAATCTTGTAACAGGCCCTGCGCAGGCGTAAGGTGCTGCGCTGGTTCTGCCCTCTGCGCTTGCATTGCAAACCTCTGGGCCAGTGATTGCTACAACGCTTGGCTGGATATGCGCGCGCCCAGGCCCTGACCCTGTTCAACCCCACGCTGACGCTGGGGCGCTTCGTCAACGGCCATGAGCGCGAGATCGAGCGCCAGCTCAGCCTCAACCTGGTCCAGCTCATCACCCTGCCGTGGCGCAGCCGCTGGCAAGGCTGGCAGCTGGAGCAGGCCACGCTCACCGCCGCCCAGCAGGTGCTGCTGCACGCGGCGAGCGTTGGCCGCGGCCGCCGCGTTCACCTTGTCCGGTCTTGGTGGTGCGAATGCGCTCCATCATCTCTTGGCGTGCAGCACGTGCAGCCGCTTGCATGACGTCACGGCTTGGTGGTTTGCCTGCACCGCCCCAGATGGTTTGGCGCCCCATGGCAATTGGCTCTGCCTTTTCACCGGGTTCAGGGCCAAACTCAGGCATAGGCACGACGGGAATTTCTTGCTTGGTAAAGCGTTCAATTTCCATCATGAAGCCTTCTTCGTCCATGCAGACCAAGCTGACGGCGTGGCCTTCACGGCCCGCACGGCCTGTACGGCCGATGCGGTGCACGTAGTCTTCGGGGACGTTGGGAATTTCGTAGTTGACGACGTGGGGCAGCTCGTCAATGTCGATGCCACGGGCTGCAATATCGGTGGCCACCAGGGCTCGCAACTCGCCGGTCTTGAAGCCCGCCAAGGCTTGCGTACGTGCGCTTTGGCTCTTGTTGCCATGCAGCGCCATCGCGGTCACACCGTGCTTGGTCAGGTACTCGGCCACATGGTTGGCGCCAAATTTGGTGCGTGTGAACACCAGCACCTGGCTCCAGTTGTTCTCGTTAATGATGTGCAGCAGCACTTCTTTTTTCTTGGTGCGGCCCACAGGGTGGATCACCTGCTTGATGCGCTGCACCGTCGTGTTGCTGGGCGTGACCTGAATGCTCTCTGGGTTTTTGAGCAGGTTGTTGGCCAAGGAGCGGATGTCATCGCTGAAGGTGGCGGAGAACAGCAGGCTTTGCTTGTTGGCAGGCACCAGCGCCAGAATTTTTTTGACGTCGTGGATAAAGCCCATGTCCAGCATGCGGTCGGCTTCGTCCAGTACCAGCACTTCAACGTTGGACAGATCCATGAAACCTTGCTGTTGCAAGTCGAGCAGGCGGCCAGGGGTGGCCACCAGCACGTCCACACCTTTGCGGATGCGGTCAATCTGGGGCTTCATGCCGACGCCACCGAAGATGACCGCAGTGGTCACATCC
>NZ_CADEPJ010000154.1 GCF_902829245.1 Comamonas jiangduensis | reverse complement strand
CCGGGGGTCCCCTGGACCGGCGGGCCCACGCCCGGGCGCAGGAACGCCGGCGTCAAGGGGTTCCCCCTGGTGGCCGACCCCGTGGTGCGCGAGGTCGCACCGGGCTTTTTCGTCAACATGTGGGGCTACAACGGCCAGTCGCCCGGACCGACCATCGAGGTGGTCGAGGGCGACCAGGTGCGCATCTTCGTCACCAACCGCCTGCCCGAGGCCACCACCATCCACTGGCACGGCCAGCGCCTGCCCAATGGCATGGACGGTGTGGGCGGGCTGAACCAGCCACACATCCCGCCGGGCAAGACCTTTGTCTACGAGTTCACGGCGCGCCGCCCCGGCACCTTCATGTACCACCCGCACTCGGACGAGATGGTGCAGATGGCCATGGGCATGATGGGCCTGTGGATCACCCACCCGAACGTGCAGGCCAAGGGCCGCCGCCCGCTGATTGCCGACGTGCAGCGCGACTACGCCTTCCTGCTGGCCGCCTATGCCGTGGAGCCTGGGGCGATGACGCCGCGCATCAACGAGATGACGGATTTCAACATCTGGACCTTCAACAGCCGGGCCTTTCCGTCCATCACGCCGCTGGTGGCCAAGCAAGGCGACAGGGTGCGCATCCGCGTGGGCAACCTGACCATGACCAACCACCCCATCCACCTGCACGGCCACGAGTTCGAGGTCACCGGCACCGACGGCGGCCCCGTGCCCAAGTCCGCCCGCTGGCCCGAGGTGACCACCGACGTGGCCGTGGGCCAGATGCGGCAGATCGAGCTGATCGCCGACGAGCCCGGCGACTGGGCCCTGCACTGCCACAAGAGCCACCACACCATGGGCGCCATGGGCCACAACGTGCCCACCATGATTGGCGTGGACCACCGCGGCCTGGTGGGCAAGATCCAGAAGATCGTGCCCGACTACATGCTGATGGGCGAGCGGGGCATGGGCGACATGGGCGCCATGGAAATGCCCCTGCCCGACAACACCTTCCCGATGATGACGGGCCAAGGCCCCTACGGGAACATCGAGATGGGCGGCATGTTCACCACCTTCAAGGTGCGCAAGCACCTGGGTGCCAACGACTACGGCGACCCCGGCTGGCACACGCAGCCCCCGGGCACCCAGGCCTACGCCTGGCAGGGCCAGCCGCTGGAGGCCGGCGCGCCCCGGCAAACCCCACCAGGCCAATCGCCGGGCGCACCCAGCGTGCGCAAACCCGAGTCCAGCAACGGCCACGCCCAGCATTAAAGGAATGCACCCATGAAAACTCTGAAATTTATAGCTATCAGCGCTTTACTGACACTCGCTAACACTGTTTTTTCTCATGGCAATGAAAGCCATGCGCCAGCGAGCCTCATGGTCAAAGAACAAAAAGCCTGGGGGATTGCCGGCGATGCCAGCAGCGCTGTGCGCACCATCACCTTGAACATGACCGACGACATGCGCTTTAGCCCCAACCACTTCAGCGTGAAGCGCGGTGAAACCGTGCGTTTGCATGTGGTCAACCAAGGGCAAATCATGCATGAGGTGGTGCTGGGCACGCAGGCCAGCCTGCATGAACATGCACAGATGATGCTGAAGTTTCCCGGCATGCAGCATGCCGAGCCCTATATGGCCCACGTGGCCCCCGGCACCAGCGAAGACCTAGTGTGGAACTTCAACCGCAGCGGCAGTTTTGAGTTTGCCTGCCTGATCGCGGGCCACTACCAAGCTGGCATGACCGGCACCTTCACCGTTACGGAATAACGAAATCACCTCCAGAGAGAAAGGAACTCCCCATGACCACCCAGAAAACCACCCGTCGCCACGCCCTGCACCTGCTGGCGGCTGCCGCAGGCATGGCCGCCCTGCCTGCGCTGGCAGCATCGCACGCCAAAATCCCCATGGAAGTCTGGAAAGACCCCAACTGCGGCTGCTGCAAGGACTGGATCGTGCTGATGGAGCAAGCCGGCTTCAGCGTGAAAGTACATGACACGGGCAACACCGCCGTGCGCGCCAAGCTGGGCTTGCCCGCGCAATACGGCTCTTGCCACACCGCGCTGGTCGGCGGCTACCTGGTCGAAGGCCATGTGCCCGCCGCCGACGTGCACAAGCTGCTCAAGGACAAGCCCAAGGCGCTGGGCATTACCGTGCCCGGCATGCCGATTGGCAGCCCCGGCATGGATGGCCCCGAATACGGCGGCCGCAAAGACCCGTACGACGTGCTGCTGGTGAGCAAAAACCTGATGGGCAACAACGTCAACGCCCGTGTCTTCACCAGCTACCGCTAAACACCAGGAGTGCACACCATGACCAGTGGGTTCACTTTGCGCGCTGCCACCAGCGCTTTGGGGCTGTTGCTGGCGACCAACCCGCAGCCGCCCAAAACCCTGCGGACCACAGCAGCCATGCGGCCCCAATTGCCAGCGTTGCTGCGGGCGCCGCCCTGACCGAAGGTGTCATCACCCGCGTGGATGCGCGCAGCGGCAAGCTCACCATCCGCCACGGTGAAATTGCCAATCTGGGCATGCCACCCATGACCATGGTGTTCGGCCTGAAAGACCCCGCCCAGGCCCAAACACTGCAGCCCGGCACCAAGGTGGTTTTCCGTGTGGAAGACACGGGCGGCGGGAACTTGCTGATTACGCACATTGAAGCCGTAACCCAGTAAACCCCGCCAGCAACCGCCGGCACCACCCTGCGGCCCCGTGCATGCAGCTGCGCCTACACTGGCGCCTGCATGCATACCCTTGACGATTTACATAGCGGCGCACTGGCTGGCGCGCGCCACGTGCGGCTCACCCACCTGGGCCTCACCGAATTTCCCCGCCAACTGTTCCATCTGGCCGACACGCTAGAGCTGCTGGATCTGTCCGGCAACCTGCTCACCAGCTTGCCGGACGACTTCTCGCGCTTTACGCAGTTGCGCGTGCTGTTTGCCTCCAACAATCCCTTCACCACCCTGCCCGCTGTGCTGGGCCAGTGCCCGCAGCTGGAAATGGTGGGCTTCAAAGCCTGTCAGCTTGCCCACATCCCCGAAAACAGCCTGCCCGCACGCCTGCGCTGGCTGATCCTGACCGACAACCAGCTCACCGCCCTGCCCGCCAGCCTGGGCCAGCGCCCCGCCTGCAAAAGCTGATGCTCCGTGCAACCAGCTCACGGCCTTGCCAGACCTGCGTGACTGCACCCAGCTGGAATTGCTGCGCCTGGCCAGCAACCAGTTCACCCGCATTCCAAGCCAGCTCTTGGAGTTGCCCGCCTTGGCCTGGCCTGCAGTCGCCGGCAACCCGGCTACCCAAAAAGTGAGCTGCAAGCGCTTTGTGCATCTGCGCAAAAGACCATTTCTTATCAAAACCTGCAAGTGCATGAACTGCTGGGCGAAGGCGCCAGCGGCCACATTTACCGCGCCCTACGTACCGACACAGGGCAGGCGATTGCGCTCAAAGTGTTCAAAGCGGCATGGACCAGTGACGGCACACCGCAGTCCGAGCTGGCTGCCGGCATGGCCGCAGGCCAGCACCCTCACCTGCTCACGCCGCTGGCACAGGTACACGGCCATCCGCACGGCCAACTGGCCATGGCCTTGCCACTGCTGGCCGCAGGCTGGCAGAACCTGGCGGGGCCACCCAGCCTGTCCAGCTGCACGCGCGATGTGTATGCGCCCGGCACGTGCTTCACACCCGCCACCGCCCAGCGCCTGCTGGCCTGTGTACGCAGCGCGGTGGAGCATTTGCACGCACGGGGCGTGCTGCACGGCGATCTGTATGCGCACAATATTCTGTGGCAGCCCACCACGGGCGAAGCCATCTTGAGCGACCTGGGCGCCGCCGCCCTCACGCACGCGCTGCCCGCGCAGCAGGTGGCACAGCTACAAGCCATGGAATGGCGCGCTTTTGCCCACCTGCACGCCGAAGTGATGGCGCGCTGCCACGCTGAGAGGCCGCAGTTTTCACGGTTTTGATAGCTGCCATCGCTTATGCAGCAAGCGCTGGCAGCTGTTTTCCTTCAAAACTAGCCAGACCCCCTGCATCTGCCTCACAAAAAAAGGGCAGCCTCCCAGGCTGCCCCTAATGCGTTCCCTCTACACACCCACTGGTTTATTGCAAAAAATCAGGCTTGGCGTAACCCGCAAACTTGGTATCCACTACCTGCTTGAACGCGGCAGAGCGGAAAGCCGCTTCCAAGTCCTTGGCCCATTGGGCGCCCTGGTCCTTGGTTTTCACGGCCACCACGTTCAGGTAGTGCTCCGGGGTTTTCTCCAGCAACACGGCATCCGTGAGCTTCAAGCCCGAAGAAATCGCAAAGTTGCCGTTGATGATGGCGTACTGCGCGTCATCCAGAGAGCGCGGCAGGTGCGCTGCATCCAACGGCAGCAGCTTGATCTTTTTGGGGTTGGCGGCCAAATCCAGCTCCGACACCCGCAGCGGGTTCACGCCCTCCTTGAGCTTGACCAGCCCCGCTTGCTGCAGCAACAGCAGCCCACGTGCCAGATTGCTGGGGTCGTTGGGCAACGCCACCTTGTCGCCCTCCTTCAAATCCGCCAAGCTTTTGCGCTGCTTGGAATACACACCCATGGGCGCAATCGGCCCTTGCACCAGCGCCTTCAGATCCAGCTTGCGGTCGCCCTTGAACTGGTTGAAATACACCTCGTGCTGAAAAAAGTTGGCGTCCAGCGAACCATCGGCCAGCGCCAGATTGGGCTGCACGTAGTCGTTGAACTCCACCAGCTTGACCTTGTAGCCCTTGGCAGTCAGCAGCGGCACGATGCCGGCCTGCAGCTGGTCAATGTTGGAGCCCGCTGTGCCGCCAATCACCAGCTGTTTTTTGCTGGCGTATTGCGCCATGGCAGGGGCTGCGGCCCAGGTGGCCAGTGCCAAAGTGGTGGCCAACAGTACGCGGCGCTGGGGTTGAAAAATAAACATGGTGTCTTGCCTCCGGTCGGTTGTGCATCGCGCGATGTGGGCAAACCTGCTGTACGCCGCGCTGATGAAGTGCAGTATCGGCAAACATCTTTCAAACCCAAACCAATAAAAAATAGATCACATATTTCTAATTGATATATAGAGAGGCATTGGATGGCTGCTTCACTGCAGGCCATGGCGGCATAGCCGGGGTAACAACGCTTGGGGATGCGGGTGGCATAAGGCCGCTGGATGCCAACCACGCAAAAAAAGCTGCCTCACGGCAGCCTTTGGGGATGGGGCAAGCGCTGAAGCGGCGCTGCTTACTGCAAGAAAGCAGGCTTCATATAGCCCACAAACTTGGTGTCCACCACCTGCTTGAAAGCGGGTGAGCGGTAGGCCTCCGCCAAATCCTTGGCCCACTGGGTGTTCTCGTTACCGGCTTTCACAGCCACCACGTTCAGGTACTGGTCTGGCGTTTTCTCCAGCACCACGGCTTCGCTCAGCTTCAGGCCCGAAGACATGGCGAAGTTGCCGTTGACCACCACAAAGTCCGCGTCTTCCAGGGCGCGGGGCAGGTGGGCCGCATCCAGGGGCAGGAACTTGAGTTTGTGCTTGTTCTCGGCCAGGTCCAGCTCGGATACGCGGGCGGGGTTCACACCGTCCTTGATTTTGATCAGGCCTGCGTTTTGCAGCACCAGCAGCGCGCGCGCCAGGTTGCTGGGGTCGTTGGGCAGGGCCACGCGGGCACCGCTCTTGAGGTCGTTGATGCTCTTGAACTTCTTGGAGTACACGCCCATCGGCGCCACAGGGCCTTGCACGATGGCGCTCAGCGCCAGCTTGCGGTCTTTGGTGAACTGGTCAAAATAAGCGCGGTGCTGGAAAAAGTTGGCGTCCAGCGAGCCATCGTCCAGCGCCAGGTTGGGCTGCACGTAGTCGTTGAACTCGATCAGCTTGACGCTGTAGCCCTTGGCCTTGAGCTGGGGCACGATACCTTCTTGCAGCAGGTCGTAGTTGGAGCCAGCAGTGGCGCCAATGCGCAACTGCTTTTTGGCCGCGTCTTGGGCCATGGCAGGCACGGTGAAGGCACCGGCCAGCGCCAGCACAGCAGCAGTCAGTACAGCGCGGCGGCCAGCGCCAGCCTTGGAGGAAAAGCGATCAGACATGGTGACTCCCTAGCCCGTACCCAAGGTCATACAGGCCAGCGCCCCAACGCCCAACTGGGCAAACCAACGACGAGAAGGCGAAAAAGCAAAGCGCATACGGAAAGTCTCCTGAAGATTGGTGGAATCACGTTGCCCGCCAAGGCTGCAGCCTTGACTGGCATCAAGCAGACTTTTATACAAACCCCAGCTCGGTTTGCCCGAGGGGGTTAACCCGCTCTGACGCACACAGAATGCGATGGCCTGCTTCGCAGGCACGCGAATTTGCGAGAAAACTTGCCCATCCGACGCAAAAAAGGCCCCCGAAGGAGCCTTTTGCTGCATCAAGCGCCCAATTACTTGAGGGCTTTGTAGCGGAAGCGCTTGGGGGCTGCGCCCTCTTCGCCCAGGCGCTTCTTCTTGTCGGCTTCGTACTCTTGGTAGTTGCCGTCAAAGAACACCCACTGCGAATCGCCTTCGGCGGCCAGGATGTGCGTGGCGATACGGTCCAGGAACCAGCGATCGTGCGAGATCACCATCACGGTCCCGGCGTATTCCAGCAGCGCGTCTTCCAAGGCACGCAAGGTTTCCACGTCCAAGTCGTTCGAGGGCTCGTCCAGCAGCAACACGTTGCCGCCCTGGACCAAGGTCTTGGCCAGGTGCAGGCGACCGCGCTCACCACCGGAGAGCATGCCCACCTTCTTTTGCTGGTCTTGGCCGTTGAAGTTAAAGCGACCTGCGTAAGCACGCGAAGCCATGGTGAACTTGCCCACGTTGATCATGTCCAGACCACCGGAGATGTCTTCCCACACGGTCTTGTCGTCGGCCAACGCATCGCGGTGCTGGTCCACGAAGGCCATCTTCACGGTTTGGCCGATTTCCACGGTACCGGAGTCAGGCTGCTCCTTGCCAGCGATCAGCTTGAACAGGGTCGACTTACCGGCGCCGTTCGGGCCGATGATGCCGACGATCGCACCTGCGGGAATGTTCATCGACAGGTTGTCGATCAGCAAACGATCGCCAAACGCCTTGGACACATTCTTAAACTCAATGACCTTGGAGCCCAGACGTTCCGCCACAGGAATGAAGATTTCCTGTGTTTCGTTGCGGCGCTGGTATTCGTAATCGCTCAATTCCTCAAAGCGTGCAATACGCGCCTTGGACTTGGCTTGGCGGCCCTTGGAGTTTTGGCGCACCCATTCCAATTCCTTCTTCAAGGCCTTGGCGCGGGCTTCTTCACCCTTTTGTTCGGCTTCCAGGCGGTTGCCCTTCTGGATCAGCCAGTCGGAGTAATTGCCCTTGTAG
>NZ_CADEPJ010000153.1 GCF_902829245.1 Comamonas jiangduensis | reverse complement strand
CGCGATAACCCACGTGGCCCCAACGCCCCAATCAGCAGCCACGGTGAGCGTGACCAAGCACCGCGCGAGCCACGCCAACCTCGCGAGCCGCGCGAATTGCGCGAACCCCGTCAGCAGCGTGAGCCCCGCACACCGCGCCAGTCGTTCGACCATGACTACAACCGCTTTGACGACAGTCAACCACGTGCCAACGCGCACTTGGGCACCCAGCTGGATCGCCCCTCTTCGCGCCCACCTCGTAGCACCAGCGGCGGTCAACCTGACCCCACACGCACCAGCATCGACCTGATGGTGGAGCGTCCACGCCGCAGCGGCGGTGGTGGCTTCCGCGGCGGCAACACTGGCGGTAGCGGCGGCGGATTTGGCGGTGGCAACCGCCGTGGCGGCGGCGGCTTCAACCGTTAAAGCCCTCCTCAGCGCACAGGTCGCAGCCTTCACAACCTTTCAGAAGGCTAGCGCCTTGCGCTGACAGCATCGAGCCGCTGCGCGACCACCATTCGCGCACTTTGCTCGATCGCTTCCAGCGATATGCCTCTAGCGTTGCTCGGCATCATCTCCCTTGGTATCTACGGTTTACAGCACTATGACAAAGCCCTTCGCCCCTGTCTTCGCGCCGTATCTGGAACGCCCAGGTCACGCTCTTTCATCACACGCTTCGCGCTGGATGCTGCTGGCTTCTGCGCTGACTCTGGCTGCGTGCTCCAGCACACCGCTGCCTGAATGGCCCGCCGCATCCACAGCACCACTCCCGCAAGCGCCCTCCACGCCCGCCTCTGCAGCTGCAAGCACCGCATCTGCACCGAGTGCAGCCAGTGTGACACCCGTGGCCCCCAACACCCGGTTGGAAGTGTTGCCTTACAGCGCCGCTATCGCCGCGCTTTTTCCAGACCCTAGCGAACGCTACAGCACACCCGGCTTATCCGAAGGCCGCCACAGTGCCACCACCAACAGCGAACTGGCCGAGCTGCTGCGCGAGATCAGCCAGCAAAGTCTGAACCAGTCACCCCGCATTGGCCTGCTCAACAGCGGCAGCGCGCAAAGCGGCACCCCAATTTATGCATTGGTCGCCACCAAGGCACCAGCTATCTCTCCTCTGGCTTTGGATGAAAGCGGCCGCCCCACCGTCATGATCGTGGCCGGCCAGCAAGGCACAGACACTGCAGCCACCGAAGCCGTGCTGGTGCTATCCAAGGAACTGGGCGCTGGCGGCTTGCTCGCTCCCTTGCTCGACAAAATCAACATTATTTTTGTGCCTCGCGCCAATCCCGACGGGTTTGCACAAGGCACTGCAACCACCGCCGACGGCACAGATTTGCGGCAAGACCACCTGCTCCTCCAGACCCCTGAAGCACGCTTTTGGCCAACCTGCCCCGCGACTACCGCCCCAGCGTGTTGCTTGATGCTGGCGAGTTCAACGCAGTCCAGCCTACGCTGCAACGCTTTAGCGCCGTGCGTGCCAACGACATGGGTCTGCAATACGCGGTTACCCCCAACGGCCACGAGTTTGTCACCAAAGCCGCCCGCGAATGGCTGCACCAACCCGTCAGCCAGACACTGAGCCAAGCAGGCATGCGCGTGGATTGGTCGTTTGAAGCCACAGGCCCCAGCGCCGCAACCGGCTTTGCCATGGGCACGACGGAACCCACCACCTTGCGCAACGTCTCCAGCCTGAAGAACGTGGTGAGCATGGAAGCTAGCAGCCGTGGCAGCGATTTGGGACGCACCCACCTGCAGCGGCGCGTACACAGCCACGTCAAAGCCATGACCACGGTGCTGGAGAGTGCAGCACAGCGCGCAGCAGAACTACGCCAAGTCAACTCGTTTGTGACCCGCGATGTGGCTTCTCAAGCCTGCCGCAGCAGTTTGACGGTACAGGCACAGCCCCGCATGGAGCAGCGCGACGTCACCTTGATTGATGCCGCCAGCGCCCACATCGTGCAAAAGCCTGCGGCTTGGACCAGTGGTTTGGCACTGGGCGCACCACGCACTCGCAGCCATGCATGCGGCTACTGGCTGTCCGCCAATGCCGTGCAAGCAACCGAGCGCCTGGGCATGATGGGCGTCTATGTGCAGCGTGTGGCGGAACTGTCTTCGCTGGACGTGGAAACTTACCAAAGCAGCGCAGCCGCGACAGGCAATGGCACCACCAGCATCAGCTTGGCACGCGGTCACATGGAAGCTGCACCCGGCAGTTACTACGTCAGCATGAACCAACCCCTGGCATTTTTGGCAGCGGCTGCACTCGAGCCCGACACCCCCTACAGCTTCTACAGCCACGGCATCCTGAGTCAGTTGAACGAAACCGCGCGCGTTGTCGCCCTGCCCCAGATCGTGTTTGAAGAAGAGTAAGAACCAACAAGCCGCCAAGCCACTCCAATGCACGGTATGATTGAAGACTTGCGCTTTTTGCAAAGCGCAAGGTGGTGGCGTTAGCTCAGTTGGATAGAGCAACAGCCTTCTAAGCTGTGGGTCACTGGTTCGATTCCAGTACGCCGCGCCACACAAGATACTTTAAAAGCCGCTACCAGCGATGGATGCGGCTTTTTTCTTGCCTACTGCAGATAGCGCATGCAGTCTGGCATCCTTGCTTTTAATGAAAAAAGAGAGCGGCTAGCGCTTTTATTTCAATCGTTTCAGATACTTTTCTATCTAAAAACCTTGAAAATCCTGCGCTAGCCGCTCTCTTTTTAAAGAAAGACCGGCGGTGAAAGCTTACTTATTCGCAGCCACCATGTGCTTGTCACCCAAGTTCTCTACCCAGTGGCGCACACGCTCTGCATCGCCTTGGCGGCTGTATTTACCCATGGAATCCAAGAACACCATGATCAGCTTGCGCCCCGCCACTTCCGCTTGCATGACCAAGCAGCGGCCAGCTTCAGAGATATAGCCCGTCTTTTGCAAGCCAATATCCCAGCGGTCACTCTTGACCAAGCTGTTGGTATTGTTGAACTGCAGCATGCGATTGCCGACTGCCACTTCATGGCTCGGCGACGTCGACAGCTGGCGCAGCAAGGTATTGCCATGCGCCACATTCACCAGCGTAGCCAGATCGTGCGCGCTGGATTGGTTGCGGCTGGACAGCCCCGTAGGCTCTACATACTGGGTTTCGGTCATACCCAGCAGCTTGGCCTTGTTGTTCATCAACTGCACAAAGTGCTGCAAACCACCGGGATAGGTGCGACCCAGCGCATGGGCGGCGCGGTTTTCGCTGGACATCAGTGCCAGATGCAGCATCTCGCCACGCGTCAGCTGTGTACCTACGCGCAAGCGCGAGCTGCTGTGTTTTTCCGTGTCCACGTCATCTTGCGTGATGGTGAGCACCTCATCCATCGGCAAATGCGCCTCAGCAATCAGCAACCCCGTCATCAGCTTGGTGATGGAGGCAATCGGCAGCACAGCATGGTCGTTCTTGCTCAGCAGCACTTCTTTGGTGTCTTGATCCAGCACCAGTGCCACACTGGACTTCAAATCCAGCGGATCTGCCACCTGGTGCAAGCCAGCCATCTGGCCGAATGAAGGTCGCGCAACCGCTACGGCTGCGGCACCCGCTGCCGCAGCGGCAACCGCACGTGTCGCAGTGGCTTTGCGTGCAACTTTGGTACTGGCTTGGGTAGTGCGGCTGGCTTGTACTTTGCGGCTAGGAGCCACCGCCAAGGATTTGATCTTTTTTTGCGCCGCCACTTTTTTGGTGGTAACTGCCTGAGCAGGCTGCTTCTTCTTGGCAGAAGCAGAGGCAGTTGCTTGCTTTTTGGTCGGTGCCTGTTTGGCGGCGTAAGCGGCAGGTGTAGCTAGCGCACAACTCAAAGTCAAAAAGCTAGGGCCTTGGCGATTCGATGAGACGCAAACGGGGAACGGTGGTGCATGCAAGTGCTCCGAGCAAAACAACAAGGGAGTGCCGGTTACCACGCAAAAAGTCGTGCAATTTACGTAAATACACGTTTTTTTGGGGCAATTGGCCGAATTATAGGCCTGCACCTACCGGTTGTAGCACGTAACTAGCACACATTTCCAATTATTTGAGAGCACGCAACATAAGCGGCACCAACCTCAAACCGAAACTCCTTTGGAGCCGCATTTGCAGATTTCACAATACGGCAAGACCGTCGCCAGACAGCACTTGCACCACCGTTGCAAATGCCGTCTGAAATACGACTTAAGCGGCCACCGTTTGCAGCGCCGCCGCCCGACGCAAACCAGACATGATGGCGCGAATGGAGGCCGACACAATGTTGGCATCCATGCCCACGCCAAACATGGTTTGGCCATCGTCCACACGCACTTCCACGTAAGCCACAGCCTGGGCGTTCGCGCCTTCGCCCACAGCGTGTTCAGCGTAGTTCATCACGCGCACAGATCGTCCCAGCGACTGGGACAAGGCTTGAACAAACGCATCAATTGCACCATTGCCCTGCCCTTCCAACACACGCTCTTGGCCATCCCAGTTGAGCTTGGCATTCATCGTGACCACGCCATTTTCTTCGGCCATCCGGTACTGCGGCACTTGAGAGATGTCCATGCTGAACTCCTTGCGGAAAATTCTCCACAAGTCTGCCGCCGTAAACTCAGTGCCCAGCGTATCCATTTCGTGCTGCACCACTTGCGAAAACTCAATTTGCAAACGACGAGGCAATTGCAGGCCGTACTCGGCCTCGAGCAGGTACGAAATACCGCCCTTGCCCGACTGGCTATTGACGCGAATCACCGCTTCATAGCTGCGCCCCAAATCCTTGGGGTCAATCGGCAGGTAAGGCATGTCCCAGATATCGCCGTCCTTGCGTGCAGCGAACGCTTTTTTGATGGCGTCTTGGTGCGAACCCGAGAACGAGGTGTACACCAACTCGCCCACATATGGATGACGCGGGTGCACAGGCAACTGATTGCAGTATTCGACCGTGGCACGAATGCCATCAATGTCCGAGAAGTCCAGACCAGGGCTCACACCGTTGATATACATGTTCAACGCCACGTTGACGATGTCCAAATTGCCGGTGCGCTCGCCATTGCCAAACAAGCAGCCTTCCAGGCGGTCAGCACCCGCCAGCAAGGCCATTTCGGCCGTCGCAGTGCCGGTGCCACGGTCATTGTGCGGGTGTACCGACAGCACGATGCAATCACGGCGCTGCAAGTTGCGGTGTGTCCACTCCACCATGTCAGCAAAGATGTTGGGACTGGAGTGCTCCACGGTAGTGGGTAAGTTGATGATGCACTTCTTCTGGGGGGTGGGCTGCCAGACATCGGTCACGGCATCGATCACGCGCTTGGAGAACTCCACCTCGGTGTCCGAGTACATCTCGGGAGAGTATTCAAACGTCCAGTCGGTATTGGGGTGCTCCGACGCAATCTCCTTGAACAGTTGGGCATTCGTGCGTGCCAACTCCACTATTTCATCCTCGCTCATACCCAGCACGCTCTCTTTCGTGATTCAAGAAAATTCGACCTGGTTCCAGCAACCCCAAAAAACAAAACGGCCCGTCGCTGGAAGCTACGGGCCGTGGAAGTAGGGTGTTGTACGCGCGCGCTACTAAATCTGCCCGTTGGACATGATGGTTAGTAGTAGGGCTAGCGACAGGTTTTGCATGCGGACAACTCTAGCACACTTTTTTGAACGAGTGTTTCCGCATTTTTGCTTAGTGGTGCAAGCCGCGTTCTTCAGGCTCGTCCTTGGACGTGCTGATCACACTGGTTTGCTGACCCTTGGTCTTGCGCACCACATACACGGCGTAACCGCTAAAGCCATAGATGGCAAAAACAGCAAACAGCACGGTAGGGGTATGAATATTGATGATGGCAATGGCCAAAACAATCAAGATGATGGCGGCGAACGGCACGCTGCGCTTCATGTTCAAATCTTTGAAGCTGTAGAAAGGCACGTTGGTCACCATCGTCAGGCCTGAGTACAGCGTCAGGAAGAACATGATCCACATCATCTGCCCCCAAGTCAGCACGCCATCTTCACCGCGCACCACGCCGTAGTCGTTCAGCACCCACATAAAGCCCACCACCAGTGCCGCAGCCGCTGGAGAAGGCAAGCCCTGGAACCAACGTTTATCCACCACGCCGGTGTTCACGTTAAAACGTGCCAAGCGCAGCGCTGCACACGAGCAATACACAAATGCCGCAATCCAGCCCCAGCGGCCCAGACCTTTAAGCGCCCACTCATAGGCCACCAGTGCAGGCGCCACGCCAAAAGACACCATGTCGCACAGCGAATCCATCTGTTCGCCAAACGCGCTCTGGGTATTGGTCATGCGGGCCACGCGGCCATCCAAAGCATCCAGCACCATGGCACAGAAAACGCCGATAGCAGCCAGGTCAAAGCGACCATTCATGGCCATCACGATGGCATAAAAGCCCCCAAACAATGCTGCCAGCGTGAACAAGTTCGGCAGGATGTAAATCCCTTTGCGGCGTTTCCGAATCACTACGCCGTTATCGCCAACTTGGGCGTCGTTGCTGTCATGCATGAAGCACCTCCAGTGCACTGCCTCTCCAAAGCGGAGGCAGCTATTAAAACCATAGTATTTTACGCAGACTGCTTTCGCGCCTGGCCTGACAACAGTGTATCGCCGTCATCACAGCAGCCGCCAAAGAAAAAGGCCACTGCACGAGCAGTGGCCTTGGTCTAAGGAGAACAATCTCCTGTCAATCAACGCATTAGTTGCGAGTCTGGTCCACCAGCTTGTTCTTGGCGATCCAAGGCATCATGGAACGCAGCTGACCACCCACTTGCTCAATGGCGTGCTCGGCGTTCTGGCGACGGCGTGCAGTCATCGAGGGGTAGTTCAAGCGACCTTCGCTGATGAACATCTTGGCGTATTCGCCGCTCTGGATACGCTTGAGCGCATTGCGCATGGCCTTGCGGGATTCTTCATTGATGACTTCAGGGCCGGTCACGTACTCACCATACTCCGCGTTGTTGGAGATGGAGTAGTTCATGTTGGCGATACCGCCTTCGTACATCAGGTCCACGATCAGCTTCAACTCGTGCAGGCACTCGAAGTAAGCCATTTCGGGGGCGTAACCAGCTTCGGTCAGTGTCTCGAAGCCCATCTTCACCAGCTCTACGGCGCCGCCGCACAGCACAGCCTGCTCACCGAACAGGTCGGTCTCGGTCTCTTCCTTGAAGTTGGTCTCAATGATGCCGCCCTTGCCGCCGCCGTTGGCGGATGCATAGGACAAAGCGATGTCACGTGCCTTGCCGGACTTGTCTTGGTACACGGCGATCAAGGAAGGCACGCCACCGCCCTTCAGGTATTCGGAGCGCACGGTGTGGCCAGGGCCCTTGGGGGCAACCATGATCACGTCCACGTCAGCGCGGGGCACCACTTGGTTGTAGTGCACATTGAAGCCGTGGGCAAATGCCAGCACCGCACCAGCCTTGATGTTGGGGGCCACGTTCTTGTTGTAAACATCAGGGATGTTTTCATCAGGCAACAGCATCATGACGACGTCGGCGGCCTTCACGGCTTCGTCCACTTCCATCACGGTCAGGCCAGCTTTGCCAACCTTGTCCCACGAAGCGCCACCCTTGCGCAGACCAACAACGACCTTCACGCCGCTGTCGTTCAGGTTTTGCGCATGGGCGTGGCCTTGGCTGCCGTAGCCGATGATGGCTACGGTTTTGCCCTTGATCAGGCTCAGGTCACAGTCTTTGTCGTAGAAAACTTTCATGCTTGGCTCCAGTTGTTCCCAGTGTTTTTATGGGGTGTGTAAAAGTTGGTTCAAAAATCAGTGTACGTGGCAATGGGGCTGCGCCGCCTTCACACACGCAAAATGCGCTCGCCGCGACCAATGCCCGAGGCGCCAGTGCGCACGGTTTCCAAAATAGCCGTGCGATCCAGCGCTTGCAGGAAGGCATCGTTCTTGGATTGGTCGCCGGTCAGCTCCACGGTGTAGCTTTTCTCGGTCACGTCAATGATGCGGCCACGGAAGATGTCCGCCATGCGCTTCATCTCTTCGCGCTCTTTGCCCACCGCACGCACCTTGACCATCATGAGCTCACGCTCGGTGTAAGCACCTTCGGTCAAATCCACCACCTTCACCACTTCAATCAGGCGATTCAGGTGCTTGGTGATTTGCTCAATCACATCGTCCGAACCCGTGGTTTGGATGGTCATGCGCGACAGGGACGGATCTTCCGTGGGGGCAACGGTCAGCGACTCGATGTTATAGCCACGGGCCGAAAACAGGCCCACCACGCGTGACAGGGCTCCGGGCTCGTTTTCGAGCAGTACGGCAATGATGTGTTTCATGTCCAGATTCCTCTTTTCGCTGCCCTCCCCGGTCACCGGTAAGTGACCAGCTTGGCAGACAATAGATTCGTCAAAATGAGAGCGCTTAGCGCAGATTAATTCTGCATTTGCGCACGAAAAGGCTTTGAAATCAGCCACCAGCAAGCGCTGGCAGCTTCTTTTTTTACAAGTCGTCAGGCCCCAGCAGCATTTCAGTAATGCCTTTGCCCGCCTGCACCATGGGGAACACGTTCTCGGTGGGGTCGGTGCGGAAGTCCAGGAACACGCACTTGTTCTCTTCGCGAGCAATACGGCGCGCTTCCTTCAACGCGGCTTCAACCTGCGAAGGGTCTTCGATCAGGATGCCAGCGTGGCCATAGGCCTCGGCCAACTTCACAAAGTCGGGCAGCGAATCCATATAGCTGCTGGAGTAACGGCCCGAGTACTCAATCTGCTGCCACTGACGCACCATACCGAGGTAGCGGTTATTGAGCGCACAGATGATGACAGGGGTGTTGTACTGGCGGCAGGTGGCCAGCTCCTGGATGTTCATCTGAATCGAGCCTTCGCCCGTGATGCAGAAGACCTCCGCCTGCGGCTTGGCAAGCTTGATGCCCATGGCATAAGGCAAACCCACACCCATGGTGCCCAGCCCGCCGGAGTTGATCCAGCGGCGTGGCTCGTCAAAGCGGTAGTACTGCGCGGCCCACATCTGGTGCTGGCCCACGTCCGACGTGATGTACACGTCTTCGCCCTTGGTCATGTTGAACAAGGTATCGACCCATACTGGGGCTTGATCACTTCCTTGTTGTGGCGATTGAACTGCAGGCAGTCACGACTGCGCCACGCTTCAATCTGCGTCCACCACTGCGCCAGTGCCCCTTCATCAGGCTGGGCGGTGGTCTCCTTGATCATGGCGATCAACTCGGTCAGCACGTCTTTGACATCGCCCACGATAGGCACATCCACCTTCACACGCTTGGAGATGGAAGACGGGTCAATGTCAATATGGATGATCTTGCGTTCCACCGACATAAAGTGCTTGGGGTTGCCAACCACCCGGTCATCAAAACGCGCACCCACGGCCAGCAACACATCGCAGTTTTGCATGGCGTTGTTGGCTTCAATCGTGCCGTGCATGCCCAGCATGCCCAAGTATTTCTTATCGCTGGCAGGGTAAGCTCCCAGACCCATCAAGGTATGGGTAACGGGGTAGCCCAGCATATCCACCAAGGTGCGCAGCTCTTGGCAGGCATTGGCCAGCAGTACACCACCACCGGTGTAGATATAAGGGCGCTTGGCGCTCAGCAACAGCTGCAGGGCTTTGCGGATTTGGCCTGAGTGCCCCTTTTTCACAGGGTTGTACGAGCGCATTTCCACGGTCTGTGGATAGCCGCTGTACGTCGCCTTTTTAAAAGACACATCCTTAGGAATGTCGACCACCACCGGGCCGGGGCGACCTGTGCGGGCCACATGAAACGCTTTTTTCATGGTGGCAGCCAGATCACGCACATCTTTGACCAAGAAATTGTGCTTGACGATGGGGCGGTAATACCCACGGTGTCGCACTCTTGAAGGCATCGGTGCCAATCGCCGCCACCGAAGTCTGGCCGCTGATCACCACCAAAGGAATGGAGTCTGTGTAAGCAGTAGCGATACCTGTTACTGCATTGGTCAGGCCGGGGCCGGATGTCACCAGCGCCACGCCTACTTCACCCGTTGCACGGGCAAAGCCATCGGCTGCATGCACGGCCGCCTGCTCATGGCGCACCAACACATGTTCGATACTGTCTTGTTTGTAGAGTGCGTCGTAAATATAGAGCACTGCACCGCCAGGATAGCCCCACAGGTGTTTCACACCTTCTGCTTGAAGCGCCTTGACGAGAATTTCAGCACCCATCAAATCTTGAGGTGCTGTTTGCGTAGAAGCAGCCGCTGCACTGGCTTGCTCTGCTTTGGAGATTTCCATGATCAACCTTTGTGAATTTCTCTAACGAAAAACCTTGGGTGCCCCTCGCTCAAGTCCTTGTGGGACCGGTTCAGGACTTAAGGCCAAAGGACATGAGCGAAATGGTGTACGCCGGACCTTGACCCGTTTGCCTTGTTTAATTGCAAGCGATGATTATGGCACTGCAACATACGGTTTGGCTAACGCTTTTTAGGCGGCTTGCCAACGCGATGCGATAATGGATGTCTTTGCTGCGCACTGCTTTTACTAATTACGGTAAGCAGATTCGTTAGATTCCGACTTACTGAGCACCCCTGTCTTGGCCACCGAACAAGAGCTATCCGACTTCCTCAAAGGCGTGGAAAAACGTGCGTTTAAGCGCTCGGTTTACCACGTCCGCGACGAAGAGGCCGCGCTAGATATTGTTCAAGACAGCATGCTTAAACTGGCCCAGCACTACGGTGATAAGCCCGCAGCAGAGCTGCCCATGCTGTTTCACCGCATCTTGTCCAACTGCACTCTGGACTGGTTTCGGCGCCAAAAAACGCGCAACGCCGTCTTTACCACCATGAGCGACATCGCACATGGAGATGACAACGAAGACGGCGATTTTGATTGGATGCAAACTTACGCAGCCGATGACACCCATGAGACTGCGCAGAGCGCGGAAACCCTAACTCAACGCTCTCAACTGCTGCAAAGTATTGAAAAAGAAATTCAATCTTTGCCAGCGCGTCAACGCGAAGCTTTCTTGCTGCGTTACTGGGAAGACATGGATGTTGCAGAGACCGCTGCTGCCATGGGTTGCTCCGAAGGCAGTGTCAAAACACACTGCTTCAGAGCCATCCAATCGCTGAGCAAAGCGCTCAAAGCCAAAGGAATTGAGTTATGACCACACCTTCACACCACAATGAACTTGCGGCCGAGCAATTTGCCCGAAAGCTGACTGCGCGCTTGTCCATGACGAGTGCGGAGTTGCCGTACGTGGTCACCGAGCGCCTGCGCGCCGCACGCATGCAAGCCTTGTCCGCCCGCAAGCGCAGCAGCACCCCTTTGCGCGCGCACCAAGCCGAAACAGCCAGCTCTTTGTTTGGTGGCAACAATGCCGAAGGCACACTATCTCTGGGCGGCCCTGGCCATGAAGACACCACGCCGCTGTGGGTGCGCCGCCTGCTCACAGCACTCCCTCTGGTTGCACTGGCCGCAGGCCTGGCATTCATTGGGGTGGAGCAAGACAGCCGCGCCACCCTGGACGTTGCGGAGGTGGATGCAGCCCTGCTGACCAGCGAACTGCCACCCGCGGCCTATACAGACCCCGGCTTTCAACAGTACCTTCAGACCACTGTTTCCGATACCCCCTAAACTCCTGCGCACGTTTTCCTTTTCAAGGTTGCGTGCAGATTTACACTTGGCAATACATGCCCTTGACAGCCGATACACCAACAAAACCGCATTCGCCTATCTTCGCCCCGAGCGTGGCGAGCGTTTTGTTGCTGTGTCTTGCTGCTGGTGGCCTCTGGAGCATGAACCAAGTCGCCATGGTTCCAAGTGCGGTTCCTGCCTATATGGCGGTTGAAGGTGGCAGCGAACATGCATCGCTGAGCAGCAGCACACACGCACCCCAACTGCGTATCAGCTCTTCTAGCCCCATCTGGCGCGAGATTACCGAAGCACAACGCCAGGTTTTGATGCCGCTGCGCGACCGGTGGGACAGCATGGGGGCCCTCACCAAGCGCCGCTGGCTGGTGCTGGCAGACCGCTACCCCAAAATGGATGAATCCGAGCGCAACAAGCTCGTCAGCCGCATGAACACCTGGGCCAGCCTGAGCGCCCAACAGCGCAACCAAGCACGCATCAATTTTGAGAGCACAAAGCGCTTGTCAGCCAAAGAACTACAAGAAAAATGGGACGAATATCAGGCCTTGAGTGAGGCGGAGCGAAAGCGCCTTGCGGAACAAGCGCGCAAAGCCAAAGCAGCAAAAAAGCAAGCGCAGGCTCGCCGTACCGGCACCCAAAGTCGAAGCTCCGAAAAAGGAGAACGCGCCCACGCCTCCCGCTCCAGCAGTGGTTGAAACACTTCCTGTGGAAACACCCCAAGCAGCACCAACAGTGCATCTGCCTCCGATGCAGCCTCCGCCTGCCGCATCCAGCCAGCCCATTTCCGTTCCGCAGTCCATGCCGCGTGTTGATCTACCTCCACTTCCTGCAGCGCCACAGCACTAAACTGCCCGCGAAAAGCACCCACGTTCGCGGCACCCTGTGCGCACACAGGCACAATCAACCACCTCCTCCCGCGCTCTGGCACCTCGCTTACTTCACTCGTTGGCATGCAACCGTCTACTCTCCTCTCCCCATCTTTGCCTGCCCCAAGCCTGCGCCGCCGCATGGCCTGCTGGCTTTATGAAAGTCTGCTGTTATTTGGCGTGGTGTTTGTGGGCGGGATTGTCTTAGGCGCTGCAGGCGCATTGTTTGGCACCCCCCTCTCTCCTCGAACCCTTCAAGCCATGCTTTTTGTGGTACTTGGCATGTATTTCGCGTGGTTTTGGAGCAAGGGGCAAACCCTTGCGATGAAAACTTGGCACATTCAAGTGGTCGACACACACGGGCGCCCCTTAACTCGCATTCGCGCACTTGCCCGCTATGCCTTGGCTTGGCTGTGGCTGCTACCACCGCTGGCTATGGCGGCACCTTTCCACCTGCCCATTGCCGAAGTCGCCGTACTGACTTTCGGGTGGGTGGCGGTGTGGGCATTGCTGAGTCGCTTCCATCCGCAGCGCCAGTTTTTCATGATGTCTTAGCAGGCACACGCCTTATCGATACTGCCCAGGGAAATCAGGGCGCTTAACGCGCCTGCAGCCTCCTCCACCTCGAAAACAACCCTATGTCTTCCACACCTAGCTTTTCCATCTGCGTGTACTGTGGCTCGCGCCCAGGTGAACTCCCAGTCTATGCACAGGCAGCTCGTGCAGTAGGCGCATGGATCGGCCAACGAGGAGGTCAGTTGGTGTATGGCGGCGGACGTACGGGCTTAATGGGCATCGTTGCCGAAGCCACCAAAGCTGCAGGCGGGCGCGTTGTAGGCGTGATTCCCCAAGCCCTGGTCGATAAAGAGGTTGCCAACCAAGCCTGTGACGAGCTGCATATTGTGGGCAATATGCATGAGCGCAAAGCCATGATGGCAGAGCGTAGCAACGCCTTCTTGGCGCTGCCTGGCGGGATTGGTACCTTTGAGGAACTCTTTGAGGTATGGACCTGGCGCCAGCTGGGCTATCACGACAAACCGATTGGCTTGCTGAATATTGAGCACTACTACAGTCAGCTGCTTGGCTTTTTAGAGTCCACGGTATCCAACGGTTTTATGGGTGCTTGGCAGATGGATTTAATTCGCTCCAGCGACCACATTCCCGACTTGTTGGAGTTCTTGGTAGAAGCTGCTGGCACTTCGCCCCAAAGCAAGAATTTGCGCGAAGTACTCTGACCCCTATGCTTCACCCATAAAAAAAGCGATCTTCAAAATCGCTTTTTTTAGGGTCTGCAGCCTCACACGGCCGCATTGTCCAAGTCACCTGTGCGAATACGCACAACTTTTTCGACAGGCGTGACAAAATCTTGCCGTCACCAATCTTGCCAGTGCGAGCGGCAGTCACGATCGCGTCGACGCAACGGTCTGCATCTTCGGTGGCCACCACCACTTCGATCTTTACTTTGGGCAAAAGTCCACCACATACTCTGCCCCCCGGTACAGCTCCGTATGTCCTTTTTGCCGGCCAAACCCCTTTACCTCCGTCACTGTTAAGCCCGTTACGCCACATTCCGCCAAGGCTTCACGCACCTCCTCTAATTTGAAGGGCTTGATGATGGCAGTGATCATTTTCATGGTGAGGGCTCCAATGGAATTTAAAACTTGGTCAATTGCGACTGAGTCAGGGCTTAGCGTCTAAAGCCGTTTGTGATGGGGCTACGCCAATCCTTGCCAAAGCTACGCGTGGAGAGGCGGGGCCCCACAGGGGCTTGTCTGCGCTTGTATTCATTGATTCGGATCAGGCGAACCACGCGCTCTACATTGTCGCGGTCATGACCTGCGGCCACGATGGTTTCAATAGGTTCATCATTTTCCACATATCGGCGAATCATGTCGTCCAGTACGGAGTAAGGCGGCAAACTGTCCTCGTCTTTTTGATCGGGACGCAATTCCGCACTGGGTGGCCGCGTGATGATGCGCTCAGGAATGGGATTCAAGCCCGTACCAAACGGGTCATTGGCATTGCGCCAGCGTGCCAAATCAAACACCCGTGTTTTCAGCACGTCTTTGATCACTGCAAACCCACCCGCCATATCACCATACAAAGTGCAGTAGCCCGTCGCCAATTCGCTCTTGTTGCCGGTGGTCAGCACAATCGCGCCAAACTTGTTGGACATGGCCATGAGCAAGGTTCCGCGAATACGCGCCTGCAAATTTTCCTCGGTGGTATCTTCTTTCAAACCGTGGAAATGGCTTGCCAGCGCTGCCTTAAACGCTTCAAATTGTGGAGCAATGTCAATCACATCATGGCGCACCCCTACGCGGCTCGCCATCTCTTCAGCGTCTTTCCAGCTGATGTCTGCCGTGTAGGGTGAAGGCATCATCACGGTGCGCACCTTGTCTTGGCCCAAGGCATCTACGGCGATTGCCAGTACCAATGCGGAATCAATCCCACCGGACAAACCCAGCAAAGCACCCGGAAAACCATTCTTGCTGACGTAATCACGCACTGCTAGCACCAAAGCACGCCAGAGATAGGCGTTGTCCTCTTGCACAGGCTCTACCAAGCCAGACAGTTGCACTTGGCCCGACGCCTGCTGCGCTGCCACAGTGACCAGTGCCGTCTCAAAGGATGGCGCGCGTGCAACTACAGAGCCATCTGCATGCAAGGCAAAGCTGCTGCCATCAAACACCAACTCATCTTGCCCGCCCACCATGTGCGCATAGACCACAGGCAACCCGGTCTCCAGAGCGCGCTGCGCCAAAACCGCTTCACGCTCGGTCTGCTTGCCCAGGTGGTACGGCGATGCATTCAACACAATCAGCATCTGTGCGCCGGCCTGCTTTGCCGCCCAAGCAGGTGCTGGCAGCCATGCATCTTCGCAAATCAATACCCCCGCCCGAATGCCATTCACATCCACCAAGCAAGGCTGGGACTGGGGCGTGAAATAACGTAATTCATCAAACACCCCATAGTTCGGCAGCGCCTGTTTGACATACCTGGACACGATGCGGCCATTGGCAATCAAGCTTGCTGTGTTGTGACGGTGCAAAGTACCCGGCACCGCCTGCGTATGCCCCAGCAGCAGTGCCAAGCCTGGCAAATCCGCCGTTGCAGCAATAATGCTCTGCAACGCCTCATCACTGGCTTGCTGAAACGAAGGGCGCAGCAGCAAGTCCTCTGCGGCATAACCACACAGGGCCAGCTCCGGCGTCACCAGCAGCGATGCACCTTGTGTATGCGCTTGCTTAGCAGCTTCAATGATCTTTTGGGCATTACCGCTGAAATCACCAACGACAAAGTTGAGCTGAGCGATGCAGATAGAAGTGGTCATGAAAAAGGAGGCAACAGGCCTAAACGCTGACAGCCGCTCCTGTATGAGTCCGTCCACACAGCAAGCGCAAAGGAGCAATTATCGCTCCCTCTGCTTCCCGCCACCCGTATGGGTTTGAATGAAAAAGCCGTATTGCTGAGCAATACGGCGCAAACAGCGCCCACACGCTCACTGGCCGTTAAAACGCTCCCACTCTTCCTTTGCAGCGGCGCCTTCATGCGTGGCTGCAGACACTTGCGTTGTGCGCAAGGCCGGTGCGGGGTAGCCCCCATCCTTGGTGACCATGCCAGGAGCATGCGCAACAGATAAAGAAGCTGCTGCCACGGTCTTCTGGCGCACGGCAGTCGCCGCGGTCAAGGAAAGCTTGACCTTAAAGCTCGATACGGCCTGCACCAAATCCTTGGCTTGGCGTTGCAGGCCTTCCGCAGCGGCTGCGCTTTGCTCGACCAAAGCGGCATTTTGCTGGGTGGCCTGATCCATTTGCGCAATCGCTTCGCTGACTTGGCCGACGCCTTGGCTTTGCTCTTTGCTGGCGGCGCTGATCTCTCCGCAACAGCTTGCCCATTTCGTCGCCTCCGCTGGCGGGAATGTGCTGCGTCAGATCACCTTGCGAAATACTGCGTGCTGCACGCACGGCCTGCCCCACGGGCACGGTCACAGACCGGGTAATTAACCAGCCCAAAACTGCGGCGCTGAGTGCACTCAGCGCCATGCCAGCCAGCACCCAGATCGTCGCAAACTGGAAACTGTGCGCAGCATCTTTTTCAGCGGCCTCGGCGTATTCGCGGATCAAGGTATCCAAACGCACCAAGACATCCACCAGTTGCACAAACACCGGCTCTGCGGAGCCCACATAGAAGTTCGTCACCGCATCGCCCAGCAGCAAATCGCCTTCTGGCTCGGCATAGTCTTTTTCACGGGCCAGCTGGAGGAAGTTTTGCTGCCCTTGCAGAAATTGCTTGCGCAACTCCACATAGCGCGCCATCAGCTCTTTTTCGGCTGCTGTGCGCTCGCGCGATTCAAAGCTGCGTTCATGCGCTTGAATTTGCTCCAAGACTTTGGTGATTTGTGTGGTGTAGCCTTCCACCTCTGCCACGCTGTTCACATTCAAGACACCGGCTTCTGCGCGGCGCAGGCTATTCCATAGCGAGCGCATGCTACCCACATCCACCACACTGGGCATCGCGTGTTGTGTCACCGCCTGTGTGCTTGCGTTCATCTGACGCATTTGCCACAAAGAAATACTGCCCAAGGCCAACGTAAGAAAGCTAACCAGCGCAAATCCCAAGCCCAACTTTGCAGCCATGCGCATATTCGCCAAAACCATTTCGTCTCCAAGAAAGTCTGGCGGGGCCGGGCAAAAAAAATGTGCAGACCCCGCACTGGAGTCCGCACATTAACAAAAATTTACAGTATTTGAGGTAAAAGTCTCAAGAAATGCAGGCTTGCCTGCACGCCTCTTAGGCTTTGTTGTAGTTGGCGATGCCGTCCGTGATTTCCTTTTTGGCTTCGTCCACGCCCTTCCAGCCTTGGATCTTCACCCACTTGCCCTTTTCCAGATCCTTGTAGTGCTCGAAGAAGTGCTGGATCTGGTTCAGCGTCAGCTCGTGCACATCGGCCAAGGTTTCGATCTTGTCGTAAGCAGGCAAGATCTTCTTGGTGGGTACTGCCAGCCCCTTGCCGTCCCCGCCACCGTCGTCTTCCATCAGCAAAATGCCAATCGCGCGGCAAGGCACCACCACACCGCTAGGCAGCGGGAAGGGGGTCATGACCAGCACGTCCACAGGGTCGCCGTCGCCTGCCAGCGTTTGGGGCACATAGCCGTAGTTCACGGGATAGTGCATGGCGGTACCCATGAAACGGTCCACAAACACACAGCCTGTTTCCTTATCCACTTCGTACTTGACAGGATCGGAATTGGCAGCAATTTCGATCACTACATTGAAAGTTTCAGGGGCATTCTTGCCGGGAGTCAGTTTTTCGAAGGACATGATGCTTGGTCAGGTTATGAAACAAAACTTCCCCAAGTCGGGGAAAACTTGCTGATTTTAGATGCATGCCCTTGCTTGCTTCTTTCAAAACCCTCGAATATCCGCGCAGCAGACAACTACAGCAAGGCCTGCTGGGTGTGGCGCACAGGCCCCGAGCGCAATTCAATCGCATGCTGCACCTCTTTGCGCCAACCCAGCGCAAACCCCATTTCCGCCAGCACAAACAACGGGCCAATCAGCAAGCCCACAATGTCATCCATGAACGCGGGTTTGCGCCCTTCCCAGTAATGGCCAACAAACTGAATGATCCAGCCCACCACAAACAGGCCTACGCCTGTGCCCAGCCAGAGCGACAGCGTCTGCTGTGCCAGCCAGGCTCCGGCTGCCAGCATCAGCGCCAGCACCATGGCCAAGCTGATGCCATAGCGCGTATCCAGCAGCACGTAGTACACCGAGGCCGCCAACGCGGCCAGCACTGCGGGGCTGAGCACCAAACCACTGCCCTCCAGCACCCACGCCGGGCGCGACAGCAAAATCACCACGGCCCACAAAATCATGGGCACGCCCACAAAGTGGGTGAGGATGTTGCGTCCATCGCGGTGATAGTCCGCGTATTGCGAGTTGATCCACCAAGGTTTTCATGACGGTCTCGAACCACGATCCAACCCTGCCATGGTCAACGCCGCACCAGCCCTGTCCATAGGGCAAATACCATCCATATTTGATAGCTACCAGCGCTTATCAGTCCTAAATAAAACACGTATTTCATGCAAATTTACGTAGCTTGGGTGACTGACATGGCGCTTGACCGCCATCAGAATGCCGTTATTTCAAGCCTTGGGCTTGTATGCACAGTCAAATTGCCATCTAACGCTTGATAGATAAGCGCTAGCAGCTATATAAATTACAGAAAATGCCTCTTTCTACCCCCACGGTGGCACGCACCCCCCAGCACATCCGACAGGTCAATTTCCGCAGCTATGAACGTGCAGATGGCTTGTGGGACATCGAGGGCGAATTGCTGGACACCAAAGCCATTGACCTGCCCCGCCCCAACGGCGAAGGCATTCGCAAGGCGGGCGACCCCATCCACCACATGCACATCCGCGTCACTGTCAACACCCAGCTGGTGGTGCAAGCCATCGAGGCGTCGATGGAAGCCCACCCGGTACAAGGCTGCCCCGCCGCCCTGGACGCCATGCAGCGCATGGTGGGTTGCAGCATGGCGCGTGGCTGGCGCAAATCCATCGATGCCAACCTGGCAGGCGTGGCCGGGTGCACCCATATGCGGGAGTTGCTGCAAAACATGGCCACCGCCGCCTTTCAAAGCATTGTGTCGGCCTTTAATACTGCACCCGACCAGCCTCCAGCCTACCTGGGGCGCTGTACAGGCTGGAGCTTCAACGGCCCTGCGGTCGCCCAATATCACCCGCAATTTGTAGGCTGGATTTTTCCCGAAGGCAAAAGCGCTGCACAGCCGCCCGTGCAGGCAGAAAAAGTCTAGTCTGCGCAAACCCTGTGGCCAACACGACTGACAGCCTTGCGGCACAATCTGCAGCATATGGTTGATCGCGTGATTCCTTTGGTTGAGCAAAGGTATGGACTTCTCAAGCCCCTTTGAATGCCCGCACATTGCCCCTCCGGGCAATTGCTGGATCAGCGCGCGCGCCCGCTGCGTGATCTGCGCATCAGCGTGACCGACCGCTGCAATTTCCGCTGTGCCTACTGCATGCCCAAGGACGTCTTCGACAAAGACTATCCCTACCTGCCGCACAAGGCGCTGCTGACCTTTGAAGAAATCACGCGCCTGGCACGCATCTTCACCGCACATGGCGTGCGCAAATTCCGCCTCACCGGCGGCGAGCCGCTGCTGCGTAAAGGGCTGGAGCAGTTGATTGCCCAGCTGTCCGCGCTGCGCACCCCCGAAGGCGATGCGCTGGATATCACGTTGACCACCAACGGCTCTTTGCTGCGCCGCAAGGCCCAGTTGCTCAAAGATGCAGGCCTCAAACGCGTGACCGTGAGCCTGGATGGCTTGGATGACGCCACCTTCCGCAGCATGAACGACGTGGACTTCCCCGTCGCCGATGTGCTGGATGGGATTGAAGCCGCCCGCGAAGCCGGCCTGCAAGACATCAAGGTCAACATGGTGGTCAAGCGCAGCACCAACGTGTCGCAGATTTTGCCGATGGCGCGCCACTTTCGCGGCACCGGCGTAACGCTGCGTTTTATTGAATACATGGACGTGGGCGCTACCAACGGCTGGTGCATGGACGAGGTACTACCTTCCGCAGACGTTGTAAATCTTATCAACGCCGACATGCCCTTGGTACAGCTCGACCCCACTGCACCCGGCGAAACCGCCAAGCGCTGGGGCTATGCAGATGCCCACGGCCAGCACGATCCCAACTGGGCGAAATTGGCGTCATCAGCAGCGTGACCCAGGCTTTTTGCGGAGACTGCAACCGCGCCCGCCTGTCCACCGAAGGCCGCATGTACCTGTGCCTGTTTGCCGATAAAGGCTGGGATTTGCGCGAGCTGCTGCGCGGCGGCAGCGACGACGCCACCATCAGCAATGCGCTGGGCCATATCTGGGGGCAGCGCAATGACCGCTACTCCGAGCTGCGCGCCCATCTACCACCGGAAGCCGCCCAAGGCCGCAAACGTGTAGAAATGAGCTACATCGGCGGCTAAGTCTTGGCTACTGGCACCATACTTTGGCTTTTTTACAAGCAACGTGGCACACAAAAGCATGATTTCTTCGCAAGACATCACCGGCCTCATCCTGGCCGGTGGACGCGGCAGCCGCATGGGCGGTGTCGACAAAGGCCTGCAACCTTTCAAAGGCCAGCCTCTGGCTTTGCACGCGCTACAGCGCTTGCAACCGCAAGTGGGCGAATGCATGCTCAACGCCAACCGCAGCTTAGACACCTACCAAGGCTTTGGTGCGCCAGTGCACCCTGATGTGCTGCCAGACTATGCCGGCCCACTGGCAGGCTTTCTCACCGGGCTGAGCCACTGCACCACTGAATGGCTGCTGACCGTGCCGTGCGACAGCCCCTGTTTTCCGCTGGATCTGGCCCAGCGCATGACCGCTGCAGCCCAGCAAGCCAGCGCCACCATCGTGCTGGCAGCAGGGCCTGAAGTTGGCCGCGATGGCACGCTGCAGGTCCGCCCCCAGCCCGTGTTTGCCTTGCTGCACCGTAGCGTGCTACCCAGCCTGCAAGCCTTTGTAGCCGCAGGTGGGCGCAAGATTGATGCGTGGACGGCCCAACACCCCCAAGCGCTGTGCACCTTTGATGCCCCCGGCGACAACGTGCAAGCCTTTGCCAATGCCAATACCCTGCAAGAGTTGATAGCGCTACAAAATGCCTAACACTGCGGATTGACGCTATTGCCCCATCCGCAGACCATGCACCGCCCGGCTACCCACTACAACCCACAAGGAGACTCCATGGCTTTTGCAACTGCTTTTACCGACCCAGCCCCATCACCCGAAGACTTGGCCGATCTGCCCGGCACCGTGGCTGTGGAGTTCGGCGTGGACTGGTGCCCCCACTGCCAAGGCGCCCAGCCCTTCTTGCGCGAAGCCCTGCAAGAGCGCCGCGACATCACGCACATCAAAATCGAAGACGGCCCCGGCCGCAAGCTTGGCCGCCACTTCAAAGTCAAGCTCTGGCCCACGCTGGTGGTGCTGCGCAATGGCCAAGAAATTGGCCGCACCACGCGCCCCCTGTCCACGCAGGACGTCGAAGAGCAATTGCCCGTTGCGATCTAAGCGCCGGTCAAACGCGTCAGCCCATCAACAATGTGCGACTGCGACGAGGCCTGAAACCATAGGCAGCACAGATGAGCGACACGGCAAAACAGCGTCGCACCAAGGCTTGCGGCATCCACTCTGAGCACACTGCACCACCACACCCCAAGGCCCTATTCAGGGCCTTTTTTGTAATTATTTTTCTTCACGCTAGCCAAACATAGGGCATGCCAAGTTAACTACATTTAATTCTTATAAATCAAAACATCTCAAATATTAGTTTTTATTAAATATTTTTAACATTTACATTAAATATTTTTAATAATAGATCTCATACGTAGTATGCACAAGCTCTGAATGCTATTTAAACCATAAAAATCAACACCTCTAACCATCGGAGGTTCAATGCTCAAAAGAGATTTAAGAGACATACTCGCTGGCAGCTTTGTCAGCATGGTCGGCCTATTTTTTGCGATTGCCGGCACCAACTACACGTTTGGCACTGCAGCACGCATGGGCCCGGGCTATATGCCAGTCGTTTTAGGATGGGTTTTATGCATCCTTGGCTTGCTGATTTTGGTGCCAGCCTTATTTCGCCAAGGTGAGAAGATTGAAGTGCACTGGGACAGCTTGGCCGCATCCACGGCAGCACTCATCACTTTTGCATTTACGCTAGATGTACTGGGTGTTTTTCTCAGCAGCGTGATTGCTGTTTTGCTTGCCAGTTTGCCAAAACGTATGCATTTTGGCGTGCGTGGTGTATTGGCCATATCGATTGCGGTTATCACTTCCCTGATCTTTATTGCAGGATTGGATATGACTGTTTCCCTGTTTCCAGCGCTGTAAATCATGGAATTACTGAATAACCTTTTACTGGGTCTGCAAGTAGCCTCTGACCCCACCATTCTTTGGTATTGCTTTTTTGGCGTATTTCTAGGCACGGCAGTGGGCGTACTCCCCGGTATTGGCGCATTGGCAGCCATTTCTTTGCTGCTGCCAATGACCTATCACATGTCGCCCACTGCTGCGATTGTGATGCTGGCGGGCGTCTATTACGGCGCACAGTATGGTGGCTCCACGGCCTCCATTTTGATGAACTTGCCCGGAGGGCCCTCTGCAGCAGTCACCTGTCTGGATGGCTATCCCATGGCCAAAAACGGTAAAGCTGGTATTGCCTTGTTCATCACCACCATCGCCTCCTTGTTTGGCGCCATGTTTGGTTTGGTGCTGCTGGTGCTTTTTTCCCCTGCGATTGCAGAAGTAGGCCTGAAATTTGGCCCCGCGGAGCTGTTTGCCATGATGGTGATGGGTTTAGTGGCCGCCTCTTCCATGGGCAGCGGCTCGCCCATCAAGGGGCTGGCGATGGTGGTCATGGGTGTGCTGCTGGGCATGGTAGGCACCGACGTCAACTCTGGCGCAGCCCGCTTTACCCTGGACATTCCAGAGCTGATGGACGGCATCAACCTGGTGGCCTTGGCCATGGGATTGTTTGGTGTCTCAGAGGTGGTGCGCGGCATTCACGGTCAGGACGATACGCAAAAGGTCGAAAAAATCACCTTGCGCTCCATGCTGCCCTCCAAGCAGGAGATGAAGCGTTCTTACCCCGCCATGTTTCGCGGTTCGGTGCTGGGCTCGGCGCTTGGTGCGCTACCGGGGGTGGGCCCTTCGATTGCAGCCTTCATGGCGTATGCCGTGGAAAAAAAGACTGCCAAAAACCCAGAGGAATTTGGGCATGGTGCCGTTCAGGGCATTTCCGCCCCTGAATCCGCCAACAACGCAGCGGCGCAAACCGCATTTGTGCCCTCTTTATCCTTGGGAATTCCCGGCGATGCCGTCATGGCCATCATGCTGGGGGCACTCATCATCCACGGCATTCAGCCGGGCCCAATGCTGATCAATGAGCACCCTGAAATGTTCTGGGGCTTGGTTGTGAGCTTTGCGATTGGCAACATCATGCTGGTGCTGCTGAACATTCCCACCATCGGCATTTGGGTGTCGCTGCTGCGCATTCCGTTCAGCTGGCTTTACCCTGCCATCTTGGTCTTTGTGGCCTTGGGGGTGTACAGCGTCAACAACAACAGCTTTGATATCTATATGGTGGCCATCCTCGGGGTGCTGGGCTACCTGTTCATGCTGCTGCGCTTTGAGGCCGCCCCCCTGCTGCTGGGCTACATTTTGGGCCCCATGGTGGAAGAAAACATGCGCCGTGCTTTGCTGCTTTCGCGCGGTGACCCCATCATCTTTATCGATCGTCCCATCAGTGCCACCTTGCTGGCAGTCACTGTAGCCATGCTGGGCTGGACAATCTTCAAGTTTGTGCAACGCTCACTGCGCAGAAGACACATTCCGGCATAGATAAGCCAGCTCTTTAAAATCATCCCTGTGGTACCTTCTGTGCCCAGGGATTATTTGCTCAATGAAAAATATTTTATTAATTGAAGATGATACTGGTATTGCCCAATACATTTGCAGCAATCTAGAAAAATCCAACTACCATATTACCCACGTAGCTGAAGCGAGCAACGGTTTAAAAACTGCACTCTCTCAACCATGGAGCTGCATTTTGTTAGACCGCATGCTGCCTGTTGAGGTGGATGGTCTAGACATTCTCAAAGCCTTGCGTGCGCTTGGCAATAGCACACCTGTCATTATTGTCAGTGCCTTAGAAAAAATTGATGAGCGCATTCTGTGCTTAAAAGCAGGCGCTGATGATTATTTGCCCAAACCATTTTTCATCAATGAATTGGAAGCGCGTTTGGAGGCAGTGATGCGGCGCAGCAACCTTTCACAAGCACCTTTATCCCATGCCATGCAAATAGGCAATCTGCATGTGGATTTAATTACGCACACGGTATATCGCGAAAAAGAGAAAATTCTGCTCAACCCTCGCGAATTCAAACTACTGGCTTACCTTATTAAAAATGCAGGCCAAACTGTGACACGTGCCATGGTGCTGGAGAATGTCTGGGATTATGACTTTCAACCAGAAACCAACATCATTGATGTACACATCAGCCATTTGCGCCAGAAAATCGATGAAAAGGGCGCCCTCTTTGATTCGCACCATCCGCGGCGTGGGTTACAGCATCGATGCCCCCGCGCCTTAACCCCTGCCCCGTGCCTGGCAAGCGTGGCAGTCCAGCTCCTTTCGGCTGGCGTTGTGTTTTGGCCTGCTGGTGCTGGCCATTTTGGCGGGCACCTTTACCGTGTACTACGTGGAGATGGTGGGCACCGCCAGCCAGCAACTCGATGACTACGCACTGCGCACCAGCAAACGCCTGCTGCACACGCACAGCCAGCAAGGCGATGCGGGCTTGCAGGCAGAAATCACCCAGCTGCTCGGGGACGGCATTGACAGCCAAAGCGAGGTGCTGATTTTTCAGAACCGCCAAGGCCAGGTCTGGGCAGGCAATGCCGTGGCCGATATGGCACAGGTGCGTGCCAGCCCCGGTTTGCAAGACGTGATGCTGGAGCAAGAGGCCCGCCACTTCCTGGGCCGCGTGCAGGTACATGACCTGGGCCAAGACCGCTTCTTGCTGGCAGGCAGTGATCTGCAACCCCTGAGCGACATTCGCGACCGCTATTTCAAGGCCACGGGCATCGCGCTGGCCTTGGTCATGGGCCTGTCGCTGGCGGCTGCCGTGGCATTTCGCTATTTGATGGACCAGCGCGCCGCAGCACTGCGCCGCGCCATGCGCCAGGCGGGGCAAGGCAATTTGCATTTCCGACTGCCCCAAAGCCGCCGCAGCGATGAATTCAGCCTGCTGGAGCAAGACATCAACACCATGTTGGAACAGTTGGAGCAGCTGGTGCACGGCATACGCCATGTATCGAATATGGTCGCGCACAACCTGCGCACACCGCTGAGCCGCACTTTGCACCATGTACAGCTAGCCATGGATGCACCCGAGGCCCAGCGCCAGTCGCAGCTGGAGCTGGTGCAAGAAGAGCTGCAACAGCTCAACCGCCTGTTTGCCAAGATGCTGCTGCTGGCGGAAGTGGAATCAGGCCTGGGCCAGCAACGCTTTGCGCCGCTCAACCTGCGCTGCGTGCTGCAGGAGGTGCTGGAGTTTTATGACCCCATTTTTGTGGATCGCCAAGTGCAACTGCAGATCCAGGCGCAAGACGATGCATGGGTGCTGGGCGACTCCCACCTGCTAGCGAATGCACTGTCCAACTTGCTGGACAACTTTCTCAAATACGGTGGCGACGGAGCATGCTTTGCGCTGGAGATAGCGCTGCAAGTCAGCGCACACCACGTAACCTTGCAGCTGCGCGATCATGGCCGGGGCGTTCCCGCAGACGCACTAGTCCGCATGGGACAGCACTTTTTTCGCGCCAGCACGCACCAGCAGCTTGCTGGTCACGGCATCGGCCTTGCCAGCGTGCGCGCTATTGCGCGCTTGCACCAAGGCAGCATCACTTGGCGGCTTGTCAGCCCAGGGCTGGCCACTACGTTGCAGTTGCCACGTGCATCTGCACCGGGGCAGAACGCTGCATAAATCAGAGCTTGCAGCGCTTAAAAACAAAGGACTTCAGATACAAAACCATCTGAAGTCCTTTCCATATGAGCGCTAGCGGCTACTATTTTTAAAGCTTCAGCTTTAGATTCTTCCCAAAGCTTTCTCCACGCCCTTGTTGGCCAGCTCATCGGCCTTTTCATTGCCCGGGTCACCTGCATGGCCCTTGACCCAGCGCCACTCAATACGGTGCCCTGCGGTGGCCACCAACGCATCCAGCTCCTGCCACAGCTCGACATTTTTTACCGGTTGTTTGGATGCAGTCTTCCAGCCTTTGGCTTTCCAGCCATGAATCCACTCCGTAATGCCTTTACGCACGTACTCACTGTCCAGAAACAGCTGGACATCACAAGGGCGCTTAAGCGCACGCAGCGCCTCAATCACGGCCTGCAACTCCATGCGGTTATTGGTGGTGCCCAACTCACCACCAAACAGTTCTTTGGTGTGGGGGCCCGCCTGTAGCAACACCCCCCAGCCACCGGGGCCGGGGTTGCCTTTGCAGGCACCGTCCGTATAAATCACAACCTGGTTCAAATTTCTTTCCTTTGCGGCACTTGCTGGCACGCTGCCGCCGTGGCAGCTGACGCTGTCGCTTTGCGAGAGCGCCATGCAGGCTCCATCAGCCGCATGCCGTGCACCTTTTTCACAGCCAGCACGCAGTATGCACCGCCCAGCACGGGCCACGCCTTGTTGCCCAGCTTGTCCATCCAACGCCAGCGCTGCAGCCAAGCCTCACTGTCCACAGCCGGGGCGTGACAGCCAAAATCCGCAGCCACCACATCCATCGCCAGCACTTGCAGCCAGTCACGCACGCGCCAATAAGGCAGTCCTTTGCAGGCATTCAAGCTGGGCGCCTGTGTGCGCTCCAGGCCGTGCTGAAGTCCCCACAAGCTAAAGGGGTTGAGTCCGAACAGCAAAAGACGCCCCTCTGGCACCAGCACCCGCACCGCCTCGCGCAAGGCTGCATGCGGGTCCTGGCACAGCTCCAGGGTGTGCGGCAGCACCAGCAGATCAATGCTGGCTTCGGCAAAAGGCAAGGCCTCAGGGGCACAAAACAGCTGAACTTGCTCAGGGTCTTGGCAAGCTGGTCGATCAAGGTTTAAATCGAGAGTCGGCGATGCCACCCATCGGTGGGGCATGCGGTTATGACGCAGAGCGTGCAACATGGGCAAGCCCAGTTGCAGGCTGTGATAGCCGAAAATATCAGCCACCGCCTCATCGCAGCGCTGCTGCTCCCAGTCGAGCAA
>NZ_CADEPJ010000152.1 GCF_902829245.1 Comamonas jiangduensis | reverse complement strand
CAAGCAAACAGGTGCGCTCCACAGTTGTCACCAAGAAAGCAGCTGACACCAAAGTGGCACAAAAAAGCAAAGGCGGCACGCCTACCAAGAAAAAACGCTAAGCACTGCACAGCCGCTTAGTAGCGCGTCACCATCCAAAAAGCCCTGCACTGCAGGGCTTTTTGGTGTGCATGAAAGCCGCTCTTTAGCGCCGCTCCACCAAGGCATGCGCAATCGTGCCCAGATCCACGTACTCCAGTTCACTGCCCACGGGGACACCGCGCGCCAAACGCGTCACATGAATATTGCGCCCCTGCATCAACTCCGTCACGGCATGCGCCGTCGCTTCGCCCTCTGTGGTAAAGCTCGTAGCCAAAATGACCTCCTGTACAGCACCATCCACGACCCGCTGCAGCAGCTGTGGCAAGCCAATGTCCTTGGCACCCACACCATCCATGGGCGATATGCGTCCCATCAGCACAAAGTAGTAACCACTGTAGGCGCCTGTGCGCTCCATCGCTGCTAGATCGGCAGGCGTCTCCACCACACACAAACGTGCAGCATCACGCCCTGCATCCTGGCAAATAGGACACACCACATCGTGCGTAAAAGTGTTGCAGCGCGTGCAGTGCTGCACAGAGTCCACCGCTTCCATCAAGGCACGCGAGAGCACGCGCGCACCCTCTTGGTCACGCTGCATCAAGTGAAAGGCCATGCGCTGCGCAGACTTCACCCCAACTCCGGGTAAGCGACGCAATGCCTGAATGAGTGGATCGAGTGGCTGCAGATCTGACATGACTAACACCTAAACACCAAGAAAAAAGGGAAAGCGCAGACGCTTTCCCTTGCATCAACTGGTCCCCTGTAATTTAGAAGGGGAACTTCATCCCACCTGGCAGACCAGGCATGCCAGCAGTCAGCTTGGACATTTTTTCGTTGGAAGTTTCTTCTGCCTTGCGCACAGCAGCGTTGAAAGCAGCAGCGACCAAGTCTTCCAGCATGTCCTTGTCCTCGCCCAGCAGACTCGGGTCAATAGTGACGCGCTTGACGTCGTGCTTGCAAGTCATCACCACCTTCACCAAGCCTGCGCCCGACTCGCCTTCTACTTCGACGTTGCCCAGCTCGTCTTGCGCCTTCTTCAGGTTGTCCTGCATGGCTTGCGCTTGCTTCATCAAACCGGCGAGTTGTCCTTTGTTGAACATGGTTGGTTTCCTTTGTTTGTCACTTAAAATCAGATGGTGCCAATAGTGCCACGACTTGGCACACCCGAACGTTGTTTCACTTATACCGGGCGAATGCTCCCGGGCACGATGGTGGCGCCCAAACTTGCTGCAGGTGCTGCACGCTGGGGTCGTTCATCACAATCGCTTCCGCTTGTTTTTGCCGTGCTTCAGCGCGCGCCTTGTTGCGCAACGCAGGCGTATCGGAGACCTTGCCATTTTCCACATGCAAGCTGGTGCAATCTGTGATGTGCGCCAAAGCCTTGAGCAAACGTTCACGTGGCATCGCCTGGTTGAGCGAAGTGCGCTGCACGCGCAATGTCCACACATGGCCTTCTTGCGCGATCAGCTGAGACTGCATCGCCAGCTCACGCACCAGCGCAACAATCGCCTGCGCCTCATCCAGTTGCGTCACGATGGCATGCCATGTATCTCCCAGGGGAGTTGGCTCCAGCGCTTGAATTGCATCCTGCGCTACGCCCTTTACTGGCACTTGCACGGCTTCGCTTTCTGCCGGCAGCGAAGCTTCTAGCGGCACATCGTCCCATACCGGGGGCTGCTCATCGAGATAGCCGGGCGCGGTATCCATCGCCTCTAGGGGCAGTTCCTCCCATGGCGGAGGCATCTCCTGCGCTGATCGCTCTTGCTCCAACACCGCGGTGTTTAAAGCCTCGTGCTCTTGCACAGCAATCGGAATTTGCGCTGGCACCACTTTCACAGACTGTGGCTGCTGTGGCTGCTGTGGCTGCTGTGGCTGCTGTGGCTGCTGTGGCTGCTGTGGCTGCTGTGGCTGCTGTGGCTGCTGTGGCTGCTGTGGCTGCTGTGGCTGCTGTGGCTGCTGTGGCTCAGCTTGAGTCTTGGCAGCCGGCAAATCAGGCAGATTCAGTGTTTTTTTTTCTGCCGCAGATGCCGTTGCACCTTTTTGCGAGGCCGCTTGCGGCTTGAACGCCAGCAGACGCAACAGCGCCATAGTGAGCGCAGCATACTCATCAGGCGCCAAACCGAGTTCTTGGCGCCCGTGCAAGCAAATGCTGTAGAGCAGCTGTGTCTCATCAGCAGGCATAACTTGCGCCAAATCAGCCATAGCTGCGGCATCAGGGTCAGCCAGATCCACTGCTGCCGTCATATCAGGCACCACCTGCATTACCGCCATACGCTGGAGTACAGAAGACATTTCTTCCAGCGTGGAAGCGGCAGACACCCCGTTGTAGCGCAATGCATCCACGGTTTCGACCACGGTGCGTCCATCGCCTTGGGCCAAGGCCGCAATCAGACGAAACACATAGCTGCGATCCACACTTCCCAGCATCTGGCGCACAGCGTCTTCTTGCAACTGCCCACAGCCAAAAGCGATGGCCTGATCGGTCAGTGACAACGCATCGCGCATGGAGCCACGCGCCCCACGCGCCAACAATTTGAGTGCTTGCGGTTCTGCCGGAATGGCCTCTTTGGCAAGCACCTTGGTCAGGTGCTCAAAGACTGTCTCTGGCGCCATTGGGCGCAGATTGAACTGCAAACAACGCGAAAGCACCGTCACCGGCACTTTCTGTGGGTCGGTGGTGGCCAGCACAAATTTGAGATACTCCGGTGGTTCCTCCAGCGTCTTCAACATCGCGTTGAAGGCCGTGTTGGTCAACATGTGCACCTCGTCGATCATGAAGACCTTAAAGCGCCCTTGCACCGGCTTGTACACCGCCTGCTCCAGCAGGCTTTGCACCTCATCCACACCACGGTTGGAAGCCGCATCCAGCTCGATATAGTCTGGAAAGCGCCCGCTATCAATTTCAGTACATGCAGGGCATACGCCACAGGGCGTGGCAGTGATACCACCTTGACCATCAGCGCCCGTGCAGTTCACCGACTTGGCAAAATACGCGACACCGTGGTCTTGCCCACGCCACGTGTTCCGTGAACAAATAGGCATGGTGCAAACGCTGCTGCGTGACGCATTGCCCAAAGCTTGCACAACGTGCTCCTGCCCCACCATTTCGGCGAAGTTGCGAGGACGGTATTTACGAGCGAGCACGAGATAAGACATAGGGGCGAATTCTACGGGCTACGGGCTTTACATCCTTGGCGTAGGCATGTTTATCTGCGTGCGTCACTTCTGCGTGACGCAAACCCACCTATAATCAATTCTGACAGCCCCCTCGCATGGGGAAGCGGCCAACCGGGTCAGGTGGGGAACCAAGCAGCCCTAACCGTGAAACCAGTGCCGAGGTAAGGGTTGTCAACTGTTCTCCAGGGCATCTTTGGCAATCAAAGAAATACTCGCCCCTCCATCCCATCTCAACATGCTGATTGCGCTGTGCGCTGCCCTGCCGCAATCGTGCATAGGCTCGCGCACGCTCACCTGCTGATCTAACGCAGCTTGGGCATGAGCTGGATGTACACCAGTTCACTGAGCAGCTCCACCAGGGTCTGCGCCACAATCACGGCAGGTAGCACAGGCATAGCGCCAGGCACTGCCAATGCCAGTGGCAACACCACCAATGAATTGCGCGTACTGCCGCTGAAAGCGACTGCCCGCGCGGCAGGTGCAGGCAGCTTGAAAAGCTGGGCCACACACCAAGCTACCGCAGGTGCCAGCACCGCAAACGCCACATAAACCGGCAGCACCTGCCTGACTGCATCAGGTGCAGCCCCCAGCTGCGGCACCACGGCAGCCATCACCGCGAACAAAACCGCTGCCGTGGCCGGCACGGGCAGCAAAGCCAGTACAGCACTCCAACGCTGACCTGTACTGGAGCGCTGCGCCCACCGTTGCGTGGCCACTGCTAGCGCCAGCGGCGCCACAATCAGCCATATGAAGGCATCAGCAAACGCCCCTAGTTGCACCCAGTCTGCAGCCTGCGAACCCAGCATGACCTCTATATAAAAGGGTAACAGCAACATTTGCACCACCAGCAACACAGGGTGCAAGCCAGAAGCAACCGCGCATCCGCCTTGCCCATGTGCGCGAAGGTGACCACGTAGTCAATGCAAGGCGCCAGCAACACCAGCAACACGCCAAAGCGCAGCAGCTCGTCGCTGGGCAGCATCAGGCTCAGCACACCCACCAGCAAGGGAATCGCTACAAAATTGGTCACCAGCAGCGCCAGCAAAAAACGGCCTTGCACCCACACCGCACGCAATGCCGTCCACGGCACTTGCAAAAAAGTGACGTACAGCATGATTGCCAGCGCCGGGTTGATGGCCACTTTCAGCACCTGCATGCCACCAAACCGCCAGGCAGAAACAGCCGCAAGCACCACAGTTACCAAATAGATAGGCGCCTGCCAGCGCTCTAAAACATCACGCAAAGACATGTGCAAATGAGAGATCACCGACAGAATAAATATTCAATAACCATAGCTTGCTGCGCTTATCAATCAAAGATTTCAATAAATAAACCAACTGAAATCGTTTATTCACAAGCGCTAGCAGCTATTGATTTATGACTGCAAATACGACTGTATGCCACGTGCAGCGCGTGCGCCCGTGGCAAAGCAAGCGGTGAGCAGATAGCCGCCCGTAGGCGCCTCCCAGTCCACCATCTCGCCTGCACAGAACACGCCAGGCAGCGCCTTGCACATCAGTTGCTCATCCAGCGCTGCCCACGTCACCCCACCCGCAGTGCTGATGGCCTCATCCATCGGGCGCGCAGCCACCACGGTGATCGGCAGACATTGGATGGCCTGCGCCAGCTTGACCGGGTTTTGCATGGTCTCTTTGCTGAGCACTTCGTACAGCAAGCCAGCCTTCACCCCGTCCAACCCCAAGCGCCCTTTGAGGTGGCTCGACAAACTGCGCGCGCCACGCGGGTGACGCACTTCTTGCAACACCTTTTCTGGCGAGAAAGCGGGCAACAAATTCAACGCAAAAGTGGCGCTGCCAGTGCGCGTGATTTCATCGCGCAGCAAGTTGGAGACGGCATAAATCAAACTGCCCTCCACGCCAGTGGCAGTGACCACAAACTCTCCGCGGCGCTCAAAGCTACGCCCCAGGCTGTCAGTAAAGTGAATCGCCACCGACTTCAGCGGCGCGCCTGCAAAGCGCTCGCTAAACACCGCGCTCCAGCCCTTGGCAATCTGCGGCTTGGCCCCTACCAGCTCTTTGAAGAAGTCACGGTGGGTTGTTGTATCTGGCGTCACCGCTGCAGGCTCGCCCACATCAAAACCGCAATTGGCCGATTGCAGGCTGGCCACATCCACCCCCTTGGCTTGCAGCAGCGGCACCCAGGCGCCATCGGAGCCCAAGCGCGCCCAGCTTCCGCCGCCCAGCGCCAGCAAGGTCGCCTTGGCCTGCACAGGCAGCACCCCTTCCTGGGTATCCATCAGCAAGGCTTGATCGGCATTCCAGCCTTTCCATAAGTGCCGCATATGAAACACCACACCTTGTGCACGCAAGCGCGCCAGCCACGCGCGCAGCAAGGGCGCCGCCTTCATATCGCTGGGAAACACACGGCCCGAGGTGCCCACAAACGTGCCAACGCCCAGGCTCTGCGCCCAAGCACGCAGCGTGTCTGCACCAAACTCTTTCAGCAGCGGCCGCAGCATGGGCTGCGCATCACCGTAGCGCTCCACAAACCGCTCAAAAGCTTCCGAGTGGGTGAGGTTCAAGCCCCCTTTACCAGCCAGCAAAAACTTGCGCCCCACCGAGGCCTTGCCATCAAACACATGCACCTGCACGCCTTGGGCCGACAGCACTTCTGCCGCCATCAACCCTGCAGGGCCAGCCCCCACAATCGCAACATCACATTTCAAAGCTGGCAGTAGCGCGGCAGCAGACATAGACAACCCAATCTTTCACAATGACACGGTGACCCAACACCAAAGGGCAGGCAGCATAACGCCTCGCCCAAGACCCAGCCCTGCCCACGCCCTTAGCAGCATTGCACACAGCTATACGCGGCATAGCTATTTTGCGCAGCCATGCTGCACGCCCGGACATTCGTTTCTGTCACAATTATTGGGACTTCCAACGTGCGCGCGCGAGCGCACCCGCCCCAACTACACAACAAGGAAATAACTTCATGGCAAGCGAACTCATCAAGCATGTCACCGATGCCAGCTTTGAGGCCGACGTGCTGCAACCCGGCAGCACCGTGCTGGTGGACTACTGGGCCGAATGGTGCGGCCCTTGCAAGATGATTGCACCCATTTTGGACGACGTCGCCAAGACCTACGAAGGCAAGATCACGATTGCCAAGATGAACGTGGACGAAAACCGCGAAATCCCCGCCAAGTTCGGCATTCGCGGCATCCCCACACTGATGGTCTTCAAGAACGGTGAACTGGTAGCGACCAAGGTAGGCGCCATGGCCAAGCCCCAGTTGACGGCATTCATCGATCAACAGATCGCTTAAATCCCCAAGCCAGAGCAGGCGCGCAGCGTGCTCTGGCAGTCATACGCAGGCCTGTGTCAGCCTCGCACCACATCTTTGCAAATTGCCAGACACAAACTAGTGTGCAATTTGCTTTCTTTTCCTGTCATAATCAATTCCTGATCACGGCCCAAAGCATTGGCGGCCGCTTCTGATCATCTTGGCAAGCCATCGACGTACTGCGCTCCTCGCCGATTACTCTGGCATTCGCCACATCCCCAGATTTCTTTGAACTCCTTGCAAGGAGTAACTCCAGATGCACCTTAACGAACTCAAGGCACTGCACGTGTCTGA
>NZ_CADEPJ010000151.1 GCF_902829245.1 Comamonas jiangduensis | reverse complement strand
AAGGCATCCAGTGCCTTGCGTAGCAGTGCAGAAGCCATCTCGGCCGCCACCCGCAACTCGCTGGAGGGCAGATTGCGTGCTGCACCGCTTTCGATGATGGACTTGACCATGCGGGCCATCTTGTGCGCTTCATCGCCCATGCGCTCCAGATTGGCAGTCACTTTGGAAAAAGCCATCAGCATGCGCAAATCGCGCGCTGTGGGCTGGCGGCGGCCGATGATGGAAGTCAGCTCGTAATCAATCTCCACCTCCATGGCATTCACACGCTCTTCCAGTGCGGCCACTTGCTGCACCGCCTCCAGATTGAACTGGGTCAATGCGTAGATGGCCTGGCTGATCTGGCGTTCTACCAGACCGCCCAGTTCCATCACACGCGAAGAAATACGATTGAGTTCGCTGTCAAATTGGGTCGACAAATGCTTATCGGGCATGTCTGTTTCCTTCTGGATTAGCCAAATCGGCCTGTGATGTAGTCTTCGGTCTCGCGGCGCTGGGGCTTGAAGAACAATTGTTCGGTTTCTCCAAACTCCACCAGATCGCCCAAATACATGTAGGCGGTGTAGTCGCTACAGCGGGCTGCTTGCTGCATGTTGTGCGTAACAATCACCACGGTGTAGTCGTTCTTCAGCTCGGCAATCAACTCTTCCACCTTGGCGGTAGAGATGGGGTCGAGCGCAGAGCAAGGCTCGTCCAGCAACAGCACTTCGGGCTTGATCGCAATGCCGCGGGCAATGCACAAGCGTTGCTGCTGGCCGCCCGACAGGCTCGAGCCGCTTTGGTGCAACTTGTCTTTCACCTCGGTCCACAGCGCGGCTTTGCGCAGCGCCCACTCTACGCGCTCATCCATGTCTGCGCCGTCCAGGCTTTCAAACAGCTTCACCCCAAAAGCGATGTTGTCGTAGATGGACATGGGAAACGGCGTGGGCTTTTGGAACACCATGCCCACCTTGGCACGGATCAGCGCCACGTCCTGCTTGCTGGTCAGCAGGTTCTCGCCATCCAACAAGATTTCCCCTTCTGCGCGCTGCTCGGGGTAGAGCTCATACATGCGGTTGAAAGTGCGCAGCAGCGTGGACTTGCCGCAGCCCGAAGGGCCGATGAAGGCAGTGACTTTCTTTTCCGGGATTTCCAGATTGATGTTCTTGAGCGCGTGGAACTTGCCATAGTAGAAGTTCAAATCCCGCACCGAGAGTTTGGACCGACCGCTGATAGGTGCAATCGCGGGTGCCGTCAATGTTGCAGTAGACATCGTCAAATCCTTGCAAATTTATTTCTGGCGCGTGAGTACACGGGCCAAGATATTCAGGGCCAACACGGCCACCGTAATCAGGAACACGCCCGCCCACGCCAGCTGTTGCCAGTTTTCGTAGGGGCTCATGGCGAACTTAAAAATCGTCACGGGCAAGCTGGCCATGGGTTTGGCCAAGTCACCATTCCAGAATTGGTTGTTCAACGCCGTAAACAGCAGCGGTGCGGTTTCGCCCGCAATGCGTGCCACCGCCAACAACACCCCAGTGATCACGCCAGCGCGTGCCGCACGCAGCGTGATGGCCAAAATCACTTTCCACTTCGGGGTTCCCAGTGCATACGCGGCTTCGCGCAAGGCCGCAGGCACCAGCGTGAGCATGTTTTCTGTGGTGCGAATCACCACGGGAATCACGATCAGCGCCAACGCCACAATCCCGGCATAGGCAGAAAAACTCTTGAACTTGGCCACCACCACCGCATACACAAACAAGCCGATGACGATGGAGGGGGCGGACAGCAAAATGTCGTTAACAAAACGTGTCGTGGCCGCCAGCCAGCTTTTTTTGTCATATTCGGCCAGGTACACACCCGCCATCACACCAATCGGCGTGCCCACACACGTGGCCAGCGTCACCATCACAAAAGAGCCGAAAATGGCATTCGCCAAACCACCCATTTCATTGGGCGGCGGGGTCATGTCGCTGAACAGTGAAAAGCTCAGCCCACCAATGCCCAAACGGATGGTTTCCACAAGATCCAGATCAGCCAGAACACCCCAAAGGCCATGGCGGCCAGCGACAGCGTCAGCGCGACCTGGTTTAAGCGCTTGCGCGCAGCGTAGCGCGCCTGGCGCTGTGCCTGGAGTTTTCGGCAACAATCAGTTGTTGGCTTGAGGTGCTCATGTGCGTGCCCCTTCGTTCTTTTGCAGGCGGTTTAGCAGCAGCTTGGACAGCGACAGCACCACAAAGGTGATGAAGAACAGTGCCAAGCCCAGATAAATCAACGATGCCTGGTGCAAACCTTCGCCCGCCTCGGCAAACTCATTGGCCAGCGCCGAGGTAATGCTGTTGGCCGCTTCAAACATCGACACCGAATTGAGCTGGTTCATATTGCCGATCACAAAGGTCACGGCCATGGTCTCACCCAGCGCACGCCCCAGGCCCAGCATGATGCCGCCCAGCACACCAGCCTTGGTATACGGCAGCACCACCTTCCAGACCACTTCCCAGGTGGTCGCACCCAGGCCATAGGCCGACTCTTTAAGCAGGGCCGGTGTCACTTCAAACACATCCCGCATCACCGAGGCAATGAAGGGAATGATCATGATGGCCAAGATGATGCCTGCAGACAAAATACCGATACCAACCGGCGGGCCAGACACCAGTGCACCCAAATAGGGCACGCCATCAAACAAACTTTGCAGTGGCTGCTGCACATAGGTGGCCAGCACCGGGCCAAACACCATCAGGCCCCACATGCCGTACACAATTGAAGGCACAGCAGCCAGCAATTCAATGGCCGTGCCCAGCGGGCGGCGCAGCCAGTTGGGCGACAGCTCCGTCAGGAACAGGGCAATCCCAAAGCTCACAGGCACGGCGATGACCAGGGCAATCAGCGAAGTCATCAAAGTGCCATAAATCATCACCAAGCCACCGTATTGGTCCTGCACAGGATCCCACTCGGTACGGGTGAAAAAGCCCAACCCATATTCATGGATAGCGGGCCAAGCGCCCACCAACAGCGACCCCATGATGGCCAACAACAAGCCCAGCGTGACCAACGCGGCACCTTTGGCCAACCAGGCAAACAAACGATCCGCCAAGCTGGCGGTGAACCACCTCGTGCGTCGTGGAGGTTGTGCACGGCCGGCGCTTGTCTGCTGCGGGGCCGTTGCATTCGCTGAAGATAGGGATGAGGACACGGGTGTCACCTCTTTACAAACAACTAGACCTGCCAGGCGCACACGCGCCGGGCAGGATGTGACTGTCAAATCAGCCGATTACTTCCAAGATACTGGCTTGCCAGCACCATCTTTGATATCTGCCCAGGCCTTGAACACTTGCGCCTTGACCGAGTCAGGCATAGGCACGTAGTCCAAGCTGCTGGCGGTAGCGTCACCGCTCTTATACGCCCAGTCAAAGAACTTCAGCGTAGTCGCTGCTTGTGCAGGCTTGTCTTGCGCCTTGTGCATCAAGATGAACGTTGCGCTGGTGATTGGCCATGCTTCTGCACCGGGCTGGGCAGTCAGGATCTGGTAGAAGCTCTTGCTCCAGTCTGCACCAGCTGCTGCGGCCTTGAACGAGGCTTCGTTGGGCGAGACAAACTTGCCCTCATTGTTTTGCAGCTGTGCAAATGTCAACTTGTTTTGCTTGACATAGGCGTATTCCACATAACCAATGGAGTTCGCCAGACGTCCGACAAATGCAGCCACGCCTTCGTTGCCCTTGCCACCTGCACCGGTAGGCCAGTTCACTGCCTTACCTTCACCCACTTTTTCCTTCCACTCGGCATTCACCTTGCTCAGGTAGTTGGTAAAACCAAAAGTGGTGCCCGAGCCATCAGCGCGGCGCACGGGAGTGATCTTGGCGTTGGGCAGATTCACACCGGGGTTGAGCGCGGTGATGGCGGGGTCGTTCCAGTGGGTAATCTTGCCCAGGTAGATGTCACCCAGTACTTGGCCGTTGAGCTTGAGCTGGCCAGGTTGAATGCCTTGAATGTTGACCACAGGCACGATACCGCCGATCACGGTAGGAAACTGCACCAGACCCTTGGCTTGCAGGTCCGCGTCCTTCAAAGGTTCGTCAGAAGCGCCAAAGTCTACGGTTTTGGCTTCAATTTGCTTGAGGCCTGCGCTGGAGCCAACCGACTGGTAATTGATCTTTACGCCAGTCGCCTTGTTGTAGTCAGCGGCCCACTTGGAATACAAAGGGGCAGGAAAGCTGGCGCCTGCGCCGGTGGCTTCTTGCGCGGCTGCCACATTCATCAAGCCGCCGGAGATCAAGGCACCGGTTACCAAAACACGCATCATGGACATCTTCATGGAAGCACCTCTCTTGGTCAAAAAACAAGGTCGAAGAAAACTCGATGACGTGAATGTAAAAAGCGTTTGTGACATGTCTGTGACATTAAAAAATTAAGGTTTTACGGCGCAAAAACCACAGCCAGTCCATTTCAAAAAAATGTCATCGTTGCGTCATACCCGCGCGCTAGCCTCTCAACCCTGCTCCACACTTGGCCTTGCCAGTTTTTTCATCGCCGCGCTGTGTGAGGACTGATAAGCTGCGCCTTTTGCGCCGCTAGCTGACATTTCAAATGAATGATGCGATTGCCCTTGCTGCCGTAGACCTCGGCTCCAACAGTTTCCGCCTTGAGATTGGTAGTTATGAACACCACCAAATCCACCGCGTGGAATACCTCAAAGAAACCGTGCGTCAAGGCAGTGGCTTGGACAGCAGCCGCAACCTCACCCAAGAATCCATGGAGCGTGGCTGGGCCTGCTTAGCACGCTTTGGTGAACGGCTGCGCGGCTTTGACCCAGCGCATGTGCGCGCCGTGGCCACCCAAACACTGCGCGAAGCGCGCAACCGCGACGTGTTCATTGACCGCGCCAGCGAGCTGCTGGGCTTTCCGATTGAAGTCATCTCGGGCGAAGAAGAGGCCGCGCTGATTTACCGCGGCGTAATCAGCCAGCTGCCCGCATCGGATGAACACCGTCTGGTGATTGATATTGGCGGCCGCTCTACCGAATTTGTGCTCGGCCAAAACAGTGTGGCGCAGTCCGTTGCCTCCTACCGCATTGGCAGCGTGGCAGGGACAGCGGGCGACTTCCCGCAGGGGGGGGGGGACCCAATCCTTGGGTGGGCGAGGCTCTTTGCCTGCAAAGATGTCGTCCAGTTGTTCCATGTCGATGGTTTCCCACTCGAGCATGGCCTTGGCCATGGCGTGCATCTTGTCTTGGTTGTCTTCAATCAGCTTGCGTGCCAGTGCATATTGCTCGTCGATGATGCGACGTACTTCGGTATCCACTGCCTGCATCGTGGCTTCCGACAGATTGGCACCCTTGCTGAAAGTGCGGCCCAAGAACTGCTCACCATCTTGCTCGGAATACACCATGGTGCCCAGGGCGTCGCTCATGCCATACCGTGTGACCATGTCACGAGCGATTTGCGTTGCGCGCTCAAAGTCGTTCGAAGCACCGGTGGTCATCTGGTTCATGAACACTTCTTCAGCGATGCGACCACCAAACAGCATGGCGATTTGGTTGAGCATGTACTCCTTGTCGTAGGAGTAACGATCCTTCTCCGGCAAGCTCATGGTCACGCCCAGCGCACGGCCACGTGGGATGATGGTGACTTTGTGCACCGGATCGCACTTGGGCAGCAGGCGGCCAATCAGGGCGTGGCCGGCTTCGTGGTAGGCCGTATTACGGCGCTCTTCCTCGGGCATGACCATGGTCTTGCGCTCGGGGCCCATGATGATCTTGTCCTTGGCTTTTTCGAAGTCCTGCATCTCCACGGTGCGAGCGTTGCGGCGCGCAGCCATCAAAGCAGCTTCGTTGCACAGGTTGGCCAAATCCGCACCAGACATGCCTGGTGTGCCGCGGGCAATGATGGATGGGTTGACGTCTTGGCCCACGGGGATTTTGCGCATGTGCACATTCAGGATTTGCTCACGGCCACGGATATCGGGCAGCGTCACATACACCTGACGGTCAAAGCGGCCGGGGCGCAGCAGGGCTGCGTCCAGAATGTCGGGACGGTTGGTAGCAGCCACGACGATCACGCCGAGGTTGGTTTCAAAACCATCCATCTCAACCAGCATCTGGTTCAGCGTTTGCTCGCGCTCGTCATTGCCACCACCCATGCCGGCACCGCGCTGGCGCCCACGGCATCGATTTCGTCGATGAAGATGATGCAGGGGGCATTCTTCTTGGCGTTTTCGAACATGTCACGCACGCGGGCTGCGCCTACGCCGACAAACATTTCTACGAAGTCGGAGCCAGAAATCGAGAAGAAAGGCACCTTGGCCTCGCCCGCGATGGACTTGGCGAGTAGAGTCTTGCCGGTGCCGGGGCGGCCTACCAGCAGCAGACCACGGGGAATGCGGCCACCCAGTTTTTGGAACTTGTTGGGGTCTTTCAGGAAGTCCACCACCTCTTTGACTTCTTCCTTGGCCTCGTCGCAACCAGCCACGTCCGCAAAAGTCACCGAGTTGTTGTTCTCGTCCAGCATGCGGGCCTTGCTTTTGCCAAAGCTGAAAGCGCCGCCCTTGCCGCCACCTTGCATTTGGCGCATGAAGTAGATCCACACACCAATCAGCAGCAGCATGGGGCCCCAGCTGACCAGCAGGCTCATGAGCAGCGAGCCTTCTTCGCGTGGTTTGACATCAAATTTGACGTCGTTAGCGATCAAGTCGCCAACCAAGCCACGGTCTAGGTAGGTGGCAGTGGTGCGTACGCGGCGATCATCGGTGGTGATCGCAACGATTTCGGTGCCGCCTTGGCCTTCCTGAATGGTTGCACTTTTGATGCGGTTGTTACGCACCTCGGTCAGGAATTCCGAATAGCCGATTTGGCCTGCACCAGAACTGCCACGGGTATCAAATTGCTTAAATACCGTAAACAGCACCATGGCAATGACCAGCCAGACGGCAATTTTTGAAAACCACTGATTGTTCAAGCGGGGCTCCAAAGGAAAAAAGGAGAAAACATGCGCATGGGAAAGCTGATTCCCATATGCGGCTCATTTTAGGTGTTTCAAGCGAGCGCGCTAAACCTTTATTCCTGTCAAGGCAATGGGGTTCAGGGGTTTTTGGCGTTTTCGCTCACGCAACCTGTGGGTGCCCCGTTTATTTCAGACCGATACCAATCAAAAAAGTCTCCGAAGATTTATCGCGTGATGACTTGGGTTTGAGGGGTTTCACCAGTTTGAAGTGGTTGCGAAACAGTTTGACCAAATCGTCATAGCCTGGGCCGTGAAAAACCTTGGCCACCAGTGCACCCTCAGGGCGCAAATGGTGGGTGGCGAAATCCACGGCCAGCTCAATCAAATGCTCTACACGCGCTCCATCGGTGGTGCTGTTTCCTGAGAGGTTGGGAGCCATGTCGGAGACCACTAGGTCTACAGGACGGCCTTGTACAAGCTCTTCCAGTTGTGCGAGTACTGACTCCTCGCGGAAGTCCCCTTGGATGTAATGCACGCCTTCAATGTGCTCCATGGGCAGCAAGTCGAGAGAGATGATGGTGCCGTTGATTTCTCCCACAGAATTTCCTGTGGGCGACAGGCGGCGGCGTAAGTACTGGCTCCACGCGCCGGGTGCACAGCCCAAGTCGCGCTTGCTGGAAACCCGCTTGCATGCGCTTGAGCAAGGAGACCGAGAGCAAGGTCGCGGGCAATCCCCCCAGCAACACGCACAGCGCAAACACCCAGATGCTGATGTGATAACGCTCATCCGCTGCCTGGTAAGCCTCATCCGCTTGCGTCACTTGCAGGCCCTTGAAGGCGCCCACCAATGCCACCAGCATGTCCCCTTCTTCACGGCCCGTGGCCAAAAAGCGAGACATCAAATCGCTGCTGAAATTCCCGGCCTCCATCTGTGCCACCAACTCGCCCAGCTTGCTGTTCCAGTCGTTTTGCACACGCACGGCTTCGGTGAACATGTCTTTTTCGATGCCGGCATCAACCATGGAGTTCAGCTCTTTTTGCCACTCCGCACCTTGCTTTAGATTGTGTTTCACCAAATCCAGGTGAGTGCCCACAGGGTGCTCGTGTAACCCGGCCAGCGGGCTGTCTGGTGCGTGCTGGAAAGCCAGCAACATTTGCATGCGCGACTGCAACACGCTTTCATTGATCGACTCTGCCAGCAAAATACGCTGCAGCGATTTGTCATGCAGCGCCCCCAAGCTGTCACGCGCGCTCATCAATCCATGCCAACCCATGCCGATAACGACAGCCATCGACAAAAAGTAACCAACAAAAACCAGCATGTAGCGCTGAGTTAACCGCAGGGAATTGAAGCTGAGCATCTCGTTCAATGTATCTGATTGCAACTTTGCCATCTTAGATGGCTTGCGCAAAAAACGGGCCATCTACGTCGATGACGCTTGATTCACATCAAGCACCCCTACCTTCCTGTGCAATTGCAGCGACCAACCCAAGGCATGGGACAATCCCCCGCTATATGACACCGGAAACCTACGTTCAGCAAAAGGCTGCAGCATCAGGCAGCAGCTTTTATTACGCCTTTCTTTTCCTGCCCGCCAACCGCCGCGCTGCCATCACAGCGTTTTATGCGTTCTGCCGCGAAGTGGATGACGTAGTCGACGAGGTTCAAGACCCCGGTGTCGCCGCACAAAAGTTGGCATGGTGGCAACAGGAAGTGGCGCAAGCCTTTGCTGGCAAGCCCAGCCACCCTGTGATGCTGGCGCTGATGCCGCACGCACCGCAGTTCCAGATTGAGCAGCGCCACTTGCAGGCTGTGATTGAAGGCTGCCTTATGGATTTGGATCAAACCCGGTATCTGGACTACCCCGGCTTGCAGCGTTATTGCCATTTGGTGGCTGGCGTGGTGGGTGAGGTGGCGGCGCGCATCTTTGGTCAAACCAACGAAGCCACCACTGCGTATGCGCACAAGCTGGGCCAAGCATTTCAGTTGACCAACATCATCCGTGATGTGGGTGAAGACGCCATGCGAGGCCGCATCTACCTGCCCATCAGCGATTTGCAGCAGTTCGATGTCAAGGCGCACGAAATCACCAAGCGCGAATATTCGGAGCGCTTTACCGCGCTGATGCGCTTTGAGACCCAGCGCGCGCACCAGCTCTACGAAGAAGCTTTTGCCCTGTTGCCTGCCGAAGACCGCCGCGCCCAAAAGCCGGGCTTGATGATGGCCAGCATCTATCGCACCTTGCTGCGTGAGATTGAGGCCGAGAACTTCCAGGTACTGCACCAGCGCATTGGCCTGACCCCGCTGCGCAAGCTGTGGCTGGCGTGGAAAATGCAAGCCTTGGGCCGCATGTAACCGTGGCAAGCCGCACCCCTTTGCGTATTGCCATCATTGGTGGAGGCTGGGCCGGCATGGCTGCCGCCGCAAGCCTGCAGCAACAGGGCCACCAGCTACACATCTGGGAAGCCAGCCGCACCTGGGGGGCCGTGCCCGCGCGCTCACGGTGCAAGGGCCACAAGGCCAGCACTGGACGCTGGACAACGGCCAGCACATCTTGATTGGCGCCTATAGCGCCTGCCTGCAAGCCATGCGCACAGTGGGCGTGCAGCCAGACCAGGCCTGCAGCGCCTGCCCCTGGATTTGCGTTACGCCGATGGCACCGGACTGCAGTTGCCCCACCTGCCACCGCCGTGGGATGCCGTCATCGGGATTGCCCGCACCCGGGGTTGGAGCTGGCGTGAAAAACTGGCGCTGCTACGCACCGCCCAGCGCTGGCAAAGCCAGCAGTTTCAATGCGCAGCCAGCGCCACCGTGGCAGACATATGCCACGGTTTGCCAGCCCGCTTGATGCAAGATTTTGTCGACCCTGTGCATCTCCGCGCTGAATCTACCTGCTTGCGCGGCCAGCGGGCGTATTTTTTTGCGGGTGCTGCAAGACGGCTTGTTCAGCGGCCAAGGTGGCTCTAACTTGCTGATTCCACGCACCGACCTCAGCACGCTGTACCCCGCTGCTGCAGCGCAATGGCTGCAAGCCCAAGGTGCACAGTTGCGACTCGGCGTGCGAGCCACGCACTTGGCGTGGCAGGCAGACAGCGCCAACTGGCATGTTGACGGCCAGGCCTTCGATGCCGTGGTGATCGCCACCGCGTGTGCACCTGCTGCACGTTTGGTGCAGCACGCGCAGGCGCCTGCTGCGGTGCAAATGCACACCCAATCATGGGCTGCGGCAGCAGATGCATTGCCGCACACCGCCATTGCCACAGTCTATGCGTACACCCGCCCCAACAAGGCCGTACGCTGCTGCCCGCGCCCATGGTCGCACTGCGCAGCCATGCGGGTGCGCGGCACAATTTGCGTTCGACAAAGGCCAGCTGGGCGGCCCCGCAGGTGATTACCTTGGTCGTCAGCACCAGCCCGGATGACAAAGCACAGCTGCAAACCCAGGTGCTGCAGCAAGCCCGTGTGCAGTTGAAGTTGCCGCAATTGCAAGCGCTTCAAACCGTGATCGACAAGCGTGCCACCTTTGCCTGCACACCCCAGGTACAGCGCCCCGGCATGCAGATTGCTCCTGGTTTGTGGGCCTGCGGCGACTATGTGGATGGCCCCTACCCGGCCACGCTCGAAGGCGCGGTGCGCAGCGGCATGCAAGTGGCGCACGCATTGGCGCAGACCGCATTCGCAAGCTAAAAACAATAGCTAGCAGCGCTGGATAAGCGTGGTTTTGACGCAAAAAACCATGCCAACCCCTTGTCCATCAAGCGCTCACAGCTCTTTTTTAAGCATTTACTTTTCCAAGTACCACTGAATCACGGCTTTGGCGATAAAGCCGGTGAAACCTACCGCCAGCCCCAAAAACAGCACAAAAGTGCCGAACTTGCCCGCCTTGGACTCCCAGGCTAAGTGGCCAATGATGAACAGCATGAAGAGGATGAACGCCCCTATGCCATACGTCATAAAAAAATGCGAAATTTGTTCTTCTGTGTAGCCAAAGATCACGACACGTGTCCTAGAAACCGCAGGGCCAGGTCGCTACGATGCAGCCTCCCGCAACGCAAAGTCTGATGCATCCACCAAATCTCGGTACGCATGCCAACTGGCATGTCCAAGCATTGGCATCACAAACACCAGACCCAGCAACAACGAAGCCAAGCCCAATAAAGTAAACACCACAATCAGCGCCGCCCACAGCGCCATAGCGATGGGGTTTTGCAAAATCACCAACCAGCTAGTGAGCACGGCTTGCTGCAAGCTCACTTTGCGATCCAGCAACAAAGGCATAGAAACCACACTGGACGCAAAAATAGGCGCAGCCAAAAAACTGCCCAAACCCAGCCACAGATAAAACAGCGTGCTGTCTGGGGCCAGCACCACGTGCTGCATGAAGTCCATGGGCGAGGCAATCCGTACGGGCGACAGCAGCGTAATCAGCGACGCCGAAATCACCACCCAGCCCGTGGCAGAAACCGCCAGCAGCAGGCCAAACTGCACCAAGCACCAATAGCTGCTGCCCAGCTTGCTCTGCCCTTGCTGCCAGTGCGACCATGTGCGCCGCACCAGCCCCAAGTTCACCGCCTCACCACGCTCCAAAGCCCGGCTCATGGCATACAAACTGGTGGCAACCACAGGCCCCACCACCAAAAAACCAGAAAGCGCGCCGGCCATTAGCCAAAAGCGATTGTGCCCCACCAGCAAAATCAAAGCGCCCAACAGTGCTAAGACCATGCCATGCGCCAAGCTCAAAGCGGGAGCACGGCAGATATCTTTCCACCCCAGTGCCAGCCACGACAGGGGCTGCATCAAGCCAATGCGCAAAGGCAGCGGCAAATCCATGCTGGATGAACGAGACAGGGCTTGAGACATGCGCTTGCTCCTTGCCCCACGCGGGGGCGCATCACTCAGGCAGCCAGCAAATCACACAACTCCAACAGGCTGACCACCGTTGTGGGTGGGTGCTGATCCTCTACAGCCCAATCTAAGCCTGCACGGTTGAGCCAAACAGCGTGCATACCCGCATCCCGCGCTGCCACGGCGTCCAACTTGGCATCGTCTCCTACATGCAAGATGGCCGACAAAGGCATTTGCAGCGCCTGCGCTGCGCAATCAAAGATGCGCACGTCGGGTTTGGCAAAACCCGTGCGCTGCACGTTAAAGCTGTCTTGAAAAAAGTGATCCAGCCCGATTTGGCCCAAATCAGCGTTGCCATTGGTGACCGCCACCACCGGCCAGCGCGCTGCCAAAAACTCCAGCGCCTGCAAAGCATCGTCAAACAGCTGCACGCGCTGGCGTTCGGCAAAAAAAATCTCAAACGCCGGGATAGCTAAATTTTCATCGTCGCCCGCCTGGCGCAAAGCCTGCGCAATCGAGGCCTTGCGCAAACCACTCATATCGTGGCGCAAGTCGGGGCGTTCACGCTCCACCTGCAGGCGAATAGCACGCAAAGCCTCAGGCGATGAAAACACTTGTGCAGTCTGCGCTGCATGCTCTTTTAACCAGAGCAAGAGCACTTCTTCTGCGCGGCGAATGGTGGGCCTGAT
>NZ_CADEPJ010000150.1 GCF_902829245.1 Comamonas jiangduensis | reverse complement strand
GGCCTGGCGCTGTGCGGTTTGCAAGCGCTGTTGCTGGGCACGCAAAGGCTGCACCTGGGCCAGATCCAAAAAATCATCGGTTTCCAGCCGCTGCTCCACGCGCGGCAGATCGTCCACCACCGATGAGCCCAATCCGATCAAAAAGCTGGCAAACACTACCGCCACCAGCCACAGACCGCGGCGAAACCATGTTTCCGACCAACGCGCTGACTTAGCCATGAAAAACCTCCCTTTGCTGCTGTGCGCGCATTATGCGGAGGGCGTGCGGATACGGCCCACCATCCGTAGTAACCAGTTTTTACTGCGACGCAGATACTGCGGATCACGCCAGCACATCAACGCCAGCCACAAGGCATTGGCAACGCCCATGCTCAAAAACAGCTGCGGCACATTCAGCCCCGCCGCCAGCAAGGCGCCCGCCAGCAGCGCCGAAAACACCATGAACAAGGCATTCAAAATATTGTTGGCCGCAATAATGCGCGCCCGGTGCGTGACCGGGCTGCGCTGCTGAATCAGGGCATACAAGGGCACGCTGTACACCCCCGCAGACAGCGACAGGCCCCACAAGTCCAGCAACACATGCCAGCGCCCCGGTGCATGCAGGAAATCACCCAGGCCCAAGAGCTGTGCAGCGGGCGGCAGGCTCTCCAGCGTCCACCACAAATCCACGGCAAACACCGTCATGCCCACGGCCCCCAAGGGCACCAATCCCGGCTCTACACGTCCACGCGAGAGCGATTCGCACAACAGCGCACCGGCCCCCACCCCCAAAGAAAACACCACCAGCAGCAAGGCGGCCACTTGCTCATTGCCATGCAACACATCCTTGGCCAACACTGGAAATTCCGCCAAAAACACCGCGCCAAAAAACCACATCCAGCTAATACCCAGCAGCCCCCGAACCACCATGCCATCGGTACGTGCCAGCCGCAAATTCGCCATGGCTTCACTCCAGGGATTCCAGTTCATCTGATGGCGCATCGGGGGGTGGCCCTGGGCCGGAATCGCATGGGCCGTCCAGCGCCCCAGCAAGGCCAGCAACAGGCACACCACACCCATATGGATGCGCCCGACTTGGGGTGTGGCAATCAGCAAGCCTCCCGCCACATTACCCAGCAAGATCGCGACAAACGTACCCATCTCCACCATGCCGTTGCCACCCGTCAGCTCCGAAGGTTTGAGCACTTGCGGCAGGTATGCAAACTTCGCCGGCCCAAAAAAGGTGGAATGCACCCCCATGCCCACCAGACACAGCAGCAGCAACGCAGGCCACAGCAGCTGGCTATGGATGGTGTTGAAGTTGGCAAACATGCGGTCTTGCAGCGTGGCGAACTCATTGGGGTCAATCATGCGCATGACAAAGCTGGTCATGCTGCGAAACAAAATACCCATGACCATGCCCACCAGCAGCATCAGGTGCAGGCTGCGGCTGTTGCCTGTGAACAGCCAGCGCATCAGCGCCACGCTGAGCGCCACCATGAGCACAATCTCCAGCCCAAACTTGGGGTACACGCCCAAGCCCACCACCCCGACCGAGCCCAGCACCAACACCAGCACCGCCTGCAAAAACAGGTACAGCGCATCCAGCCCCATCACCGCCGGCGTGAGGATGGTGTTGTGCGTCACCGTCTGGAACACCACGGTCGACATGCCCAGCGCACAGGCCACCATCACCATGGTCAGCACCTTGGTGCCCCGGTGCTGCAGCACAAAGGTCCAGTCGGCCTGCACACCCACCGTCATGAACGCCACCACGGACAAGACGGCCAGCACCACCAGCACCCCCAGGCGCGTGCTGCTGCGTGACCACCATGCGCACGTCTGCACTGGCTGTGCAGACAGCATGGGCAAAGCATTGTCTTGCGCCATCCACCCCTGCCGCGCACGGCGGCGCAGCAAAATTACCAAGAACAAGGCGCTGCCCACCACGCCCATCACCGTACCCACGGGAATTTCGTAGGGCGCAATGATCAGGCGCCCCAGCAGATCGCACAGCAGCGTCATGGCAGCCCCGGCTGCAGCCACCCATAGCACGCTGCGCCGGACGTTGTCGCCCAGCACCAGGCGCACCACATTCGGCACAATCAAGCCCACAAAGGGGATGGCACCCACCGTCACCACAATGCAGGCTGTCACCACCGACACCACCACCAACCCTTGCAGCACCAAGCGCTGGTAATTCAAGCCCAGGTTGGTGGCGAACGTTTCACCCAAGCCTGCGACCGTAAAGCGGTCAGCGGCCAGCATGGCCAGCGCCGTCACGCCCAGCGACAGCCAGAGCATTTCATACCGACCTTCCACAATCACAGAAAAATCTCCGTTAGAGAACGCGCGCAGCGACTGGATCATGTCGTACTGGTAGGCAAAGAAGGTGGTAGCGGCCTCGATCACGCCCGCCAAAATCAAGCCAACCAGCGGCACAATCCAGGCAGAGCGCAAACGGATGCGCGAGAGCACCGCCATGAACAGCGCCGTGCCCGCCATGGCGGTGGTGGCCGAGATACCCATCTTGGCAAACACGGGCAAATCGGGGGCGAACAACATGCACACCAGCATGCCCAGCGTGGCCGACTCCACCGTCCCCATGGTGGACGGCTCGACAAAATGGTTGCGTGCCAGCATTTGCATGAGCAAGCCTGCCACCGCCATGGCACTGCCCGCCAGCATCAGGGCACGAAACACTTCAATATGGCGATGGCCAATGCGTTCCGGATTGGGAGAAAGGGGGGGGGCGGCATGCCCAAAGCATATCCAAAGTGAATAGTACTTTGATAAAGAAGCATTGGACTGCATGCAAAAAAATAGAGAAGATGGCTGCAGTTATCCCCCTCATAGGCCCCCAGCGCTTGCCGGACAAGCGCTAGCAGCTACGGAAATTAAAGTTATGTCTTGCTCTTTCTCGCCCGAACAACTGTGGAATTTGGCTGACGAATTTGGCACCCCGCTGTGGGTGTACGACGCCCAGGTGATTCGTGCGCGCATCGCCCAGCTTAAGGCGTTTGACACCATCCGTTTTGCGCAAAAGGCCTGCTCCAACATCCACATCCTCAAACTCATGCGCGAGCAAGGCGTG
>NZ_CADEPJ010000149.1 GCF_902829245.1 Comamonas jiangduensis | reverse complement strand
GTGCCCGGGGATTGGCCTTCAGGGGCTTGGCCAGTTGCATGGCTGCCGTACAAGCGAAATCGCCATGGGCTGCCACTTTGGGGTTTTCAAACGCAGCGCGTGCGCCGGCGCCTAGCGAAAGGGTTTCGAGCTCAGCCGCCAGCGCGGCGAGCAATTCTTGTTTGACAGAAAGCATCGGGCGATTTTACGTGCGCAGGGCACAATCTGCCCAAGCCTTGAAAACACGCATACAGGGCATCCGATAAACGTCAGGGAGATGGTTGTGCAAACTTCACGCTGTGCGCTGGCCTGCTTGCTGCTGGGCGTGGCCTTCCAGAGCTACGGCGCCAACACCCCATGCTCAGGGCGCAAAGGGGGCATCGACCATTGCATGGGCAGCCAGTTTGTCTGTAAAGACGGCTCCCTCAGCGCATCACGCAAAATTTGTAGCGATACCCGCGCCCCTGCTGCGGCGCGGGCTTTCCAGGCCCCGGCCGCTACCGACACCAGCTGCAGCTGCAGCTGCCGCAGCGGTGCGGTATGTACCGGCCCACGCGGCGGGCGCTATTGCCTCTCAGACAGTGGGCGCAAAAGTTATGTGCGCCGCTAAAGGTACCTGCCCACACTGGGCTACATGCCCCGCGCCCAGAACACGGCAATCACCGCGATCACGGGAATGATGTGGGCTTGCACCATGATCCACGTGCGCACCGCGCGCACCGCCTCGGGCTGGGGCAAGGTGCCCGCCCCATCCAGCGCTTTGAGCCACTTGCGGATGGTGAAGGTGGGGCGCAGCGACAAGATGGCCGCCACAAAAAACAGCAGCATCTTCAGGTGAAACAGCGGCTGGCTGACGTACCACGTCATGCCCTTGGCACCCCAGACGATGCGGGCAATACCCGTCAGCAGCAGGGCCAGTGCGGCCAGGCCGTAAATCATGTCCAGCCTGGCCAAACGGCGCACCACTGCAGCATTCATCCACTCCGCACGGCACAGCGCCGCCTCACTGGAGAGAAACACCACCGCCGTCAGAATGGCCACCAGGTGCAGGCTGGCCAAAATTGCTTCCCAAGTCATCGCGCTATCCCCTTGCTCCAAAACTCAGGGCGTTCATATTGCCCCTTGAGGTAGTCATGCAGATGGCGGCAGTGATGGCCGCCAAGTTCAGACCAAAGGCGCCGAAAGGTGCCAAAAGCAGATTGATGACGCCTGTGCCGCCAATCAATCTGGAGATCGGCATTTGGTAACCCGCCGAGCGAATCACCGCCACGCCCGGCAAATTCTGCGAGGCCATAGTGACCACACACAAAGGCAAGGCCAGGCTGATGCACGCTTGCCAAGAGAAGACCGGGCTGGTCCATTGCGGCCTGGCCAGCGACCACTGCACCTGCTCCCAGTGCATCAACCCCTGGCTGGCGGCATAGGCAATACCCGCCAACAAGGTGCACATCACCGCATAACGCGGTAGCAAGCGCCGCGACAGCAAGTACACCAGCAGCATGGTGAGCACCAAGGGCAGCGCGGTTTGTGCCGACTCAAACACCTGCAGCCCAAACCTTGCCAGCACCCCCGCCAGCAGCGCTGCGGCAATTGATGCGGGAATACGGTCCATCAGCTTTTCAAACCAGCCGCTAAAGCCAAGCAGCACGATCAAGGCCGCACTGACCATGAAGGCGCCCACAGCTTCGCCCATGCTAAAGCTCCCCGTCAAACCCGCTGCCGCCAAAACAGCCGCACCAGGTGTGCTCCATGCCACCATCACTGGCTGGCGCAAGATGAGTGACGGCACCATGCAGCACAGGCCAATGCCCCAGCCCAAGGCCCACATCCATGAACTGATCTGCACCGGCGTTGCCCCAAAGACTGCGCAGCCTGAAAGACCAGCGCCACCGAACTGGTGACCCCACCAGCACCGCCACAAAGCCAGCGCTCAACGCCGACAGGCTGAAGTCTTTGAAAAATTGCATAGCTGCACATTGTGCGCAGACGCGCTGCAGTGCGCCACCACCAACGTGCCTACATACTCAGGCAGCCACAAAAAAAGCGCGGGGCTTGCACCACGCGCTTTAAAAAGGTGAGCTATTGGCGCTTGTATTCAAAGGACTTCGGATAGATATATATCTGAATCCTAGTAAATACCAGCGCAAGCAGCTCTTATTTTTTACAAAACCACCTGCATTGCTGCACGCAGGCTTTAGTCGTACACCTCGGCTTCGGGGTTGGTGGCCTCCAACTCATAGCTCGCAGCCAGCATGGCCAAACGCGCGATGACGCCATACATATAGAAGCGATTGGGCGCGCTGGCACCGGGGTGCATGCCGGGCTGGGGCATGTGGTTGCTGTGCGCAAAGGCCAGCGGCACATAGCTAGAGCCGGGGGCATTCAAGTTTTCGTCGATGCCGCGCTCGGGGTGCATGCGGTAAAAGCCGCCGACCACATAGCGATCCAGCGTGTACACCACCGGCTCCGCCACAGCATCGTTCATGCGCTCCGAGGTTTGCACGCCCTCTTGGATGATGAAGTCTTGCACCGGCAGGCCATCTTTGATGATGCCCATCTTGTTGCGCACCTTCTTGGTCAGGTCATCCAGCTCTTTGGCGTCGCGCACCGTCATCACGCCCATGCCATAGGTACCGTTGTCGGCCTTGACGATGGCGAAGGGCTTTCCTTGATGCCATATTCCTTGTATTTGCGACGCACCTGGTCAGCAAGGCATCCACCTGCTCTGCCAAGTTACCGAGGTTGCCACCCTCGCTGAAGTCCAAGCCTTCCGCTTTCGCGAACAGGGGATGAATCAGCCAATGGTCAATACCCAGCAATTTACCGAAGCGCTTGGCCACATCTTCATAGCTTTGGAAGTGACGGCTCTTGCGGCGTGTGCACCAGCCTGCATGCAAGGGTGGCAGCAAGTATTGCTCGTACAGCTCTTCCAAAATGCCAGGCACACCGGCAGACAGATCGTTGTTGAGCAAGATGGTGCAAGGGTCAAAGTGCTTCAGGCCAATGCGGCGCTTGGTGCGCAGCACAGGTTCGAGCAGCACCGTCTCGCCATTGGGCAACTTGAGCTCGGTCGGCTTCTTGATGTCCGGGCTGATCGAGCCCAGGCGTGCGTTCAGGCCCGCCATCTTGAAGATACGTTGCAGCTGCGCCAGGTTGCTCAGGTACGAAGGGTTGCGGTTGTGGTTCTCCGGAATGATCAGGAGGTTGCGCGCCTCGGGGCAGATTTTTTCAATCGCTGCCATGGTGGCCTGCACGGCCAGGGGCAACATCTGGTCAGTCAGGTTCTGCCAGTTACCGGGGAACAGATTGGTGTCCACTGGCGCTAGCTTGAAACCCGAATTGCGGATATCCACCGAGCTGTAAAACGGCGGCGTGTGCTCCATCCACTCCAGCCTGAACCAGCGCTCAATAGCGGGCATGGAGTCGATGATGCGCTGCTCTAACTCGTTGATCGGGCCAGTCAAAGCGGTGATGAGATGTGGAACCATGTGTGTCCTTGAACGACGGTGGTTATGTAATTGTAAGTAATCGCTGCAAACTTAAGTGTTTACCCTTATGCCCCGGATCATACGCAGGTGCTCACTCACCTGCGCCAGAATGCCGGAGTCAAAAGGGCGAGAAAGCTCAAAATCTCCAACCGCCCCAACAACATACCCAGCGTGCAGACCCAGATTTGGAAGTCTGTCAACGTGGCATATGAAGAGGTCGGCCCAATGCTACCGAGTCCAGGCCCCAAGCAGTGCACACTGGCAATGGCAGCGGAAAAAGCCGTTACAGGGTCCAAATCCGTCAGCATCAACACCATGCTCAGCAGCACAATCGTGCCGCCATACACGAGCATAAAGGCCAAAACCGCAAAAATCATGCGGTTATCCACAACGCGCCCACCCAGCACCACCGGTTGTACTGCGCGCGGATGCACCAGCCTTGTCAGTTCACGCCGCGCCTGGCTGAACAAAATCAGCATACGCATCATTTTGATGCCTCCGCCCGTAGAACCTGCACTGGTCGCCATGCCAGACAAAATCAACATGAAGACCGGCGCAAACACGGGCCACGTCAGATAGTCTGTCGTGGCAAAGCCCGTGGTTGTGGCTACCGATACCGTATTAAACATGCCGTAGCGCAAGGCATCCAGTGGGCCGTAGATGCCTTTGACCCACAGCAGCAGCGCCACCAGCAAGCCCCCCAGCAGCAGCACCCCCACGGTGGCGCGCATTTCGGGGTCATGCCAAAAACCACGCCAATTGCCTTTGCGCATGGCCACAAAGTACAAGGCAAAGTTACAGCTGGCGGCCACCATAAAGACAAAAGCAATCGCTTCCAGCAGCGGAGACTGGAAGTAGGCAAAACTCGCATCATGCGAGGACACCCCCCAAGCTCACGGTGGTGAACATGTGCATCAACGCATCCAACGGCGTCATGCCACCCAGCCAAAATGCCAAGAAACAGCTGATGGAAAACACCGCATACACGCCCCACAGCCCCTTGGCCGTACCGGTGATACGCGGCGTGAGCTTGGTGTCTTTGACAGGCCCCGCCGCTTCTGCGCGAAACAGCTGGCTGGCCCCGACACCCAGCAACGGCATGATGGCCACCGCCAAAATCAAAATACCCATGCCGCCAATCCACTGCAAAAAGGTGCGCCAGATGTTCAGGGACACCGGCAAGGTATCCAGGTGGCTGAGCACCGAAGCGCCCGCCGTCGTCAGCCCTGAAACCGCTTCAAAGTAGGCGTAGGTGAACGACAGGTCCTGGCCCATCTGGTTGTAGACCAGCATCATGGGCAGCGCCGCACTCAAAGGCAGGCACACCCACACCAGCGTCACCAAAATAACCCCGTGGCGCGGCTGAAGCTCTTGCTTGTGGTGGCGCATGAAGAACCACACCAGCACCCCCACCACTGCAGTGACCAGCATGGATGCCGGCCAGGCCTGCCACATACCGTCTTGCCATAACCACGACACCGCCAGCGGCACATTCATGCTGAGGGCAAAGAACACCATCAGCACGCCCAGCACGCGTAAGACAGGAAATAGATCGCGCATGCGCTGCCTCTGCCGTTAAAAGAAAGTCGCACTCACGCGGAACAGGCGCTCGACTTCTTGCACCAGGCGCTTATTCGGCAGGAAAAACACCACGTGGTCATTGCTCTCAATCACCGTATGGCTGCGCGGAATGATGACCTCAGGCTCAGCGCCCTCGGTCTGTGCACGAATATCTTCCGTATCTGGCAGGCCGCGAATGATCAGCCCGATGTGCACCTCATGCGGCAGCTTCAGATCACCCACCTTGCGCCCCACCACCTTGGAGCTTTTGCGATCGCCGCGCGCCACAATCTCCAGTGCCTCTGCCACGCCGCGGCGCAGGCTGTGCACGGCCTGCACATCGCCCTTGCGCACATGGGCCAAAAACTCCCCCAGCATGGCCTGGGCGGGCGACAACGCAATATCAATTTGCGTGCCATGCATCAAATCGGCATAGCTGCGGCGGTTGATCAGCGCCAGCACGCGCGTGGCTCCCATGCGCTTGGCCAGCAAACTGGCCATGATGTTGTTTTCATCGTCTTCCGTCAGCGCCAAAAACAGGTCGGTTTCATCGACATTTTCATCCGCGAACAAATCCTCATCGGTAGGATTGCCTTGCAGCACCAGCACTTCACTGGGCAGTACCGACGCCAGTTGTGCGCAGCGCTGGGGTTCGTCTTCGATGATTTTGATATTGAAATCCCGGGACTCCGCAGAGAGCTCCTGTGCCAGTTGCAGGCTGACCTGCCCACCAC
>NZ_CADEPJ010000148.1 GCF_902829245.1 Comamonas jiangduensis | reverse complement strand
TGATGTCATTGCGCTCCGAGACCAGACTCTCCGCCACGCTGTAGCCCACACGGCCCGCACCCAAAATAATGATCTTCATGCACTGTCCTTGGTGTTGTCGCGCATGCAAAAGAAAAGGCAGCCGAGGCCGCCTTTGCATTGTGTACCTATGGCTTAGCCGCGCACGTCACCTTCGCCCAACACCACGTATTTGAGGGAGGTCAGGCCTTCAATGCCTACCGGCCCGCCCGCCTCGAACTTGTCGGTGCCGCTGCCAATCTCCGCGCCCAAGCCATATTCAAAGCCATCCGCAAAGCGGGTGCTGGCGTTGACCATGACGCTGGACGAGTCCACCTCGCGCAAGAATTTCTGCGCGTGCACATGGTCGCGCGTCAGGATGGCCTCGGTGTGGCCGCTGGAGTACTGGTTGATATGGGCAATCGCCGCATCCACGCCGTCCACCACCTTCACGCTGATGATGGGCGCCAGGTACTCTTCGCTCCAGTCGGCCTCGGTGGCGGCTGTCAATTGCAGGCCTGCTACGGACTGCAAAATCGCCAGCGATTCGGGGCAACCGCGCATCTCCACGCCTTTGGCGGCAAAAATCGCACCGATCTGGGGCAAAAACTCCTGCGCCACACCGCGCGCCACCAGCAAGCTCTCGGTGGCATTGCAGGGGCTGTACTTGTTGGTCTTGGCGTTGTCGGTCACCTTCACGGCCACAGCCATGTCGCAAGGGTCATCGACATAGGTGTGGCAGTTGCCATCCAGATGCTTGATGACGGGCACCTTGGCTTCACGGCTGATGCGCTCGATCAGGCCCTTGCCACCACGCGGAATGATGACGTCCACATAGTCAGGCATCGCAATCAGTTGGCCCACGGCCTCGCGGTCGGTCGTGCCCACCAGTTGCACCCCGTGGGCGGGCAAGCCCGCTTCTTGCATGGCCCGCGCCACCAGTTGGGCCAAGGCTTTGTTGGACTCAATCGCTTCCGATCCGCCACGCAAAATGCAGGCATTGCCGCTCTTGATGCTCAAAGAGGCCGCCTCAATCGTCACGTTGGGGCGGCTTTCAAAAATCATGCCGAACACACCAATCGGCACACGCATTTGCCCGACGCGAATGCCGCTGGGCTGCTGCTTCATGCCCGAGATTTCACCAATCACATCCGGCATGTGGGCCAGCTGCTCACAGCCTTGGGCGCAGGTTTCCAGCACCTTGGGCGTCAGCCGCAGGCGATCCACCATGGGCGCGGCCAAGCCATTGGCTACGGCCCGCTCCAGATCCTTGGCATTATCGACTTGCAAAGCCTCTACGCTCTCACGCAGCAGGCGTGCCAACGCCAGCAGAGCTTTGCTTTTGGTAGCAGCATTCGCCCTTGCCATCTGGGCAGAGGCCACTTTTGCTTGCAAACCCAAGGTTTGCATATATTCGGCAATGTTCAGCGCGTTCATGCCACCATTCTCGCCGAGAAAACCCGGCCGATGCACGGACAAGGCTGTGTGGCAAGCCCTACACTGCGGGCATAGATCCCCCCGCACTGGAGACTGCCATGACTACCACCACCGATGCCTTGGTTCAACTCCAGGCTTTTCAAGATGCGCTTCAGCGCTTTGAAGACGGCAGCATCACCGCATCCACGCTCAATGACCAAGCACGTGCCTCACAGGCATTGCTCACCACGCTGCCCGCGCGCTATGGGCAGGTGCTGCTACAACTGCTCGACCGGCTGGAATCCAGCGCCTTGTTCACCGAGGAAAGCTGCTCTTTCAGCCAAAGCGACTTGCACCAGCACCTGCACGACTGGCTCGCCAAGGCGCACACCCTGCTCAATGCTTAAAACCATAGCTGCTAGCGCTTACCAGATAAGCGCCAGAAGGCAAAAAGGCTCTGAATCACTTCAGAGCCTTCTTCTTTCTTCGCTGCAACTGCCCGCGTCGTGGCTACCGCATATTCCTGCGCGCCACTGCCTCAATCCTTGGGGTCTACCGCCGCAATGATGCCGCCGCCCAGGCACTTGACCCACCGCCAAGAGGTGCGCCAGGCCGTTGAACAGCGTGTTCACTGCAGGAAAGCTGTGAAACTTGTGATTGGACAGTTCCTTGAGTGTGGCTTTGATGTCACGCGGATTGGGAATCAGAATGTTTTTGCCCCCGGTGTGCATGGACAGCATCATGTTCACCGTGAACGCGAAGATGTGATAGAGCGGCAGCGCGCACACGCTGGTGACCTGCTCGCCGCTCTTGCGCAGGTTATTCACCACGGGGTTGAACCATGCTTCACACTGCAAGGTGTTGGCAATGATGTGGCGGTGCAAGAGCACCGCGCCTTTGCTGACGCCTGTGGTGCCACCGGTGTACTGCAGCACGGCAATATCGTTAGGGCCGACATGGGCCTTGGTGAAGGTGGCACTGCTGCCGCGGCGGATGGCATCTTTGTAGCGCACAGCCTTGGGCAAATGAAAGGCGGGCACCATCTTTTTGACGTTGCGCACCACATAGTTCACCAAGCAGCCTTTGAGCGTGCCCAGCATATCGCCCATGGCACACAGCACCACGTGTTCCACCGAGGTGCTGGCAATGCATTGCTCCAGCGTGTGGGCAAAGTTTTCAATGATGACAATGGCGCGCGCGCCCGAGTCTTTGAGCTGGTGCTCCAACTCGCGGGCGGTGTACAGCGGGTTGACGTTCACCACCACAAAGCCCGCGCGCAAGATGGCGGCCACGGCAATCGGGTATTGGGGAACATTGGGCATCATGATGGCGACGCGGTCGCCCGGTTGCATGCCCAGAGACTGGAAGTACGCGGCAAACGCTTGGCTTTGGCTGTCCACATCGCCGAAGCTGATGTCTTTGCCCATATAGGAGTAAGCCGAACGTGGTGCATAGGCCTTAAACGCCTGCTCCATCAAGGCCACCAATGAGTGATAGCTGCTGGGATCGATGTCTGCTGGAACCCCTTCAGGGTAGGCCGCTAACCATGGACGCTCACTCATATGTTGTCTCCGCGCAATTGTCTTTGTGACGTTGAAAAGTGACAGACATGGCGGTAGATGGCACACCTCCCCATGCCCAGGGTCTGTGCCCTTTGCGAGGATTGTGGTGGGAGGGTGAGGGAGACGCCTCTGTGCAAACCCTAGGTAAAGCAACCTGAAAGGCGCTTTTTTGTGAAAAAAAGAACGATTGTGCGATTTTGTTGATGTCGCTTTGATGAAGGTCTAGCGCCGCGTGCAACAAAAAACCCACAGGGCTTGCGCCGTGTGGGTGGGGAGGGGGATAGCGGTGGCTTAAGTTAAGCGACTTGGGCAGCTTGGTTGAGCGTATCGCGGGTATCCAGCGCTGCCTGGCGTGCGGCCGCCGCAAAGTCTTCCCTGCGAGGCGTACAGCACGGCCCGCGAAGAGTTGATGATGATGGGGCCGCCGCCCATGCGCGCGGCTTTCACGGTGGCCACGGCGTCGCCGCCCTGCGCGCCCACGCCCGGGATCAGCAGCGGCAGTGTCGGCGCTACGGCGCGCACGCGCTCAATCTCGTGGGGCGCGTGGCGCGCACCACCAGACCCAGCTGGCCGTTGGTGTGCCAGGGGCTCTGGGCCAGCTTGGCGACATGCTCAAACATGGCGGGCTGGCCTGGCAGATCAGCCAAATGCTGGGCCTGCAGGTCGTCCCCACCGGGGTTGGAGGTGCGGCACAGCAGGAAGGCGCCTTTGCCTTCGTACTTGAGGTAAGGCGTGATGGAGTCAAAGCCCATGAAGGGCGACAAGGTCACGGCATCGGCGCCATAACGCTCGAAGGCTTCCTTGGCGTATTGCTCCGCGGTCGAGCCAATATCTCCACGCTTGGCGTCCAGGATCACAGGACATGGGCGCGACACGGCGCATGTGCGCCATCAGTTTTTCCAGCTGATCTTCCGCGCGGTGGGCTGCAAAGTAGGCAATTTGCGGCTTGAAGCTGTTCACCAGATCGTGGGTGGCATCGACAATGGCGGCGCAGAAGTCGTAGATTTTGGTAGCGTCGCCACGCATGGCTGCGGGGAACTTGGAAGGCTCAGGGTCCAGTCCCACGCAGAGCATGGAGTTGTTGCGCGTGGACGCGTCGCGCAGCATGTCGAGAAAAGTCATGAGCGGCAATTGTAGGTGGCGGGCACAATCTACGCCCTATGCCTGCCTTTACCCCCCGACAATTGGTTCTTCTGGTGCTCCTTACGCTGATATGGGGGGTGAACTGGCCCGTCATGAAGCTGGGGGTGACGCATTTCCCCCCGCTGAGTTTTCGTGCGCTGGCCATGTGGCTGGGTGTGCTGGTGGTGTGGGTGGTGCTGCGGGTGCAGCGGCAGCCCCTGCGGGTGCCGCGCGACGAGTGGCGGACACTGGGCCTGCTGGCGTTTTTCAACATGGTGATCTGGAACAGCCTGGTGATCGTGGCCATTCCCTGGTTTCCAGCGGCGCGCTGCCATTTTGGGCTATACCATGCCTATTTTTTCAGCAGTGCTGGGCAGCCTGATCTGGCACGACCGCCTGAGCCTGCGTGCATGGGGCGGGGGCGCGGCCTTTGTCGGCGTCATGCGTTGCTGTGGCATGAGCTGGGGCGCTGGGCAGCAACCCGAGTGGCCTTTGCTGATTTTGCTGGCCGCACTGTGCTGGGCGGTGGGCACGCAAATGATGCGCCGCGCCCCCATGCAAACGCCGTTGCTGGTCATGGCCTTTGATGATGCTGATCACCGCGTTGGTGCTGACGGTGGCAGCCGTGGCGCTGGAGCATGCGCTGTGGCATGCCCCGGATGCGGTGGCGCTGGGCACCATCTTGTTCAACGGCCTGCTGGTGGTCGGTTTTGCCCAGGTGGTGTGGTTTGTGCTGGCGCGCAGCTTGCCGCCGGTGGCCTCGACGCTGAGCGTGATGTTCATCCCCGTATTGGGCGTGTTCACGGGCGCGTGGTGGCTGGGTGAAGTGCTGCACTGGCAAGACTGGACGGCGGTGTGCCTGATGGTGTTGGCGATTGCCTCGGTCTTGTGGCCTGCGGGCAAGCGACAATAAGTGCCATGTTGAACACCGTGGCCTGCTCAGGCGAGCCACCACAAGGAAGCCCATGCTGAGCCAGTTGCTCACCTCCATCATTGACGATATCCACGGCGACACCATCACCTTGCGCGAGTTGCTGGAGCGCTGCGGGCGCGAAGGCATGCTCATGGTCTGTGCCATTGCCTGTCTGCCGTTCTTGATTCCCGTGTCGATCCCCGGCGTGTCCACGGTGTTTGGTGCGGCCATTGTGCTGCTGGCATTTGCGCTGTTTTTGGACCGCTTGCCGTGGCTGCCGCAGCGCATTCTGGACAAGGGTATGGATGCCAACAAGCTCAAACCCGTGCTGCACAAGGGTGTGAACATTGTGGGCAAGCTGGAACGCTGGCTGCCCGCATGCCTGCGCTCACCACCGCAGCCATGCAGCGCTTTAACAGCGCTGTGCTGGTGTTTGGCGGCCTGCTGCTGATGGCACCGCTGGGGCTGATTCCGTTTTCCAACACCGTGCCGGCCGTGGGCATTTTGCTGCTGACCGTGGGCATGATGCAGCGCGACGGCATATTCGTGCTGCTGGGCTACCTGGGCCACATGCTCACCGTGGTGTACTTTGGCGTGCTGGCCTATCTGGCGTGGATGGGCGGCACCTTCGTGCTGAGCTAAAGCACCAGCGCCCCACAAAAAAAGCCACCGCAAGGTGGCTTTTTTGATAGCTGCTAGCGCTGGATGGATAAGCGCTAGAGGCCAATTGGGCTAAAAAATAGATCAGCCGTTGGCGCGCTGGGCCAAGATCTCAAAGGCCGGCAGGGTTTTGCCTTCCAGTACTTCCAGGAACGCGCCGCCGCCGGTAGAGATATAGCCCACCTTGTCTTCGATGCCGTACTTGGCGATCGCGGCCAGGGTGTCGCCGCCGCCGGCAATGCTGAAGGCGGGGGATTCGGCAATCGCCTGGGCCACCACCTTGGTGCCGTTGGCAAACTGGTCAAACTCAAACACGCCCACGGGGCCATTCCAGACGATGGTGCCGGCCTGTTTCAGCTGCTCAGCCAGCTTGGCGGCGGTTTCTGGGCCAATGTCCAGAATCATGTCGTCGTCTTCCACCTCGGTGGCTTGCTTGACGGTAGCCACCGCGTCGGGTGCGAAGGTCTTGGCGCAGACCACATCGGTGGGCACCGGCACGTTGGCACCGCGCGCGGCCATGGCGTCAATCACGGCCTTGGCTTCAGCCACCAGATCGGGCTCGGCCAGGCTCTTGCCGATCTTCAGACCCGCTGCCAGCATGAAGGTGTTGGCAATGCCGCCGCCTACGATCAGCTGGTCCACCTTGTCGGCCAGACTCTTCAAAATGGTCAGCTTGGTGGACACCTTGGAGCCCGCCACAATGGCCGCCAAGGGGCGGGCGGGGGCTGCCAGCGCCTTGTTCAGTGCATCAATTTCGGCCGACAGCAGCGGGCCTGCACACGCGATGGGCGCAAACTGGGCAATGCCGTAGGTGGTGCCTTCGGCGCGGTGGGCGGTGCCGAACGCGTCGTTCACGAAGATGTCGCACAGCTGGGCCATTTTTTGCGCCAGCTCGGGCTTGTTCTTCTTTTCACCCACGTTCACGCGGCAGTTTTCCAGCAGCACGACCTGGCCGGGCTGCACTTCCACGCCGTCCACCCAGTTGGCGACCAGCGGCACTTCGCGGCCCAGCAGCTCGGACAGGCGCTGGGCGACAGGGGCCAGCGAGTCGGCGGGTTTGAATTCGCCTTCGGTGGGGCGGCCCAGGTGGCTGGTCACCATCACGGCGGCGCCGGCGTTCAGTGCCATTTCGATGGCCGGCACGGAAGCGCGCACGCGGGTGTCTTCGGTGATTTCGCCAGCGTCGTTCAGTGGCACGTTCAAATCAGCACGGATAAACACGCGCTGGCCTTGGACTTTGCCTTGGGCGCACAGGTCGGAGAAGCGAAGGATGTTCATGGTGGCAGCCTTGAAGTCTTATAGAGGAGTGAATGCAAACTGGGGCGCATTGTAGGCGGCGGCCCCTTGCTGCAGTCTGATGCCGTGGCTTATTTCCAGCGCTCGGGCTCAACAAACACGGTGCCCTTGTCGCTGGACAGGGTCAGCTGGCCTTCCTGGATGGTGGCTTGCAGCTGCATGCTGCGCTCTGCCAGGTTGCCCAATTCTTGCGCCACATCGGAGGGAATGTAGTGCACCTGCAGCTTGCTTTGGCGGCCCACCTTGCCCTCCAGCCCCTTCCACCACACGTTGGCCGCGTGGTTAAAGGGGTAGACGATGACGTGGTCCGACTTGTTGCAGGCCTTGTTGATGGGCTTTTCTTCGGGCTGGCCCACTTCAATCCACAGGCGCTTTTGGCCGGTGTAGTCGGTGATGTGCACGTCTGGGTCGTCGGGGTCGCTCAAACCAATGCCAAAGCCCAGGGTGCCGTCGCCGTTGCACAGGGCTTGCAGCTGCCAGGCGTTGAGGGCCAGCGCGACGAGGCGAATCATCATGCGGTCGTCGGTCTCGCTGGGGTGGCGCGCCAAGGTCAGGTTGTGGTAATCAAGCGCCAGCAGCTATGGATTTTGCGTGTTGGGTGTGGTTACACGCGGCGGGCCAGTTCTGCGGCCTTGCCGATGTACGACGCAGGCGTCATGGCCAGCAAACGGTCCTTGTCGGCCTGGGGGATTTCCAGGCTGTGGATCAGATTGTGCAAATCGGCCGCCAGCACGGTCTTGCCGCGCGTGACTTCCTTGAGCTTTTCGTAAGCACCGGCCACGCCGTAGCGGCGCATGACGGTCTGGATGGGCTCGGCCAGCACTTCCCAGGCGTGGTCCAAGTCTTCAGCCAAACGCTCTTCGTTGAGCTCCAGCTTGTTCAGGCCGGTCATCAGCGAGGTGTAGGCCAGTGTGGCGTAACTCAGCGCCACGCCAATATTGCGCAGCACGGTGGAATCCGTCAGGTCACGCTGCCAGCGCGAGACGGGCAGCTTTTCCGACAGGTGCTTGAGCAGGGCGTTGGCCAGACCCAGATTGCCTTCGGCGTTTTCAAAGTCAATGGGGTTGACCTTGTGCGGCATGGTCGAAGAACCGATTTCACCGGCTTTGAGGCGCTGCTTGAAGTAGCCCAGCGAGACGTAGCCCCAGATGTCGCGCGAGAAGTCGATCAAGATGGTGTTGGCACGCGCCACGGCATCGAAAAACTCGGCCATGTAGTCGTGCGGCTCGATCTGGATCGAATAGGGCTGGAACGTCAGGCCCAGGCCCTTGGGCTCGGGCGACTCGATCACATTCTTGGCAAACGCTTCCCAGTCGAAATCGGGCCAAGCGGACAGGTGGGCGTTGTAGTTGCCCGCAGCGCCGTTCATCTTGCCCAGTACTTTGACGTTGGCGATGTTCTCGGCCGCTTTTTGCAGGCGCACCAGCACGTTGGCGATTTCCTTGCCCACGGTGGTGGGGGAGGCAGTCTGGCCGTGCGTGCGGCTCAGCATGGGCACATCGGCAAACTGGTGCGCCATTTCGCGCAGCTTCAGCGTGATGCGGTCCAGCGCCGGCAACACCACCATGTCGCGGCCTACGCGGATTTGCAGGGCGTGGCTGGTGTTGTTGATGTCTTCGCTGGTGCAGGCAAAGTGCACAAACTCCGCCGCTTTTTGCAGCTCAGGGCGGCCATCGAACTTGCCCTTGATCCAGTATTCCACGGCTTTGACGTCGTGGTTGGTGGTCTTCTCGATCTCCTTGATCGCTGCCGCATCGGCTTCGCTGAAGTTGCTCACCAGGCTGTGCAAGTAAGTGCGCGCACCTTCGGAAAGTGGCGAAAATTCAGCAAATCCAGCGTCCGACAGCGCGATAAACCAAGTGATTTCCACTTGAACGCGGCGGTGCATATACCCCTGTTCGCTCATGATGGGGCGCAGGGCGGAAAGCTTGGCGGCATAGCGGCCGTCGAGCGGGGAGAGGGCGGAGATGGAAGACAGGCTCATGGGGCAAGATTGTAGGGGCCACTGCTTCTGTATGCATGGTGCAACCCGATACAACCAAGCAGAGCGCACAAAAAAGCCAGGGCACCTTGCGGTGCCCTGGCTGGAATAAAAAGGTTGCGAAGCGTCTTGAAGTGAATTAAGAGAGGGAGGGAGGAGATGCACCCCAAGACGGACAAACCCAAAGGTCGGCTTCGCAACACTAAAACTGGACTAAATTCCCCCTTACAGAGCTGTCTGAGTGGAAGTTTTTGGATTAGTTCCCCAATTTTTTCCCACGCTTTGGCAGCTGCTGCAACGCATCATAGAGCCAGCAATTTTTCCAGCGGTAGGCGAACTCGCACCTCTTTGTGTGCGACAGGGCTGACAATTTTCCAGGCAGCCTGCGCTGTATCGCGAGGAATGGGCTCGCCAGTGGGCATGCCAGACTTGTTGAGCAGCACTGCCACACGGGGGCTGGCGGCCGAGGCACCACGGCGCACCACAACGCCGATTTCTGCGCTTGCCAGCTTGACCCAGGCACCTGGCGGGTAAATGCCCAGGGCTTTGACCAGCGCGGCGCCAGCTTCATCCATGGACTTGGTTTCGTCGTAATAGCTCGCTTGCATGGCCGAGGTGACGGACATGGGCTCGCGGTTGATGCGTGGCGCAATCCGCGCGCCAAAAATATCGGAGCGCTGGATCAATCGGGCCATTTGCTGGGCCAGTGTTTTTTCCGACAGCTTGCCCGGTGCCCGGTGGTGGTGGGTGCGCACGGCATCCAGCCACAAAGGGTCGGTGATGCCCATGGCGCGCAAGATGCTGACAGAGGCATCGGAGTGCTGATCCACTTGCTGGGCTTGCTGAGGGGTCAGCGGGGTACTTTGTTGTGCCAGTTCATCTTGCAACTGGGCCATGCCCACGTTCATGCTCAACGCCGCGCGCCCAGTGGCAGCACGCGGTTTTCTGGCCAGCGCAAAGTCTCGCGTGCCACGGTCATGCAGATGACGGACGACAGCATGGCGTGGGTGGCGCTGTAGTAGCGGGTTTCTTCGGCAGACATCTGCATCAGCGCCAGCAAGGCGCCGTCGGGGTTTTTGAGCAGATAGGCGTTCAATGCCGAGAACAAATCCTCAAAGCGCTGAGCGAAGTCGGCAACGCTAGGGGTGCGCAGCAGCTGCGTGAGGCCCAGTTGCCACTCGCGCCATGCAGGAGGGCTGTTGTCTTGAGTGGCTGCCGCAGGCGCTGTGGTGGTCTGCAGCGTCATGGATGCAATCTGATTCAGAGGCTTGTTGGAGAGCAACAAGGACTGAATCTGGGACAAAAAGGCGCGGTAGCTCTCCCCGGACTCATCGGTGTCTACATACAAGGCTTGACCACGGGCCAGCAGAACGCGCAAGTCGTCAGCGGAGCGAATGACAAACCCTTTATTGGCCAGCAGCCCCCCCCCAACGCCTCGCAAGGCAAAAGGGATGGGCTGGCCATAAGGGATGGTCGAGAGATTTAATTCAACGAGGTTCATTACAGTTCAAGCACGGTTGAACATATTTTTACATTTGAACTGCGGTCCACAGTCTGAATGTGCGTGGCGAAGTGGGTGTATCTGGGCATTAATGTCCAAAAACTGCTAGCCAAAGCGCCAAGATGACATCAGGGTGCGCGGTGATGAGGTCGGGGGATACGAGTCCGTTTCCTTCATCCAGGCGCGAGGTGTGTTGGATACGCCGCAGTTCACGGTATGCCGTGGCGGCAGTCTGCCCCACCCCTGGGGGAAGAAGCCCTGCCGCCTCTGCGCGCTGCAGCAAAGCAATATTGCCCACATTGCCAGTGAGTTCCGTGTGTTGTGCGGACTGGGACAGCACCAAGTACTGCACGGCAAATTCCGCATCCACCATGCCGCCAGGACTGTGCTTGACGTCAAACAGCGCACTCCGGACTGGATGGGCCGAGCGTACGCGTTCGCGCATGCTCACGATTTCTTCTTTCAGGGCGGCGGCATCACGGGGAGCCGTGATGACCGAAGTGCGTACTTCATCAAAGCGCTGGCGCAGGCTCTCGCTGCCCAGGACAAAGCGCGCCCGCGTCATGGCCTGATGTTCCCAGGTCCATGCCGTGTTACTGCCGCGTTGCTGCTGGTAGTCGGCGTACGACTTGAAACTGGTGACCAGCAGTCCCGAGTTGCCGTTGGGGCGCAGTGCGGTATCAATCTCGTACAAGTCGCCTTCGCCAGTTTTGACGGTCAACCAGTTGATGAGTTTGCGCACCCACGCGGTGTAGATCTCTGGTGCGTTGTCGTCGGCGTCGTCAAAAATAAAAACGATGTCCAGGTCACTGCCATAACCCAGCTCTTTGCCGCCCAGCTTGCCGTAACCAATGATGCCGAACTGTGGATCTTCCCGATGGCGTTGCTTGAGCCGTGCCCAGCACCACTGGGCCGTGACACGCAAGACGCTGTCTGCCAAGGCGCTTAAATCATCGGCGACTTGCTCGACCGTGATGGCGCGCTCCACATCGCGCGCCAGCGTGCGGAAAATTTCAGCGTGCTGGGCTCTGCGCAGCAAGTTCAGGAGATTTTCATCGTCGTCTTCGCCCGTACTTTCGAGGGCTTTGAGACGCAGCGCCATCTCATGTTCGAAATCCGTGGCGCTGAAGCGCTCGGTAAAAAGTTGGTCGCTGGCGAGCTCGTCAATCACCCCGGGGTGCTGCTGCAAGTAGCGTGCAGGCCATTTGGCGGCACCGAGCAAATCCAGCAAGCGCTCATGTACCGCGGGGCGCTCTAGCAGCAGGGCCAAATAGCTTTCCCGTCGCAGCAGTGGCTCGAGCCAGTTGATAAAGCGGATGGCCGCCACCTCTTCCAGTGTGCCGTTGGCCATGCGCTGTGCGGTTTGCTGCACCAGCCTGAACAAGCGTGCACGTGCCTCATCGCGTAAACCACGCACCTTGATATGGTCACGCCATTCGGCGATGCGAGCGCCCATTTGGGGCGGTAATTGCTCGATCAGTGTTTCAAGATCCGGGGCGTTGGGCGTGCTGCTTTGCACAGAGCGTGGGCCGTTGCATAAGCCACTTTGGCACTGCCCCGCTTGGTTGCCGCCGAGCAAAGTGTCGAACTCTTGAGCCACCAGTTCTCGGTGTGCGTCGAGCTGGTGCAAGAAGCTGCAGGCGTCAGCGTAGCCCATGGTGTGGGCAATCCATGCCAAATCGTCGTCCCGCGTCGGCAGCACATGGGTCTGCTGGTCATCCAGGTACTGAACGCGGTGTTCCACGTTGCGCAAAAGGTATAGGCCTGCGCCAGTTGCTGTGCCGTCTCTTGCGGCATCAGGTTAGAACGCGCAAGGCGCTGCAATGCCTCCAGGGTGGGGCGGCAGCGTAGCTCCGGAAATTGCCCACCACGCACCACTTGCAGCAGTTGTACGGTGAATTCAATTTCACGAATGCCGCCGCGAGACAGCTTCACATCATTGGCCCGCTCTGGGTGGCCTGCACTGCGGCGGGCTGCATGCTCGCGAATCTGACGGTGCAAGGTGCGCAAAGAGTCAAAAACGTTGTAGTCGAGGTATTTGCGGAACACAAAAGGCAGCACCACGGAGCGTAGTGCTTGCACATTCGGGGCTTGCACCGCAGCAAAAGGCGCTACGACGCGGCTTTTGAGCCAGGCAAAGCGCTCCCATTCACGGCCATGCACTTGCAGGTAGTCTTCCAGGGAGGACAGGCTGATTGCTGCGGGCCCCGAGTTGCCGTGCGGCCGCAAAGCCTAGTCCCCGCGAAACCCAAAGCCGTGTTCGGTGGGGTCGCCAGACAGGGTGTAGCTCGCTCTGACGGTTTTGCCAAAGTATTCGTGGTTGCTGATTTTTCCGCGACCATCGGGCAGCCCCTGGGTTTCCCCTTCGTGCTCGTAGACATAAATGAGGTCAATGTCGCTGGAGACATTCAACTCGCGAGCCCCCAATTTGCCCATGCCAATAATCCACAGCGGAACGGGCAGGCCTTCTGGGCCGAGCGGCGGGCCATAGCGGGCGTCCAGCTCTTGGCGAGCCTGCAGGCAGGCGCGGTCGAGTGCCAGCTCTGCCAAAGTGGTCACACCACTGGTGATGACGGATAAATCGGCTTGCTGCGCACAGTCCAGCGTCATCAAGCGCTCCATGACCAGCTGACGCAATACTCGCAGGGCCGCAGACAGCTCCATGCGGTGCTCGGTTTGCAGTTGCTGCAGGGCTTGTTCGATAGCAGCGCGGTCCGGAGGGCCTGGAGGCAAGGCGCCCATCACATCGGTGTAGCGGCGATGCAGTCGCTGCCAAAAGCGCGAATGAGCGGCAGCTGGGCTCGCAGTAGGTGTCGGAGTCTGGTCTGCGATCTGCATGCTGGGCGCTGGTTGGTGCGAGTTCACAGATCCTTGAGGCCGTTACCCTTGGTCTCATGCTCTGGTGAGAGCAAGCGGGCGATAATTCCAGCCATCTGTGAACCCACGAATGATCGATCCGAGCCCCAACCCATCGCGCCAGTTACGCATTTTTGCCTGCATTGCCCGTTGGTCATTGGGCTTGGTGCTGGCTTTTTGGTTATTGCTTGCGGCAGCCTGGGGGACTCTCCATGGATTCATTGTGCCGCGAATTGGGGAGTGGCGTGCGGAAGTGGAGCGCTTGGCCACGCAAACGCTCGGAGCGCCAGTGCGCATCGATGCCTTGTCTGCACAATCCCGAGGACTGTTTCCAACCATACACCTCGATAGTGTGCGCGTGCTGGATGCGCAAGGGCGTGATGCCCTCAAGCTACAGCGTGTGGTGGCGACGGTTTCTGCACGCTCCTTGCTGCGCCTGGGGCTGGAGCAGCTGTATATCGATGCACCACAATTGGACATCCGGCATCTGCGTGATGGCCGGTGGCAGGTTGCAGGGTTGGATGTGGTGCAAAGCGACGCCACGGAAAGTGCCGGACTGGACTGGCTGCTGGAGCAGCCCGAACTCGTGATTCGCAAAGGCCAGGTGCATTTCACAGACGAACAGCGTGCGGTTCCAACGATCCAATTGCTGGATGTCGATGTGGTGTTGCGCAACCGACGCTGGAGCCATGTGCTGCGTGTGGATGCCACACCGGCGGCCGGCGATGGGGAATGGATGCAGTTGGTGGGTGCATTCCGCCAGCCATTGCTACCCTCGACCAAAGCACCTTGGACCCGCTGGAGCGGACAATGGTATGCATCAGCACACTTGCAGCAAGTGCCCCAACTGCCGTGGCCTGAGATGTGGGGGGTGCAAGCCATCAAGGGCAACGGTGAGGCCCGTGGCTGGGTGGATGTGCAGCATGGGCGCGTTACGGGATTCACTACAGACCTTGCGCTTGCGCAGGCACAAGTGCTGTGGCGCGATCGCCAAGCGGCAGATTTGACGCTGCAGCAAATCTATGGCCGCTTCGCAGGCCATTGGCAAAATCGCAGCTGGCGATTGGAGGGAGGGGACTTTAGCTTTCGCCATGCAGACGGTAGCGTGTGGCCCAGTAGCAATTGGGCGGTAAGCGCAACAGGGCCGCATGCCGCCCCGACCAGTACGCGGGTAGAGCTGGATTTTGCGGACTTGAGCATGGCCAGCAAGGTGGCCCAAGCTTTGCCGCTTCCTGCGCCTTGGCTTGAAGCCATCACCAACTGGACTCCCCAAGGCGAGGTGCGGCAGCTGCAGCTGCAGTGGCAGGCATCAGGCCTGTACCAAGCCCGCGGCCGGGTTACAAAGCTGATGTTGCAGCCACAGCCAGCGCTGCAGGGCGTTGGGGTGCCGGGGGTGCAAGGACTGAATGCCACGTTTGACCTGAATGCGGACGGCGGCAAAGCCTCGCTGGACATGCACGGCGGAGCGCTGAACTTCCCCGGGGTGTTTGAAGAGCCGGAAATTCCGCTGGATACGCTACAGGCACAGCTGCGCTGGACGGTGAAAAACGGCCGCGTCAAAGTGGAGGTGCCGCAAGCGCAGTTTGCCAATGCCGACGCACAAGGCTCGCTGCATGCGGCATGGCATATGGGAGAGCAGGCACACGATCGCTTGCCGGGTTATTTGCAGCTGCAAGGTGTGCTGGAGCGCGCCAATGGGGCGCGTGTACATCGCTACTTGCCTTTGGAGGTGCCTGAAACCGCCCGCCATTACGTGCGCGATAGCGTGAAGCAGGGCCAAGGCAGTCACGTGGAGTTTGAAGTCCGCGGCAATTTGCAAGATATGCCTTTTGACAAGCCGAATACGGGGCGCTTCTGGATCAAAGCACCGGTGAAGGATGTCATCTACGAATTCGTGCCTCCCGCGTTGCGCGCAGTTGGCACCCCTGCATGGCCTGCGCTGACGCAGTTGCACGGTACCTTGGTGTTTGAAGGTGCGGGCATGCAAGTGCAGCAAGCGGATACGGGCTTTGCAGGTCACCCTAAGTTACGCATGGGCGCGGTGGAAGCGCAAATTCCGGACCTTCAACACCCCCATTTGACGGTGCAGGCCTCAGGAGTTACGGATTTGAATGCCGCGCTGGGGCTGGTGCAACAGTCACCGTTGGCCGTATTTACCAGTCATGCGCTGGATAACGCCAAAGCACAAGGCAATGCACAGATTGCCTTTGATTTGGATTTGCCGATTGATCATTTGGAAAAGACCAAAGTGCGCGGTCGTGTGGGGTTTCAGAAAAATGCCTTGCAATGGAATGCAGATGTGCCACCACTGCAGCAATTGCAAGGGGTGGTGCAGTTTCATGACCAAGGGTTTGAATTGCTGAATGTGCAAGGTCAAGCCTTGGGCGGGGCCTTCAAAATAGAAGGCGGCATGCCCAGCTTGCAGCAAGGTGTGCAGCTACAGGCGCGAGGCTTGGCGACAGCCGCTGGCCTGCAAAAGGACGGCAACCTGCCCTGGATGGCGCCGATCACGCGGGCAGCACAGGGGCAGGCCGCCTATACGGTGGATGTGACCGCCCATGAGGGCGTGCAAAAAGTGCTGGTGCGCTCAGATTTGCGTGGCATGGCCCTGAATTTGCCGGCACCTTTGCACAAAGTTGCCGATGACACACAGGCGCTGACTGTGACGCAGACGCTCGATGCCAAGACCCAAGAGCTGCGCGTGGAAGTGGCAGGGCGTGGCTCGGTGAGTTATATGCAGGATATGTCTGTGCAGCCAGCCAAACTCTTGCGGGGGCGCATTGTGGTGGGCGATGTATTGCCCGGCAGTGATGCTGGGGCAGAAGGCGTGATTGCCACTGTGCAGCTGCCGGTGCTGGATGTGGATGCTTGGCAGACGGTCTGGAGCGATGCAGCCAGTGGCAATGCCAGTGCATCGCATACCCCATCCCAACAAGATTGGCTACCGCAGCGCATTAACTTGAATGTCGATCGCCTGCTGCTGCAGGGCAGGGAGTTGGAAGCGGTGAAGGCCGACTTTTCCCAGGCCCAAGGCGTGTGGCGAGGGCGTTTGAATGCCAAGCATTTTGCGGGCACATTGGAATATCGTGCCGCTGAGAGCCCGGAGACATCTGGAAGGTTGTTTGCGCGGCTCTCCCATCTTTCCATCCCGAAGACGGAAGTGCAGCGCCTCAATCAAGAGCCTGCTGATGCTGGGCAGGGTGAGGTGGAATCTTTGCCCGCTTTGGACATTGAGGTGGAGCGTCTTGAAATTGCAGACAAGTCGTTGGGCAAGCTGCAATTGAAAGCGCGCAATAGCATCGGCCCGGTAGGGCGGGAGTGGATGCTTGAGCAGTTTGACTTGACCACGCCAGAGGCGAAGTGGCGTGCCAATGGCTACTGGGGGGCGGCTGCCCGTGGCGCTCCGCGCACCACCCACCTGAGTTTTTTGTTGGAGATGGGCAGCTCGGGCAAGTTGCTGGAGCGGTTTGGCATGCCCGGGGTGATTCGCGATGGGCAGGGGCGTTTGAGTGGCAACATCGCATGGCGAGGCGCTCCGATCACACCCCACTGGCCCAGCATGGATGGCGGTGTGCACATGCAGGTGGAAAAGGGCCAGTTTTTGAAGGTGGAGCCAGGCATGGGCAAGCTGTTGAGCGTGCTGAGTTTGCAGTCCATCACACGGCGCATGACGCTGGATTTTCGGGATGTGTTTAGCCAAGGCTTTGCGTTCGACTATATCCGGGGCGACATCAGTGTGGAGCAGGGTCTGGCACGCACCAACAATTTGCAGATGAAGGGGCTCAACGCGGCGGTGTTGATGGAGGGGAAAGCGAGCTTGGTAGATGAAACCCAAGACCTGAAAGTGGTGGTGGTGCCAGAAATTAACGCGATGACTGCATCACTGGCAGCAACAGCGATCAACCCGGTGGTGGGTCTGGGCAGCTTCTTGGCGCAAATGTTCTTGCGCGGCCCGCTGATGGAGGCTGCGACACGCACTTTCCACGTGCGCGGCACATGGGCGGATCCGGTGGTCGAGCCCGTTAGCAAGAAAGCGTTGCCGCCACCCAGTCCCCAACAAGGAGTTGTCCCATGAAAGTAGCCGTGGTGCAAATG
>NZ_CADEPJ010000147.1 GCF_902829245.1 Comamonas jiangduensis | reverse complement strand
GCGCATTGCATTCCAAGCAGATCGTGCAGGCAAGGTCATTAAAAGCGTGCGTGATTTTGTGCGCCGGCGCAGCCAGACGCACGAGGTCATCAGTGCCCATGATTTGCTGGAAGCCGTGATGCCGCTGGTGCGTTTGCAGGCCAGCAAGCTGGGGGTGCAGGTACAGGTAGAGGTGGAGCCCCGTTTGCCGCCGATCCTGTGCGACACCACGATGATTGAGCAGGTGCTGCTGAATCTGGCGCGCAACGCCATGCAGGCCATGGAAGGGATGGAGGCGCAGCAGCGCAAGCTCACGATCAAAGCGCTGTGGAGCGAATCGTCCCAGCGCGTTGTGTTTGCCGTCGAAGACCAAGGCTGCGGCATTCCCCCAGAAGTGGCCGCGCAACTGTTTACGCCCTTCTTCACCACCAAGCACGAGGGCATGGGGCTGGGCTTGAGCATGTGCCGCACGGTGCTGGAGCAGCATGGTGGAGAATTGCGCTACCAAGCCAATGCCCCTCGCGGCACGGTGTTTACCTTCAGCCTGCCGGTGGCTGAAATCTGAGAAAAGTTAAGCTGAGATCATGGAACCTGTGACCAATGCCACGGTGTATATCGTGGACGACGATGCGGATGTGCGCGACGCTTTGGCGTGGCTGCTGCGTTCGCGCCGTTCTATAGCGAAAGCTTTGCCAGCGCAGAAGCTTTTTGCAAATGCTCGACCAACGCCCGTGCCCCGCCACCCCAGTGCCTGCTGCTGGATGTGCGCATGACGGGCATGACGGCCTGTCCTTGTTCGAGCTGCTGAAGCAGCGTGAGGGTGTGATTGAGACCATTCCCGTCATTTTCTTGACGGGCCACGCCGACGTGCCCACCGCAGTCCAAACCGTCAAGCAAGGCGCATTTGATTTTGCGAAAAACCGTTTTCAGACAACGTGCTGGTCGATCGCATTGAGCAAGCCCTGCAGCAATCGACCCAGTACCTGGCAGAGACGGCGCTGCGCCATGCCTTGCTCAGCCGGCTGGCCGATTTGACCGAGCGCGAGCGCGGCGTGATGAAGCTGGTGGTGGAGGGGGTGCCCAACAAGTTGATCGCGGACCAGCTGGACATCAGCGTGCGCACGGTGGAAGTGCACCGCGCCCGGGTGGTTGACAAGATGCAGGTGAAATCTGCGGTGGAGCTGGCCAATGTGTTGCGCGCCCATGGTCAGCTGTAGCCCACCAGCACACGGCTTCATGCAAAAAGGCTCTGAAGTGATTCAGAGCCTTTTTGCCTTCTAGCGCTTGCCAGTCAAGCGCTGGTAGCTATCTCTGTTGCATTATTGGGGCGCGCGCTCACCCACAAAGATTTCGACACGGCGGTTCTTGGCACGGCCATCCGCAGTGCTGTTGGAGGCAATAGGCTGGTAGGGGCCGGGGCCTTCGGTGAAGATGCGGCTGCCACTGACGCGACGCTGCATCAGGTAGACACGGGTGCTGTTGGGTCGGTTGAGCGACAGGGGGTTGTTGATGGCATCCGAGCCGGTGCTGTCCGTGTGGCCCACAATGCGCACTTCGGCGTTGGGGCTGCTGCGCAGGCCTTCGGCAAAGCGGTCCAGGATCGGTGCAAAGTTGCCCTTGATGTCGTAGCGACCGGTGTCGAACGAGATGTCGCTCGGAATTTCCAGCTTCAGCTGGTTGTCCTGGGTTTGCACCACGTTGATGCCCGTGCCTTGGGTGGCAGCTTCCATTTCACGTTTGCGCTTTTCCTGGTTTTGCGACCAGATATAGGTGCCCAAGCCGCCTACGGCCGCGCCGGCGACGGCACCCACGCCCGCTTTGCCCCCCGTGGCAGCGCTGATGGCTGCGCCCGCTAAGGCGCCGACGCCGGTGCCAATCGCGGTTTGCTTTTGGGTGGAGGACATGCCATCGGTGGCCGCACAGCCGGTAATCAGCAGTGCGGCAGCCACAACGGCAGTAATAGTGAGATTTTTGCGCATGGTTTTTTCCTTTGCGATGTGAGCGCTAAGCGGTAGCGAGTCAGGTCTTCCATTGTGGAAAGCTGAAGCCCGGGCCGTATCAGTCGCGCATGACGGCTGCCGTAGGACGGCGGCCGCTGATGAATTAGTCCTTGTCTTGGACGTCGTCGCAAGCATCAAGTTCCCCTTTGGAGCGGCCGTGGAACATGGTCCACCAAACAATCCCCACCAGAATGAGCAAAGCCAGCAAAGCTTCAAGCAAAATCAGCCCCATGACCGCATCTCTCCTGCTCCGTGTGTCGATGGCGCTGATTGTAGGCACCTCGCCGCGTGTTCGACTGGCCTCGCACCCCGCCTTCCGCCTCGCACGAAGGCCCTGAAACGCGCTTTCCCACCGGGGAAGTGGTGGACACCGCCCCGTTGGGCCCTGCCAGCTACCGTCCCAAAAGCCGCTGGTTGCCCGTGCGTTGGGCGGAGTTGCCGGGTTTTCAGGCCGATGCCTTGCACGAAGCGTGGAATGCGTGGCTGCGCAGCTGCGAGCGCCCGCCTGCCGCTTTGGCGGCGCTGTGCAACGATGTGCGCCGCCTGAGCATTGCCAGCGAGGCCGAGCGCAGTTACTGGCTGCAACAGCATTTACAGCCGTATCGCATTGAGTCGCTGGATGGCAAGTCGCAGGGCATGCTCACTTCGTACTACGAGCCCGAAATGGTGGGCTCGCGCGTGCGCACCGATGCGTTCAACATTCCGCTGTACAAGCTGCCGGCGGGTTTCGGGGTGAAAAAGCCGTGGTACACGCGCCAGCAGATTGATACCTTGCCCGAGGCACAGGCCGCCCTGGCTGGGCGTGAAATTGCGTGGCTGAGTGATCCGATTGAAGCCTTGGTGCTGCACATCCAGGGCTCGGGCCGCCTGCGCATTACCGAGGCCGATGGCAGCGTGCGCCTGATTCGCCTGGCCTATGCGGGCACCAACGACCAGCCCTACAAGAGCGTGGGCCGCTGGCTGCTGGACCGCAACCTGATTACGGACGCCAGCTGGCCCGGCATCAGCGCGTGGATTGCCGCCAATCCACAGCGTGTGCAGGAGATGCTGTGGAGCAACCCGCGCTATGTGTTCTTCAAGGAAGAGCCGCTGGAGGGTATTGACGTGCAGTTCGGCCCCAAGGGCGCGCAAGGTGTGCCGCTGACGCCGGGCCGCTCGATTGCGGTGGACCGCGGCAGCATTCCCTATGGCACGCCGGTGTGGATGTACTCCAAGGGCATGGAGGTGGAGTACAAGCGCCTGGTGGTGGCGCAAGACACGGGCAGCGCGATTGTGGGCGCCGTGCGTGCCGACTATTTCATGGGCTGGGGCAAAGAGGCAGGCGACTTGGCGGGCCGCATCAAGCAGCCGCTGCGCCTGTGGGCGCTGTGGCCCAAGGGGTTGCCGGTGCCGCAATAAAAAGAGCGGCTGGCGCTTATTAATCCATGGTTTCAGATGCTTTTTATGCTGAAAACATTCATGGATAAGCGCTAGCAGCTCTCTTTTTAGTGAGTTGCCTCACAAAAAAGGCTGCCTCAGGCAGCCTTTTTTGCGGCAGGACAGCAAGGCAACCCGCGCTCAACCACTCTCAAAGTAACGCGTCACGCGCGGGGGCGCGTCCAGCACGTGGAAGGACAGCTGGCGCTCGCGCAGCCCACGTCGGCGGCGGTCACGCGGTCAAAGCGGCGCAGGTGCTCCACCCACGAGGTATCCACAATTTCTTCGACGTAGCGCTCGGGCCGCTCCATGCTGTGCAGCAGCCGCCACTGCAAAGCACCTTGGCGCAGGCGGCTGCTGCGGCTGGCTTGCATCAGGGTACGAAAGCGCTTGGCCTTGGCCGGGTTGATGATGAATTCAATGTGCACCACCACCCGCCCTTCTTCGGGCTGGCTGTGGCGCGGCGGTGTCCAGGCTTGGGAGGGGCTGAGGTCTTCCAGCACCTGGCGGTCGGTGAACACGCGCTGCACGGTCAGCATGCACAGCACGCCAGTGGCCGCAGCGGCCATCAGGCTGGTGGGCACCGAGGTGAGCGACGCCACCTTGCCCCACAGGGCCGCACCCAAGGCGGTGCCACCCATGATGGACATTTGGTAGGCCGCCATGCCGCGTGCGCGCACCCAGTTGGGCAAGGCCATCTGGGCTTTGACGGCCAGCGCGTTGGCCGTGGATAGCAGCGACAAGCCCGCCACCATCATGCAGAAAATGGCCAGAGGCAAATTGGGCGCAAGCGCCACCCCCACGGTGGCTGACGCTTGCAGGCACGAGCCTGTCAGCACCAAAGCTTCGCCGGCCAAGGCCTGGCGGATGCGCGGCAAGAAAGCCGCACCAATGATGGCGCCTGTGCCCATCGAAGCCAGCAGCACCGTGAACACACCCGCTCCGCTGATGAAACCAATGCCGTCAAAGCGTTTGGCGGTCAGCGGCAGCAAGGCCAGAATGGCGGTGGACATGAAGAAAAACGCCACCGTGCGCGCAATCACGGCGCGCATGCGCGGGGACTCTTTGATGAACTGCAGCCCCACGCGCATGGCGCTGGGCAGGCGCTCGCGCCCCAGGGGGCTGGTGGTGGGCGGCGTGCGCTGCCAGCGCAGCAAGATCAGGCCAGCCACCACGGACAACAGTGCGTTCAGCACAAACACCACAGCGTGCCTGCACTGGCAATGATGGCGCCCGCCACCAGCGGCCCACGATGCGGGAGGCGTTCATGGCCACGCCGCTCAGCGCCATCGCAGAGGGCAACAACGGCTTGCTGACCACCTCCGGCATCAAGGCCGAGAACACGGCCAGCGCATGGCCATGCCAATGCCGTTGGCAAACGTCAGCGCCAGCAAGCGGCGCGCTCATCACATCCAAGGCCAAGGCGGCGCACAGCAGCAACGCCACCACCGCCACCCAAAACTGCGTGAAGATGAAGTAGCGGCGGCGATCCAGAATGTCTGCCAATGCTCCGCTGGGCAGACCCAGCAAAAACACGGGCAGGGTGGAAGCGGTCTGCACCAGCGCCACCAGCACCGGGGAGGTGGTGAGCGAGGTCATCATCCACGCGGCGGCCACATCGTTCATCCAGACACAGATATTGGCGACCAGCGTCACGCTCCACAGCAGCCGGAAGGTGGGGGTGCGCAAGGGCGCCCAGGTGGAGGCCGTTTTGGTGGGCTGTGCTGCCGGTGTGACACCCGGCTCTTCAAGCAGGCGCCCGGAGGGCGAGGGGAAATGGGGCGTGGGGATCGGACATCACCGCGGATTGTCAGGGCTGTACCATTTTTTGCAGGCCATCGCCGGGTGGCGATGCTGCCATCGTGGGCGTCTCTGCCGACGCTCAGGCGCTTTGGGCACGGGCGGCATGCTGGATTTCACCTCGCCCAGCGAAAACTGGTGTGCATGTCTTTCACATTGGGCAATTCAGCAGACGCTGCGCGTGAACTGCGAAAAGCTTTCCAGGTCTTTGGCCACCACCTGCAGCTCAAACATGCCTTTGCCGCTGATGTAGTGGCAAGAAATCACCTCCGGAATGGCGCGGATGGCCTCTTCCATGGCACGGGTGCGGGCCCCCGTGCTGATTTCGGCATCAATGCGCACAAAGGCCAGCACCCCCAGCCCGATTTTTTGGCGGTCAATTTCGGCGTGGTAGCCGCGGATATAGCCCTCTTTTTCCCGCGTACGCACGCGGCGCCAGCACGGGGCCGCAGACAGTCCCACCCGCTGGGCCAGCTCGGCATTGGTCAGGCGCCCATCGGCTTGCAAGAGGGCGAGGATGGCGAGGTCAAACTTGTCCAAAGTATTCACGTTTTCCCTTGTTTAAGAAAGGATCTTGCTCAATCGTGGTCTGGACGGGCAAAAAAAGCAATCACCTATCTGACGCCCACTTCTACACTTGATTCAGGTCATCGCCCACATACAAAGCCACCAGCCACACGCATGGTGCATAGACAAGGAGACAACGATGAACGCCCCACTGAACGATGCCGTGCGCCAAGCGCTGGAAAACGTCACGCTGGATGACAAGCCGCAATGCGGCTTGGTTCACAAATACACGCTGGGCTGCGCAGCAGCACAGGGTGGGAGGGGCATCCAGCCCTTCGCGCAAGGAGGTGTGTGATGAATGCTCCGCTCAACGATGCCGTGCGCAAAGCGCTGGAAAACGTCACGCTGGATGACAAATACACCCTGGAGCGCGGCCGCGCCTTCATGAGCGGTGTGCAGGCGTTGGTGCGCCTGCCCATGCTGCAGCGCCTGCGTGATGCCCAGCAAGGACTGAACACGGCAGGCTTTATCAGCGGCTACCGTGGCTCGCCCCTGGGCAGCTATGACCAGTCGCTGTGGGCCGCCAAAAACATCTGGAAGCACAGCACATAGTGTTTCAGCCCGGTGTGAATGAAGAGCTGGCGGCCACGGCGCTGTGGGGCACGCAGCAGCTGGATTTGTACCCCGAGGCCAAGCAGTTCGATGGTGTGTTTGGCATCTGGTATGGCAAGGGGCCGGGGGTCGACCGCTGCTCGGACGTGTTCAAGCACGCCAATATGGCGGGCACCGCGCAGCATGGCGGGGTGATTGCGCTGGCGGGTGATGACCACATCAGCAAATCCTCGACGGCGGCCCACCAAAGCGACCACATCTTTAAAGCGTGCGGCACGCCGGTGTTTTTTCCGTCCAGCGTGCAAGAAATTCTGGACATGGGCCTGCACGCCTTTGCCATGAGCCGCTTTAGCGGGCTGTGGTCCGGCGTGAAAACGATTCAGGAGGTGGTGGAATCTTCCAGCAGCGTCTGGGTGAACCCCGACCGCGTCCGCATCGTGTTGCCCGAAGACTTTGCCATGCCGCCCGGTGGGCTGCACATTCGCTGGCCCGATGCACCGCTGGAGCAAGAAGCCCGTTTGATGCACCACAAGTGGTATGCCGCCCTGGCGTATGTGCGTGCCAACAAGCTGAACTACAACGTGGTGCAAGGCCCGCAGGACCGCTTTGGCATCATGGCCAGCGGCAAGGCCTACAACGACATGCGCCAGGCCTTGGTGGATCTGGGGCTGGATGACGCCACCTGCCAGCGTATTGGCATCCGTGTACACAAGGTGAATGTGGTGTGGCCGCTTGAAGCCACCATCACGCGCGAATTTGCGCGCGGGTTGCAAGAGATTTTGGTGGTGGAGGAAAAGCGCCAGATCATTGAATACCAGGTCAAGGAAGAGCTGTACAACTGGCGTGACGATGTGCGCCCCACGGTGGTGGGCAAGTTTGAGGACAGTACCAGCGATGAGTGGGGCCGCCCCTTCCATGCAGGCAGCGACTGGCTGCTGCGCGCCAACGCCGATCTGACGCCGGCGCTGATTGCCCGCGCCATTGCCAAGCGCCTGACCAAGCTGGGTGTGCCCGAGGATGTGCAGGCGCGCATCCACCAGCATCTGGCCTTGCTGGATGCCTGTGAGCAACAACAAGCCCAAGCCGGTGCGCCCGGCGCAGAACGCACCCCCTGGTTTTGCAGCGGCTGCCCGCACAACACCAGCACCCGTGTGCCCGAAGGCAGCCGTGCAGTGGCGGGCATTGGCTGCCACTACATGACGGTGTGGATGGATCGCTCCACCAGCACCTTCACGCAGATGGGTGGGGAAGGTGTGACCTGGGTGGGGCAGGCACCGTTCCCCAAAGACAAGCATGTATTTGCCAATTTGGGCGATGGCACCTACTTTCACAGCGGCTTGCTGGCCATCCGCCAGAGCATTGCGGCGGGCGTCAACATCACCTACAAGCTGCTGTACAACGATGCCGTGGCCATGACCGGCGGGCAGCGTGTGGGCGAGCGCCCCGAAGGCCACAGCGTGCTGCAAATCATGCAGAGTTTGCTGGCCGAAGGTGTGAAAAATCTGGTCATCGTCACGGATGAGCCCGAGAAATACCAAGGCGTGACACTGTCTCCTGGGGTAACGGTGCACCACCGCGATGAGCTGGACGGCATTCAGCGTGAGTTCCGCGAGATCAGCGGCTGCACAGTTATCATTTACGACCAAACCTGCGCGACAGAAAAACGCCGCCGCCGCAAGCGCGGCACGCTGCAGACACCGGCCAAAACCGTGGTCATCAATGAGTTGGTGTGCGAGGGGTGCGGCGATTGCTCGGTGCAGTCCAACTGCCTCTCGGTGGAGCCGGTGGAAACCGAGTTTGGCCGCAAACGCCGTATCAACCAGAGCAGCTGTAACAAGGATTTTTCCTGCGTCAAAGGCTTTTGCCCCAGCTTTGTCACCGTCGAAGGTGGGCAACTGAAAAAACCGAAGCGGGAGAAAAAGGGCGATGTCTCCCAGTTGCCAGCGCTGCCAGAGCCCGTGTTGCCCGATGCATCCCAAGCCTGGGGCATTGTGGTGGCGGGCGTGGGCGGCACCGGGGTCATCACCATTGGTTCTTTGCTGGGCATGGCCGCGCACCTGGAAGGCAAAGCCGTGATCACGCAAGATGCCGCCGGTTTGGCGCAAAAAGGTGGCGCCACATGGAGCCATATCCAAATTGCCAATACGCCCAGCGCCATCCACACCACCAAAGTAGATATCGGCAAAGCCGATCTGGTGCTGGGCTGCGATGCCATTGTGGCAGCCAACAAAGCCACCTTGGCCGTGATGC
>NZ_CADEPJ010000146.1 GCF_902829245.1 Comamonas jiangduensis | reverse complement strand
GCTGACGCCGGACATTCTGAGCCTGGAAGGCAACTCGGTGCGCGCGCGCTTTAACACGCCCGACGAGCAGCTCAAAGCCAAAGACGTGATTGAGCATGCGCTGATCACCGACGCATCCGATCCCACCTACATCGTGGCGCTGAATTTGGTGTCGCGCTCGCCCCAGTGGCTGTCGGCGCTGGGCGCTCACCCCATGTACCTGGGCCTGGACTTGCGCGGCGGCGTGCACTTCATGCTGCAGGTGGATATGGAGGCTGCGCTGACCAAACGCGCAGATTCGCTGGCGGGTGATTTGCGCACCATGATGCGTGACAAAAACATTCGCCACGGCGGTATCAACCGCGATAGCCAGGCCATTGAGATTCGTCTGCGCGACGAAGCTGCGATGGCTGCGGCGCGCAACCTGATTGCCGACCAGTTCCCTGACTTGCAAGTGACCGAAGCGGGCACGGGTGCCGATGGCCGCTTGCGCGCGTCGATCAAGCCCGAAGCGCTGCGCAAGGTGCAAGAGCAGGCCCTCAAGCAAAACATCACCACGCTGCACAACCGTATCAATGAGCTGGGCGTAGCAGAACCTGTGATTCAGCAGCAAGGGCTGGATCGCATTGTGGTGCAGTTGCCTGGCGTTCAAGATACCGCCAAGGCCAAGGACATTCTGGGCCGTACCGCCACGCTGGAGCTGCGTCTGGTGGACGAAAGCTCCGAAGGTCGCGCGGCCGAGATGGGAACAGCCAACGTGCCTTTCGGTTCTGAGCGTTATCTGGATCGCAATGGCAACGCCGTCATCGTCAAAAAACAAGTGATCTTGGCCGGTGAAAACCTGACCGATGCCCAGCCCGGCTTTGACAGCCAGACGCAGGAGCCCACCGTGAACCTGGTGCTGGATGCCAAGGGCGCCCGCATCTTCAAGGACATCACGCGTGAGAACATCAACAAGCGCATGGCCATCATCTTGTTCGAAAAGGGCAAGGGTGAGGTGGTCACTGCGCCTGTGATCCGTTCCGAAATCGGTGGCGGCCGCGTGCAAATTTCCGGTCGCATGACCACGGTGGAAGCCAATGACACCTCGCTGCTGCTGCGCGCTGGCTCGCTGGCAGCCCCGATGGAAATCATCGAGGAATACACGATTGGCCCCAGCCTGGGTGCCGACAACATTGAGCGTGGTATTGACTCCGTGCTGTGGGGCTTCATCGTCATCGTCATCTTTATGTGCATTTACTACCACCTGTTCGGCGTGTTCTCGTCGATCGCGCTGGGGGTGAATGTGCTGCTGCTGATGGCTGTCTTGTCGATGTTGCAAGCCACGCTGACCTTGCCGGGTATCGCGGCGATGGCCTTGGCGATTGGTGTGGCGATTGACTCCAACGTGCTGATCAATGAGCGTATCCGTGAAGAGCTGCGTGCCGGCCTGTCGCCCCAAGCAGCCATCCACGCCGGCTATGACCGTGCATGGGCAACGATTCTGGACTCGAACCTGACCACCCTGATCGTTGGCTTGGCGCTGCTGGCTTTTGGTTCGGGTGCGGTGCGCGGCTTTGCCGTGGTGCACTGCATCGGCATCGCCACCAGCATGTTCTCGGCCGTGTTCTTCTCGCGCGGTCTGGTGAACCTGTGGTACGGCCGCCAAAAGAAGCTCAAGAGCGTGGCAATTGGCACCATTTGGCGCCCCGACGGCACTGCCGTTGAAGAAGCGAAGTAAAGGAGGAAGACATGGAACTCTTCCGCATCCGTAAAGATATTCCGTTCATGAAATACGCGTTGATTCTCAACGCGATTTCCATCATCACTTTTGTGCTGGCCGTGTTCTTCCTTGTCACCAAGGGCTTGCACCTGTCGGTAGAGTTCACAGGTGGCACGGTCATGGAGGTGGCCTATAGCCAGCCTGCCGACTTGGAGAAGGTACGTAAAACCATCCAGGACAAAGGCTACAGCGATGTGACGGTGCAAAACTTTGGCACCGCCCGCGATGTGATGATTCGCATGCCCGTGCAGCAAGGCGTGACCTCGGCACAGCAAAGCGAGCAAGTGCTGGCCGCCCTGAAGGCCCAAGACCCTGAGGTGACGCTGCGCCGCACGGAATTTGTGGGCCCTTCTGTGGGTGAAGAGCTGGTGACCAATGGCTTGCTGGCACTGGCCGTGGTGATGGCCGGCATCATCATCTACTTGGCATTCCGCTTCGAGTGGAAGTTCGGCGTGGCCGCTGCTTTTGCCAACTTCCACGACGTGGTCATCATTCTGGGTTTCTTCGCATTCTTTCAGTGGGAGTTCTCGCTGCCCGTGCTGGCAGGGGTGCTGGCGGTGCTGGGCTATTCGGTGAACGAATCGGTGGTGGTGTTTGACCGTATCCGCGAAACCTTCCGCAAGCAGCGCAAGATGGATACCAAAACCGTCATCAACCACGCCATCACTTCCACGATGAGCCGCACGATCCTTACCCATGCATCGACGGAGGCGATGGTGCTGGCCATGTTCTTCTTTGGCGGCCCTAGCTTGCATTACTTCTCGCTGGCGCTGACCATTGGCATCGTGTTTGGTATTTATTCGTCCATCTTCGTGGGCGCGGCCATTGTGATGTGGCTGGGCGTCAAGCGCGAGGATTTGGTCAAGGCCCCGAACAAAACGGAGCATGACCCGAACGATCCGAACTCAGGCGCTGGGGTGTAAGCCCTCGCCGCTATCAAAAAAGGCACCTTGTGGTGCCTTTTTCATGGTTGCCTGAAAATATCAGGCTTGCCCGGTGCGCTGGTACAGCCCTCCGGGCAGACGCCCATGGCCTTCCAGCTCCAATTCCAGCAGTTGGGCTTGCACCTCGGCAGCACTCCAGCCAGTGCGGTCGCTCAAAATTTCTACGTGCACCGGGTCATAGCCCATGGCTTGCAGCAGCGGGTGTTCTGCTAGCCCGGCTGCCGATTCACCGCCCGCACTCTGTGCATCCGGCGTGTAGTCACTGAACTCTTCCAAGATGTCTTGGGCAGACTCCACCAGCTTGGCGCCTTGCCGAATGAGCGCATGGCAGCCGCGCGCCTGGGGGCTGTGGATGGAGCCAGGAATGGCAAAGACTTCGCGCCCTTGCTCTGAAGCGGTGCGCGCCGTAATCAGCGATCCTGAGGCCAATGCCGCCTCGACCACCAGCGTGCCACGCGTGAGGCCTGAAATGATGCGGTTGCGTTTGGGGAAATTGCTGGCAATCGGCGGGGTGCCCAGGGGGAATTCACTGATCACCAAGCCTTGCTGGGCCAGTCGGTGCGCCAGCTGCTTGTGCGCGCGCGGGTAGACGCGATCCACACCCGTGCCGATGACCGCAACGGTGGGCAATACCGAACTGGCTGCCGCCAAAGCACCTTCATGGGCCGCAGCATCAATGCCCAGCGCCATGCCAGATACCACGCTCCAGCCTTGGCAGGCGAGGTGCCGGGCGAATTCAAAGGCGTTGTCCGCGCCTTGCGGTGTGGGATTGCGCGAGCCCACGATGGCCAGACTGCGTTGCCAGCCGAGCAACGCACCGGCTTGGTTCAGCCAGCGTGTCGCCCCCAGCACATACAGCATGAGGGGTGGATCTGCGGTATGCAGCAAGCCCTCGGGATAGCGTGGATCACCCAGTGTGATCAGTGCATGGGCAACCTCTTGTGTGCCGGCGTGCAGCCACTGCCACGTGGTCTCGAAGGCCTGTTCAAAGCCTTCGGGGGGATGGCGCAGTTGTGCGGCTTGGGCCACGCTGACACAGGCCTGTAGTTCGGTGGCGCAGGCTTCAAAGATCGCGGGAGCCGAACCAAAGTGCGCCAGCAGGCGTCGTGCAGCCGCATTCCCTATGCTGGGCGTGAGGGACAGGCGCAACCATGCCTGCAGTTCTGCGCGTTCCCAAGGCGCAATAGCCGCACGCATGGTGGCTTAGCGCGGGTTGCTCAACCGATCGCCGACCTGGACGCCCCGCTGAATGTCCATGATCAGCACATAGGAAACGCGATCAAAGCTGCGGAACACCATGGCCAGCCCGTTCTCTTCGTCCGGCAACTTCACGGTGGGGCGCTGTGGGTCTGTTTTATCCTTGATCGTCTGGCCTTGGGTCATCAAAGACAACACCATGCCGGGTGCCATGCCATCTTTGCTGCCTCGGTTGATAGACACGATTTGGTGCTGGGTGCCGTAGCGAACGGCGGTGCTGCCGTATATCGACACCACATAGGCCGTGACGTCCGTTTGCGGCGCATGGGGCACAAAGTTGACATATTGCCGCGGGGGCTCTGGCACCAGTCGGTCGCCGGGTTGCAGCTCCTCTTTGGCCTTGGTGATTGTGATGGTGGCGGGTAAATAGGTGGGATTGGGGTTGTCGGCGCTAGGTGCCACCGGCGTCTCACCGCGCTCCAGCGCTGCTTGGCCCAGGTATTGGGCTTCGTAGCCCAGCACTTCGCGGGTGATGGGGTCGTGCAGTGCCACCGCCTGGCGGAACACGCGGTAGTCACGCGATGCGTCTGCCTGGCGCAGCAGCGGTGCCGCAGCGGGTGCACGCACATAGGCACGGTCACCGGGTGCGCGCAGCATGCGGTCATCATCGCCCGCAATAATGCGCGGAGCGTTGGCCAGTGTGTCGTTATCCACCACCAAAGGTTCGCTCAGGAAAGCCTCAATGATGTGCATTTGCAAGGTCGGCAAAGCCTGGTCAGACAGGCTTTCGCTGCGCACCTGTGGGGATAGTTTGACCGTGGGCGTACCGCCGTGGCGGGCCGTGCGCAGTCGCGCAAAGCCACCGCTCTTTTCCAGGTACAGCACTTGGCCGGGGTAAATCAGGTGCGGATTGGCAATCGCTTGAAGATTCATGCCCCACAACTCCGGCCAGCGCCAGGGTTGGCGCAGGAACAGCCCCGAAATGCGCCACAAGGTATCACCGCGCTGCACCGTGTAGCTGTCAGGCGCGGCTGCGCTCAGCGCAGACAGCGGCACCCCTTGTTGCGCGACTTGCTGGGCTGTCGCCCGCTGCCCAGCGGTGATGGGATAGTTTTGGGCGTGTGCGGTGCTGACAAATCCGCACAGCAAAGCGCCTATAGCCCAGGCACAAGTGGTGGCGTTTCCCTTCATGTTTTTCCCTCTCTGATACAGGCTCGGTGCGCTGTCTTGTGTCGATAAAACTCTGTGGATTCTGATTCCAAGGCCTTGATTGGGCAATGCGTATCGCTAACTTAGGCTGCGCCAATGGGTGAAAGTGGCGAAAATAGCGACATATTTCCAAAAATTTGCCATGGCCTTACTTCCTATTCTTTGCTTTCCCGACCCTCGCCTGCACAAGGTGGCCAAGCCTGTGGAACAGGTGGATGACCGCATTCGCCAGCAGATTGAGGATATGTTCGAGACCATGTACGACGCCCAGGGCATCGGACTGGCTGCCACGCAAGTGGACTTCCATGAACGCCTGATCGTCATTGATGTGTCGCAAGACCGCGATCAAAAGCTGGTGTTGATCAACCCAGAAATCCTCTGGGCCAGCGAGGAAAAGCAGGTGGGTGAAGAGGGCTGCTTGTCGGTGCCAGGCATCTATGACGGTGTGGAGCGCTCGACGTCCGTCAAGGTCAGGGCCCTGGATGAAAACGGCAACAGCCGTGAAATTGAGGCAGAAGGCTTGCTGGCGATTTGCATTCAGCACGAGATGGATCACCTGCTGGGCAAAGTGTTTGTGGAATACCTCTCGCCCCTCAAGCGCAACCGCATCAAGACCAAGATGATCAAGATGCAAAAAGAGGCCGCACGCTGATGTTGCGCCGCCCAGTGCTTGCAGTGTGGGGGCGCTGGGCCGCCGTGGCTGCGGCGACGCTGGCTGACAGCTTGCATGGTGCCGCAGTGGCAAGCCCGGCACCCCGCAGCGGCGATTGTTGCAGGCATGGGGCAGCCGCAGGTCAAAGTGCCGCTCGAAGGGGGTGGTGAGCGCTGGGTGTACAGCCGCCAGCCAGCGGGCCAGCAGGTTTATCACATGGTGTTCGATGCGCAGCAGCGCTTGCAATCCGTCGAACAAGTGCTGGATGAAGCGCATTTCCAGCGCCTGCGCCCGGAGCAGGACAACCGTGAAAGCGTGCATCGTTACTTTGGCAAGCCTGCGCTGGTGGAGGGCGTGGGCAACTTCAAAGGCGATATCTGGACCTACCGCATCCAGCAAAATGGCATCGATCGGCAAGCCCACGTTTTTATCGACCCGCAAGGGGTGGTGCAGCGCATCATGTTTACCGACGAGCCTCGGCAGGACGACGATCGGGGCCGTTGATGCGACGATAGCGCATCTGGCTCTGCACTTTTGGTGGTACTGGCAGCGGGCCTGCTGTTCACGCTCAAGCGGGGTGTCTCCGCACCGCTGCATGAGTTAACCCAAGCCATCACGCGGATTGCGCAAGGCGATCTCACCCACCCTTTCCACAGCACGCGCCGGGATGAGGTGGGCGATTTGATCCACGAGGTGGAAGGCATGCGCCAGCGCTATGTCGACATGCTGCGCCAAGTGAATGTGGCCGCCCACAGCATTGCCAGCGCCAGCAGCCAGATTGCCCAAGGCAATGTGGACCTGTCGGAACGCACGGAAAACACGGCGCAAAGTCTGGCGCGCTCGGCCCAGAGCATCGAAGAAGTCACTCACGGCGTGCGCCAGTCTGCCGATGCAGCACGCCAGGCCCACCAGCTGTCAGAGGGTGCGGTGGAAGTGGCCTCGCGCGGCGGGCAGGTGGTCAGCAACGTGATAGCCACCATGGGGGCCATCAATGACAGCAGCCGCAAGATTGGCGACCTCATCGGCGTGATTGATGGGATTGCGTTCCAGACCAACATTCTGGCCCTGAACGCAGCGGTCGAAGCCGCACGCGCCGGTGAGCAAGGCCGTGGCTTTGCCGTGGTCGCAGGTGAAGTGCGCACACTGGCTCAGCGCAGCGCAGCCGCCGCCAAGGAGATCAAGACGTTGATCAGCACCTCGGTGGACAAGGTGGAATCCGGCGCACGTTTGGTGCAAGACGCTGGCCAGACCATGGAGGAAATCGTGGGCTCCGTGCAGCGCGTGGGCGACATCATTGGCGAGATTTCTGCAGCTGCCAGCGAGCAAGCCACCCGCATCAGCCAGGTCAACCACGATGTGACGCAGCTTGATCAGCTGACCCAGCAAAACGCAGCCTTGGTCGAAGAATCTGCTGCAGCCTCGCAAAGCATGCGCGAGCAAGCCGCTCGCCTGGAAGACGCGGTCAGCGTCTTCCAACTGACGGAGGCCCCCGACGGCCACGGCCACCCCGGCAGCAGCATGCCCCCAGCGCTGCTGCAGCATTAATCTACCCACACCAGCCGCACCTGTGCAGCCCACGCAGCCACTGCTGCAGCGGGCTTGCGCAAGGGTGCACAATGCACGGATCAGCGGCCTGTGCGCCGCACTGCTTTCGGAGGTTCGCCATGAACGCACGCATGCCCTCCAGCGCTTTGAACGCCGCTCAAGCACTGGAACAAGTCAGCCAGAAGTGGGACAACGACATCGTTGGCCAGCTCAAGGACTACATTGCCATTCCCGCCAAATCCCCCATGTTTGCGCCCGACTGGGAGCAGCAGGGCCTGCTGGACACCGTGCTGCGCAACGCCGCAAGCTGGGTGCAGGCGCAGCAAGTGCCCGGCCTGAAACTGGAAATTGTGCGCATGCCCGGGCGTACCCCCGTGCTTTTTTTTGAAGTAGAAGGCACCCAGCCCGGCGCGAATGCCGCCGATGCCAACACCGTGCTGATGTACGGCCACCTGGACAAGCAACCCGAATTTGAAGGCTGGCGCAGCGACCTGGGCCCCTGGACGCCCAAGTACGAGGACGGCAAGCTGTATGGCCGCGGCGGTGCCGATGACGGCTACGCCGTGTACGCCAGCGTGGCAGCCGTGCAAGCCCTCAAAAGCCAGAACGTGCTGCCCCCGCGCATCCTCGGCATTATTGAAACCGCCGAAGAAAGCGGCTCGCGCGATCTGCTGCCTTATGTGGATGCGCTGCGCCCCCGTCTGGGCAATGTGGATTTGGTCATTTGCCTGGACAGCGGCGCAGGCAATTACGACCAGCTGTGGCTGACCACCAGCCTGCGCGGCATGGCCAGCGGCACGCTCAAGGTGGAAATCCTCACTGAAGGCATTCACTCGGGCGACGCCTCGGGCGTGGTGCCCTCGTCGTTTCGCATCATGCGCCAGGTGCTCGATCGTCTGGAAGACAGCGCCACCGGCCGCATGCTGCCCGCCAGCTTCCACTGCGAGGTGCCCGCCGAGCGCCTGGCCCAGGCCCGCGCCACCACCCAGGCCGTGGCCACCGCCACCGAGGCCCAGCGCGACTTCTGGCTGGCCGATGTGGACCTGCAACTGGCGCTGTACAGCACCTCGCCAGGCGCAGGGGCTGCCCGCCTCTCGAGCCCGGCCACACCGTCCGAATCCCCTGCACAAGGCCACTGAGCATGAACCGCCGCAATTTCTTCACCGGCGCCGCCACCGCAGTGGCTGCTGCCTCCGTCAGCCGGGTCGCCATGGCGGCCCTGCCCGAACCTGTCCTGCAAAGCAACGCCGACACGGCCGCGCCGCTGACGCCGCCCAATGGCCGGCCCTACCACCCGGTGGT
>NZ_CADEPJ010000145.1 GCF_902829245.1 Comamonas jiangduensis | reverse complement strand
CCGCGCGCGGCCCGGGGCCGGGCGTGGCTTCCGCCCCCGCCGCAGGGTGAACGCTTCGTGAATTCCCGGGCCGGGGTTGCCCCCGCATTGCCCCCCGGCCGCCACCGCCACGGCCTGCCAATGCGTGCGTTTTTTGTCCCCGCGCTCGCCTTTGAGCTTGAGCACGCTGCGCTCGGCCAGCAGCGGGGTGATGCTGGTCACCCCCAGTTCCGTGGCTTTCTCGACCAGCCAGTCCATGCGCTCATTGGCGGTAATGCCTGCCAGCAGGTGCACGGGGCGCAGATTCTCACGGTCTGCAGCCACATAGCTGTCCACACGCACCTGCACATCGCTGCGGCCCATGCGCAAGATGGTGGCCTGCCATTCGCCGCCGGGGCCATCTTGGCGGCCCTCAAACAAGGTGATGGTGTCGCCGGGCTGCATGCGCAGCACTTGCACGTGGCGGGCTGCTCCTGCAGGCAACTCCACGTCGAGACCGGCAGACAGTGGAAGGGGGCAGTAGAAACGGGGCATGGCAGCCTTAAAAAAAGAAGCTGCTGGCGCACAGCAAATAATGATTTCAGATAGTTTTTATTCTGAAACCAAGTATTTACAAGCGCTAGCAGCTATGGTTTTACATGCGCCCGTAGGCGAAGCCTACTTGGGGCTGAATGTTTTCGATCTGGTCAATCAAGCGCAGCAGCGGACCCAATTCACGGTAGCGGCTGCAGGTCGAGCGCAGGTAGTGGATAAAGCGCGGGGTATCGGCCAGGTATTTGGGCTTGCCATCGCGCAGCGTCAGGCGCGCAAAAATGCCGGCCACTTTCAGGTGGCGCTGCAATCCCATCCACTCCACAGCGCGGTAGAACTCGCCAAAGTCATCACCCCAGCCGCTGGCGCTCTTGGCACCCACCAGCCCGGCCTTGCGCGCCTTTTCCCAGTAGCGCACGGTAATGTCAATGACAAAATCCTCCTCCCAGGTCAGGAAAGCATCGCGCAGCAGGCTGGCGATGTCGTAGGTGATGGGGCCGTAGACCGCATCCTGAAAGTCCAGGATGGACAGCCCCTTGCCCTCTTGGGCGGGCAGCATCAGATTGCGCGCCATGAAGTCGCGGTGCACATAGACGCTGGGCGCCGAGAGATTGTGCGCCACGATGGCGTCAAACGCTTTGGCCAGCACGGCTTGCTGCGTATCGTCCAGCGTGGCCTTGCGGTGCTGGGCGATGTACCAGTCTGGAAACAATTGCAGCTCGCGGCGCAGCAAGGCCTCGTCATACACCGGCAACACACCGGGCTTGGAGGCCAGTTGCCACTGCAGCAGCAAGTCCGTCGCTTCGCGGTACCACGGCTCGGCAGCGCGGGGCTGCTCGGGGTTCAAGATTTCAATCAGCGTGCGGCTGCCCATATCGGTGAGCAACATAAAGCCGTTGGCCGCATCCCACGCCAGCACCTCAGGCACGGGCAGCCCCGCCTGCGCCATCAAGGCCTGCACTTGCACAAAAGGCTGGCAGTTTTCTTTGTCGGGCGGCGCGTCCATCACAATCAGGCTGTGGCCGCTGTCGGTATCAATGCGCAAGTAACGGCGAAAGCTTGCGTCCGCCGAAGCAGCGCGTAAACTTTGCGGCCGCAGCGCATGCTGCTGTGTCAGGCTGCTCAGCCATTGTTCAAACAATGCTTGACGGCCGGAATCGGCCCAAACAACGGTAGATGTGGGGAGGATAGGAGCGCTCATGGATAATCCGATTCTACAAACGGCCTGGATCCCCTCCGCGCTTGCCCTCTATCTCCGCCTTGATTGAATGCGCCTGTGAGCCCACACGCTTTTTCTTTGCCCCCACAAATTTCCTCGTACCGCCTGCGTCCGCTGGCGGCGTCCTTGGCAATGGCATGGGCCGCCACGGCGGCGTGGAACGCACAAGCTCAAAGCAAAGAGCCCACTCTGTGGGACACCGCACTGTCCGCGCCGCAGCTCAAAGCCAGCAGCCAATTGCAAGAAGCGATTGCACCTGAACTGCGCGACCAGCTGCCCTCCTACATCAAAGCCGATCAGATCTCCGGCCAGGCGGACATCAACGCGGTCCTGGAAGGCAGCGCTGAATTGCGCCGTGGGGACACCATCATCCGCGCTGACCGTGTTGAGTACACGGTGGCTGACGATACGGTGAATGCCCAAGGCAATGTGCACATCAACAGCGCCGGCAATGTGTACCAGGGCACGGCACTGAAACTGCAGGTGGATGCGTTCCAAGGCGATTTCACCGACGCCACGTACCAGTTCCTGGAAACCCAGGGCCACGGCGACGCCGACCGCGTGGAATTCATCGACCGCGACAACACCGTGGTCTACCGCGCCACGTACACCACCTGCCTGCGCGACGACTCCGCCAGCTGGGAACCCGACTGGGTGCTGCGCGCCAAGCGCATCACGCTGGACCGCGTTGAAGATGTCGGCGTGGCCTATGGCGGCGCCTGAATTCAAGGGTGTCCCCATCCTGCCTGTGCCCGCGATTAGTTTCCGCTGTCAGACAAGCGCAAATCCGGCTTGCTGCCCCCGCCATTGGCATCGACAGCACCAGCGGCTTTGAATACAGCCAGCCGTATTACTGGAACATTGCGCCCAACCGTGATGCCACCATCACGCCCACGCTGATGTCCAAGCGCGGTGTGAGTCTGGGCACCGAATTTCGCTATTTGGAGCCGACTTACTCCGGTGTGCTCGATACGCTGTACATGCCCAACGACAAGCTGCGCGACCGGGATCGCTGGGGCTACAGCTGGAAGCACGCTACTTCTTTGTCTTCTCCTGTTGGCCGATTTGGAATCAACTGGAACCTGAACCGCGTAAGCGATGACAATTATTGGCGTGACTTCAACCGAATTCCAGGTCGCGAGAACAGCGCTTATTCCAGCACCGTGACAAGCGATACGTCTTTGCGACAACTAAGTAATGATGCACGAGTGTCATGGTCGCAAGGTAATCACCGCATTTCGCTTCTCGCTCAGAAATGGCAGGTGCTACAAGACCTCGATGCCATTATTGCTCCTCCTTTCAACCGCATGCCACAGCTGCAATGGCGTTATGACACGACCAGCTGGGCCATGGAAGGCTGGGATGTAGACATGATGGCAGACACCACGCTTTGAAGCTGACAGTGTTCGCCTTCGCAATGGCGCATTAATCTATAGCGCAAATCGGAACAATGGTCAGCGTAGCTATGCGCGAACCAAAGTCAGTCGTCCATTTCTTTTGCCGGGTGGCTTCATAACCCCCAAAGTGCAATTGCACGCCAGCACCTATCAGTTCGATGAAAATGTAGGCACAAGAGGCAGTAGCAAGTCCTTTGTGATCCCAACATTCAGCCTTGACAGCGGTTTAACCTATGAACGCGAAACCACAGTACTTGGCAATGCTTACACCCAGACGCTAGAGCCTCGGGCTTTCTATACCTATACACCCTTTAAAGACCAAAATATGCTGCCCCTGTATGACACAGGGCTGGCAGACTTTAACTTTGGATCCATCTACAGCGAGAACAGTTATACCGGCCGCGACCGCATTGCTGATAACCACATGCTCACGCTGGGGGTTACAACCCGCTATATCCATCCTGAAAACGGTGCCGAAGTTGCTCGCCTTGGTATAGCACAGCGACTTCATTTTGACGATCAAAGGGTTGGACTTTCTGCACAAGATCGCAACAGAAGTGAGAAGGGATGGTCTGACCTCCTGATCGGCGGTGGCATCTCCTGGAACAAACGCTGGAGTACGGATGCCCTGGTGCAATACAACCGCGACATCCAGCGCACAACACGTTCATCTATCAGTGGTCGTTACACCCCTGCTCCCTACAAAACGCTGAGTGCAGCTTATCGATACCAGCGAGAAAATAGTGTGCTAGCTAGCAATCCTGGCAGTGAGCAGGTGGACTTTGGCTGGCAGTGGCCTCTGAACCAGGGGCGCAAGAATGCTTTTGGCGAAGCCACAGGCGGCGGC
>NZ_CADEPJ010000144.1 GCF_902829245.1 Comamonas jiangduensis | reverse complement strand
AGTCGCTGATTGACGCCGCCTACGCCGAGGCCGTGGAGCACTCGCCCGATGCCCAGCGCCTGGACGGCGAGGCCTTGCGCACCATTGTGCCGGTGCTCAATGCCAGCATCGTGGATGGCTTTGTGGACGATGGCGCACGCGACATCGATGTGAACGCCCTGCACCAAGGCTTTTTGCGCGGCCTGCGCCATGCCCATGGCGAGCTGTGGTGCAACGCGGAAGTGACCGCACTCACGCACGACGGCAACACCCGCAGCTGGACCATTACCTTGGCCGATGGCCGCAGCGTCCAGACCGCCATCGTGGTGAATGCGGCCGGCGCCTGGGCCGATGGAATTGGCGAGCTGGCCGGAGCCCGCGCCATTGGCCTGGTGCCGGCACGCCGCAGCGCCTTCACCTTTGCCGTGCCCGAAGGCATGGATGCCACGCACTGGCCCGCCGTCATCAGCGCAGACGAAAGCTTTTACTTCAAGCCCGATGCAGGCCAGTTGCTGGGCAGCCCCGCCAATGCCGATGCCACCTACCCGCACGATGTGCAACCCGAAGAGGAAGACATTGCCACCGGCATCTGGAACATTGAGCAAGCCACCACGCTGCAGATTCGCCGCCCCTCCCACACCTGGGCGGGCCTGCGCTCGTTTGTGGCCGATGGCGAGATGGTGATTGGCTGGGATGACAGCGTGCCCAATCTGTTTTGGGTGGCGGCGCAAGGCGGCTACGGCATCCAAAGTGCTGCGGCTTACAGCCTGCTGGCGCGCAACCTGCTGCTGGACGAGCCCATCGACGAAAGCCTGCTGGACCAGGGCGTGAGGCTGGAAGCACTCGAGCCGGTGCGGCTGCAAAAATAAGAGCTTGTTGCGCTTACAAAATAAAGATTTCAGATAGAAAATGATCTAAAACCCTTGTTTGACAAGCACCAGCAGCTATGGTTTGCGCAGACCACAAAAAAGCCCGCAAGGCCAGAACCTTGCGGGCTTTTGACATCAGAGATGCAGGCGAGGGAGCGTTTACAGCTCGATCTTCGCCACGTCGATGATCTTCTTGTACTTGGCGATTTCGCCGTTGATGTACTTGCCAGCATCGGTCTTGCTGTCCATCACCGCAGCGCCCGCGTCTTCCATCTTCTTGCGGAACTCCGGCGCAGCCATGGTCTTGTCCAGTGCCGTCTTGAGCTTGGCGGCAATAGGCGCAGGCAAGTTCGCTGGCGCCATCATGGCAAACCACGAGTTGATGTCCACGTTCTTGAACTCAGGCGTTTCTGCCAGTGCAGGAATATCCGGGGTCGCTGCGTAGCGCTTGGCTTCGGTCGTGCCGATGGGCGTGACCTTGCCAGCCTTGATCAGCGGCAGGCCCGAGGACAGCACGAAAATGCCGTATTCGATGTTGTTGCCCAGCACGTCGTTGGTCAACGCAGGCACGCCGCGGTAAGGCACGTGCTGCATCTCGATCTTGCCCTGGTCCTTCATCATCTCGCCAGCCAGGTGCAGCGCAGTGCCGACCCCTGAGGAGCCGTAGCTGAACTTGGCAGGATTGGCCTTGACCGCCGCCACAAATTCCTTGGTGTTCTTCACGCCAGCCTTGGCCGATGCCACCAGCACCATTGGCTGCGAAGCCACCATGCCGATGGGCGTGAAGTCAGAGATCTTGTATTTGATGGACTTGTTGATCTGGTTGGCAATGGCGATTTCGTTGTTCGCGCCCACCAGCAAGGTGTAGCCATCGGGCTTGGCATTGGCCACCTTTTGCGCGCCAATTGCACCACCTGCGCCGCCGAGGTTTTCCACCACCACGGTTTGGCCCAGATGCTTTTCAATTTCATTGGCCACCAGACGGCCCACCAAGTCGGTCGAGCCACCTGCGGGGTAACCCACCACGATGGTGACAGGCTTGTTAGGGTAGGACGCAGCATCATCTGCCAATGCGGTACCGGTTGCCAGCAGGGCTGCACCGCAAGCAATCAGCGTGCGACGAAGAATGGTTGTGCTCATAAAAGTTCCTTGTTGCTGCGATTGTGAACAACTTTCCACGGAGTTTGCATGAAGATATGCAATATTGACATGCCGAACCAGCAAGACCCTCCTCCAGATATTTGCTGCAAAAGTTAACAATCTCACGTAAAGGGCAGAGCGATTTCGCCGCTGCGAGCATAAAAAAACCCGCACGGTATCACCATGCGGGTTTTCTTCCAGCACCCGGCAAGCCGCAAGGCGGCAGCGGGGTCAGGCAGGCAATTACTTCACCAGTTGGGCCAGCTCGCCTGCCGCGTACTTCTTGGCCATTTGCTCCAGGCTGTAGCCCTTGATCTTGGCAGCCTGACCTTCGCAACCGAATTCCAGATAGCGCGCCTTGCACACTTGCTTGGCCGCTTCACGCGCGGGCTTGAGCCATTCGCGGGCGTCAAACTTGTCGGGGTTCTCGGCCAAGAACTTGCGCACCGCGCCCGTCATCGCCAGGCGGATGTCGGTGTCAATGTTCACCTTGCGCACGCCGTGCTTGATAGCTTCCTGAATTTCCGACACGGGCACGCCGTAGGTTTCCTTCATCTTGCCGCCGTACTGGTTGATGATGGCCAGCAACTCTTGGGGCACCGAAGAAGAGCCGTGCATCACCAAGTGGGTGTTGGGGATGCGGGCGTGGATTTCCTTAACGCGCTGGATGGACAGAATGTCACCGGTAGGGGGGCGGCTGAACTTGTACTGTGTAGGGTCCGTATCAAGTTGTTGAGAGGGGGATGCCCCTGCCGCATGGCGGCCGCCGCTGCGTCATGGGTTCGCTGCGGGGCTGCGGCCGGGGGATCGCGGCAGTAACCGCATGGTAACTGGCGATTTTAACCGCCCATGCCCGGCCTGGCGATGACGTGTGGCAATCGCCTTGGCAGCCGGCACGATTGCAGGCCTTTGCAGACTGTGGTTTTTTACTGCACGCGGCAAATTTGCAGCATGTTGGAGCCCCCGGGCTGGCCCATGGGCTCACCGCAGGTGATGGCATACACATCGCCGGACTGCACAATGCCGCGCATGCGCAAATGGCCTTCAGCCTGCACCAAGGCTTTGTCACGCTCTGCGCTGGTGTCCATCAGCAGGGGGCGCACATTGCGGTACAGCGCCATTTTGCGCTGGGTGCTGATATTGGGGGTCAGTGCGTAAATCGGGGTGTGAATGCGGTGGCGGCTCATCCACAGCGCGGTCGAGCCACTTTCCGTCATGGCCACAATCGCTTTGGCACCCAGTTTGTTTGCCGTGAACAGCGCGCCCAGTGCAATCGCCTGGTCAATGCGGGTGAATTCACGCTCGCCAAACTGCGCATCCTGACGGCGGTCTTCAGCGGCTTCGGCAGCGGCGCAAATTTTGGCCATCTCGCGCACGGTTTCCAGCGGGTATTTGCCGGCGGCGGTTTCGGCGCTCAGCATCACGGCGTCGGTGCCGTCCAGCACCGCATTGGCCACGTCGCTCACCTCGGCGCGCGTGGGCACGGGGTTGGTGATCATGCTCTCCATCATCTGCGTGGCAGTGATGACCACCTTGTCCATCTCACGCGCCATGCGGATCATTTTCTTTTGCAGCGCAGGCACAGCCGCATTGCCCACTTCCACGGCCAAGTCACCGCGCGCGACCATGATGCCGTCGGAGACATGCAGGATCTCTTCCAGGCGCGGAATGGCCTCGGCGCGCTCGATCTTGGCGATCAGGCCGGGCTTGTGGCCGTACTGGGCCGCAGCCACGTTGCACAGCTGGCGCGCCATCTCCATGTCGGTGGCGTTCTTGGGAAAGCTCACGGCCACGTAGTCGGCCTGGAAGCTCATGGCTGTCTTGATGTCCTCCATGTCCTTGGCCGTCAGCGCCGGGGCCGTCAGGCCGCCGCCCTGCTTGTTGATGCCCTTGTTG
>NZ_CADEPJ010000143.1 GCF_902829245.1 Comamonas jiangduensis | reverse complement strand
CTTCCAGCATCACCTTGCCTTCGGCAAACTTGCCGACGCGGATCTTGGGGCCTTGCAGGTCGGCCATGATGGCCACTTCACGGCCGGCCATCACGCCCGCTTCGCGCACCGCTTTGGCGCGGTCGATATGGTCTTGCGCGGTGCCGTGGCTGAAGTTCAGGCGCACCACGTTCACCCCGGTGGCAATCATTTTTGCCAGCAGTTGCACGTCGCTGGATGCAGGGCCCAAGGTCGCCACAATCTTGGTGGCGCGGCGGATATACAGGTCTTGCAAGCTCATACTTTCCTTTGTTGACTGGCGTTCCAACATTGCAGTTTTGCAGTTGCAACGTTCAGCGCATTAACGCTTCAATTTCAGCGGCCTCTACAGGCACATCGCGGGTAATCAGCTCACACCCCGTCTCGGTCACCACGGCGTCGTCTTCAATGCGAATGCCGATGTGGTGGAACTGCTCGGGCACACCGGGCGCCGGGCGCACGTAGATGCCGGGCTCGATGGTGGTCACCATGCCGGGGCGCAAGATGCGGCTGGGGCGGGTGATGACCTCGCCCGACAAGGGGTCTGTGCGTGTGCTGCTGTGGGCCAGCTCGCTCATCTCCACATAGCTGCCGCAGTCGTGCACATCCATGCCCAGCCAGTGGCCCGTGCGGTGCATGTAGAACTGGAAGTAGGCACGCTGGGCGATCACGTCCTGCGCATTGCCGTACTTGGATTTGTCCAGCAGCCCGACATCCAGCATGCCTTGCGCCAGCACCGCCACGGTGGCGTCGTGCGGGTCGTTGAAGCGGTTGCCGGCCTTGGTGGCCGCAATCGCGGCTTTCTGGCTCTCCAGCACCAAGTCATACAGCGCACGCTGCGGGCCGGTGAAGCGGCCATCGGCCGGGAAGGTGCGGGTGATGTCACTGGCATAGCCTTCCAGCTCGCACCCCGCATCAATCAACACCAGATCACCGCTGCGCACCGGCGCTTTGTCGGCGCGGTAGTGCAGCACGCAGGCGTTCGGCCCAGCGGCGACGATGGAGTCATAGGCCACGCCTTCGGCCCCGCCTTGGCGAAATTCATGCAGCAGTTCGGCATCCAGGTGGTATTCGCGGCAGTCTTGCCCCGCACGCAGCATGCGTGCGCTGCGCTGCATGGCGCGGATGTGGGCCCGGGCGCTGATCTGCCCCGCGCGGCGCATGATGGCCAGTTCGTGCGCGTCTTTGATCAGACGCATTTCGTCCAGCAGCGTGCAGACATCACCTTGCTGACTGGGGCACAGCGCCCCGGCACGGGTGCGGGCGCGCACGCTGCCCAGCCAGCCTTCCACGCGGGCAGCCCAGCCTTCGTGCGTGGCAAACGGCCACCAGACGGTGGCCTGGTTTTCCAGCAAGCGGGGCAGGCGCTGGTCGATCTCATCCCACGAAAACGCCTCGCTCATGCCCAACGTGGCCACGGCCGCTTGCGGGCCCAGGCGGTAGCCGTCCCAAATTTCGCGCTCCAGGTCTTTGGGCTGGCAAAACAAGGTGCTGCTGCCGTCGGCCTTGAGTACCAGGCAGGCGTGGGGCTCCGTAAAGCCGGTCAGGTAATAAAAATAGCTGTCGTGGCGAAACAGATAGCTGTTGTCGCGGTTACGGCCACGCTCTGCAGCCGTGGGAATGATGGCGATTCCGCCATCGCCCAATTGGGCAGCCAGACGGGCGCGGCGTTGTGCGTAAACAGAGGTCATAGCAGCTATCGTAGCGCCGCTGTGAGGCACTGCGCCGCACAGGGCCTGCGAGAGCCTGCTGACCAAGGGTCATCAAGCCCTTGCGTGGGCCGCTACGACAGCAGCATGCTCACCCCGGCAATCAGCAGCAGACTGCACACCATCCACTGCAGCATGCGGGTGGACAGCGGCGGGGGAAACTTCACCAGCAGCCACGTCACGCCCGCCACCACCGGCACAGCCACGGCAGCGGTGATGAGCGATGACAGCGACAACTCGCCCGCCGGAATCACAATTCCCAGGCGCAGCACCACATTGGCCAAAAACATCACCATCAGGCACTGGCGCACCAGTACGGGCGACAGCGGCTGGCGGTACAGGTGGTAGACCATGGGCGGCCCCGAGGTAGAAAACAGCCCGCCCAGCAGGCCCGAAAGCAGGCCCGCTACCCAGTTGGCCAGCTTGCCCGAGAGCGTGGCGCGCTGCTGCTTTTGCAGCAGCAACATGATGGCGCAGGCCATGATGGTCACGCCCAGCAACATGCGCAGCACGCGCACCGAATCGCCGCTGAGCCAGTGCAGCAGCGCCAGCCCACCCAGCACGCCCAGCAAGCTGCTAGCCAAAATCGGCTTGAGCAAATCCCAGCGCGGCTCAAACGGGTGGCTGCGCAAATACACCAGGCCGTTGACCAGCGACAGCAAGCCCGCCACATTCGCCGCATCGGCAATCGGCATCAGGTGCAAGGCGCCGGCCAGGCCACAAAAATCAGCCCAAAGGCAAAGCCCGTCAGGTTCTGGCAGGCCGAGGCCAGCACCACCACCCGATCAGCCACCCGTAGGTGCTCCATTCCACATCCATGTCTGCATCCATCAACGGCGTTTACCCCCGCCGTTGCTGTGGGGGAATTAAAAAAAAGGAGCAGCTTGCGCAGCTCCTATGCCTGATTTAACTCATTTTCATGCGAAAACCTGCTGCACACGTGCGACAGCCGCTCACTTTTTATATGCAACCGCTTCTGCAGCGTTGAGCTGGGCCAAACGCTCGGGCGTGCCCACATCGGTCCAGCGCCCGGTGTAGAGCGTGGCGCCGCAACGGCCTGCATCCATCGCCCGGCGCAGCAGCGGCGCCAGCGGCGCGGCCACGCCCGTGGGGTTGCCTGCTGTCAATTCACACCACGGCGCGGTCAACAACTCGGCTTTGAGCAAGGCAATGGTGCTGTAGGTCCATCGCGGCAGCGCGTCGCGGCTGATGTCTGCAGGCGGCAAATTCAAAGCCCGCCCCGTGCCGCTGCCCGGCGCGCTTTCGTCCAGGCCAAAGTCGCCTTGCACGTGGTGCGCGGGGTTGGGCACCAGCCACACATGAGCCAGGTCGTTCGACTGCACAAAGGCCTGTGCGGCAGCGGCATCAAACACAAAGTCCGGGGCAAACACATCGCCTGCGGCCAGCCAGAACGCCTCCCCCAACAAGGGCAGGGCACGTGCAATACCGCCTGCGGTTTCCAACGCATGGCCAAAATCTGCTTGCTCGTGCGAGTACTGCAGCTGCATGCCCTGCTGCGGCCACCGCGCATTCAGGTGTGCAGGAATCTGCGCGCCCAACCACGCAGTGTTGACTACCACCTTGCGCACACCATCTCGCTGCAAAGCAGCCATGTGCCAGTCCAGCAAAGGCAGGCCCTGCACGGCCAGCAAGGGCTTGGGGGTGGTGTCAGTCAGCGGGCGCATGCGCTCGCCGCGGCCTGCGGCCAGCAACATGGCGGGAAGGTTTGCAAAAGTCATGGGCTACCAGTTTTTCGTGCGTGTTTTCTTGCGTGCACATGCGTGCAACAGCCCTCACTGTAGGCGATGCAGGGGGCTATGTAATTGCATGGAAACCGGCTCGGGCCCACATCGGTAAAATCTCGCCATCTTTGAATCAATCCCTCCGGAATCACCTTCCCATGGCAAACACCCCAATGATGGCCAACGCAATCCGCGCTCTGGCTATGGACGCAGTGCAACAAGCTAACTCCGGCCACCCCGGTGCCCCCATGGGCATGGCCGACATGGCGGTGGCGCTGTGGAGCCGCCACCTCAAGCACAACCCCGTGAACCCCCACTGGGCCAACCGTGACCGTTTCATTCTGTCCAACGGCCACGGCTCGATGCTGATTTACGCGCTGCTGCACCTGAGCGGGTACGACCTGCCCATGGAAGAGCTCAAGAACTTCCGCCAGCTGCACAGCAAGACCGCCGGCCACCCGAAGTGGGCATCACCCCGGCGTGGAAACCACCACCGGCCCGCTGGGCCAGGGCATCACCAATGCCGTGGGTTTTGCACTGGCTGAAAAGCTGCTGGCCGCTGAGTTCAACCAGCCCAAGCACGAGATCGTTGACCACCACACCTTCGTGTTCATGGGTGACGGCTGCCTGATGGAAGGCATCTCGCACGAAGCCGCTTCGCTGGCCGGCGCCTGGAAGCTCAACAAGCTGATCGCCCTGTGGGACGACAACGAAATCTCCATCGACGGCAAGGTCACTCCCTGGTTTGCCGACAACACCCCGGCCCGCTTTGAAGCCTACGGCTGGAATGTGATCCGCGATGTAGACGGCCACAACGTGGACGCCGTGGACGCCGCCATTGCCTGCCAAGAAGAGCAAGGACAAGCCCACCCTGATCTGCTGCAAGACGCACATCGGCAAGGGCTCGCCCAACCGCGCCAACACCTCCAAGGCCCACGGCGAGCCACTGGGTGCCGAAGAAATCGCACTGACCCGCGCCGCACTGGGCTGGACGGCTGCACCGTTTGAAATTCCCGCCGACGTGTACGCCGACTGGGATTGCAAGGCCAACGGCAAGAAGCTGGAAGCTGCCTGGAACAAGAAGTTCGCGGCCTACGCCAAGGCCTTCCCCGCACAAGCGGCCGAATTCACGCGCCGCATGGCGGGGTACTTGCCCGCCAACTTCCTGGAAACCGCGATGAACATCGCTTCTGCCGCGCACGACACCGCCGCCACCGTGGCCAGCCGCAAGGCCAGCCAGCTGGCCCTGGAAGGCCTGACTGCAGCCCTGCCTGAACTGCTGGGCGGCTCCGCCGACCTGACCGGCTCCAACCTGACCAACACCAAGTCGACCCCCGCTTTCCGCGTGGACGCCAAGGGCGCAGTGGTCAAGACCGAAGAAGGCCAGATCGGCCGCCACATCAACTACGGTGTGCGTGAGTTTGGTATGGCCGCCATCATGAACGGCGTGGCGCTGCACGGTGGTTACATCCCCTACGGCGGCACATTCATGACGTTCTCCGACTACAGCCGCAACGCCATCCGCATGGCTGCGCTGATGAAGCAGCGCGTGATCCATGTGTTCACGCACGACTCCATCGGGCTGGGCGAAGACGGCCCCACCCACCAGTCGATCGAACACGCCGCTTCGCTGCGTTTGATCCCCGGTCTGGACGTCTGGCGCCCCGCCGACACCACCGAAACTGCCGTGGCATGGACCGTGGCCCTGAGCCAAAAGAACAAGCCCACTGCACTGCTGCTGAGCCGCCAGAACCTGGCCTACGCACCCAAGAGCGAAGATGCGCTGGACCACATCGCCAACGGTGCGTACGTGCTGTCCGAGCCCAAGGATGTGGGCATCAAGGGCAAGGCCCAGGCCGTGATCATTGCCACCGGCTCCGAAGTGCAACTGGCTTTGGCCGCACAAAAGATGCTGGCTGCGCAAAAGATTGGCGTGCGCGTGGTTTCCATGCCCAGCACCACCACGTTTGACAAACAGGACGTGGCGTACAAGACCAGCGTGCTGCCCGCAGGCATCCCCCGCATCGCGGTGGAAATGGGCGTGACCGACTTCTGGTGGAAGTACGGCTGCGCCGCAGTGGTGGGTATCGACTGAAATCATTGACCTACCAGCGCAAGCAGCTCTCTTTTTTAATTATTCAACCAACAAAAAACCGCCCTAAGGCGGTTGTTGCAGGGGCTGAAACCCACAGCCTTTGCGCAGCGCCGCACCAATCACCCGGCCCAACGCAGGTTGCAACTGCGACAAGGGGCGAAGCCGCAGGCACTGCGGTGCCAAGCCAAGGTACGACCCAGCGAAGCCAGGGCGCACCAAGGGGCGCGTTTGCGGGCTTAGTGGTGGTGGCCGTGGCCGCCGTGCACGTGGCGGTGGGCAATTTCTTCTTCCGAGGCGGCGCGCAGCTCGGTCACCTTGCAGCTAAAGCGCAGCGCTTTGCCTGCCAGGGGGTGGTTGCCGTCCAGCAGCACCACAGGGCCCTTGATCTTTACCACGTTGTAAATCTGGGGCAGACCTTGGTCGTCGGTGCCGCGCAGCTGGCCGCCCACCTTCACGCCAGCAGGAAATTCCCCCTTGGGAATGCTGCGCTGCAGGCTCGGGTCGTGCGGGCCAAATGCGTCGTCCACGCTCAGGTCGATGGTCAGCGTATCGCCCACGGTCTTGCCTTCCAGGGCAGCCTCTACCTTGGCGAAGATGTTGTCGTAGCCACCGTGCAGGTAAGCCACATCGCCCTTGTCCAGCAAGCCACCCGCAATGCCGCCCTTGAGGACTTCGTGAATCTTGTAGTTCAGCGTGACCGCTGTGTCTTTGGTGATGTTCATGGGTTGTGCCACAAAAGAAGTGGCGGCCTCAGGCCGCCACGGTTGGTATGCGCTGCATTGTCCCCCATCCCCCACAAGCTTTGCAGGGCATGGCTTCTTCGATTTGCGCAGCAGCGCAAGCGCTGGCTGTACCCAAGGCACGTCAAGCCGAAGCAAGGACGTATCAGCGGACTGCACATGGGCCTCTAAGTGCTGGGCACTTCGTCTTCGGTGGCGCCGGGGTAGCGTGCAAAGCGACGTGGCGCGCTGCCGTGCACGGGGGCATGGCTGTCCCAAGGCCAGCCGCCAAACTGGGTGCGGCGAAAGTCCGTCATAGCCTGCATGATTTCTTCCTGCGTGTTCATGACAAACGGGCCGTACTGCGCCACGGGCTCACGCAGCGGTGCACCCTGCAACAGCACCAGCTCGGCCACGTCCGTGCCGGTATTGACCAGCGCCAGATCACGGCCCGCTTCCACCTGCAAGGCAGCGTGCTCGCTCAGGCCGGCACCTTCCAGCTGCAGGCTGCTGCCCCAAACCAGTAGAGCATGCGGCGTGTGTCAGCGCCTTGGGCTGCTGGCAGCGTCCATTCGGCACCGGGCTCCATGCGAATGGTCCAGATGGCCACGTCCGCGCGCGCTTGGCTGGCCCACGACTCGGGCGGTGGCGGCAAAGGCGCGCCAGCACCGGCCAAGGCACCCGCCACCACGGTCACCGTGGTCTGCAGGCCCCCTGCATCGGTATGGTGCAAGCGCGGAATGCGCTCGTTCCACAGCATGGTGAAGTGGGGCTGAACCATCTTGTGGCTGGCTGGCAGGTTCAGCCAGATCTGGAACAGCTCCAGCGGGTTGGACTGATCGGTGTGCAGCAGCGGAAACATCTCGCTGTGCATGATGCCCGCACCGGCCGTGACCCATTGCACATCGCCACCGCCAAAACGGGCGGCTGCGCCGAGGGAGTCGGCGTGGTCGATCAGGCCCTTGCGCACCAGGGTCACGGTCTCAAAACCGCGGTGGGGGTGGCCCGGGAAGCCCGGCACATGGTCGCCGTGGTACATGGAAAAGCCGTCCTTGCCGCTGAAGTCGCTGCCCATGGGCCGGTCTTGCAACTCCACCGCTTGCACACCCATCTCGCCGTCACCGGCGGGGTAGGCATCGTTGTGGTGGGCACAAAACAAAAAGGGATCCATACAGGGCCATTGCGCACCCAATGGCAAAGTCTGAATGATGGGGGATGCTGACATCCGTGTCGCTCCTGCGCTGGTGCTGCCGTGCCCACCCCCTGTGGGCAGACAACGCTGCAGCGTTGCAATCCTTCCAAGATAAGGACTTAGTCACCACTTACCAAGCACCTGAAGCCGCAACAGTGCGTTCCAGGTGCGCAACGATGGAGGTTTTAAGGGGAGTGCGGCGCTGGCGGCATGTTCAGGCCGCGCTGCACCGGGGGGCGATCCAGCCAATCGGCCAGCACGCGCTGCACGTTGCGAAAGCGCGCCAGCTCCAGCAGCTCGTCAGCCTCGTAGTTCACGTGCAGGCAGCGCACCCAGGGCAGCACTGCAATGTCGGCAATGCTGTAGTCGCGGCCCATGATCCATTCACGGCCTGCCAGGCGCTGGTCCAGCACACCCAGCAAGCGTTTGGATTCGTTCACATAGCGCTGCAAGGGGCGCTTGTCTTCAAAATCTTTGCCGCCATAGCGGTGAAAAAACCCCACCTGACCAAACATGGGCCCGGCGCCGCCCATTTGCCACATCAGCCATTGCAGGGTTTCGTAGGCTGCGCGGCATCCAACGGCAGCAGTTGCCCGATTTTTCGGCCAGATAGATCAGGATGGCACCCGACTCAAACAGCGCTGCGGCTGGCCGCCTGGGCCGTGGGGATCCAAAATGGCGGGAATTTTGTTGTTCGGGTTCAGTGCCAGAAACTCGGGCGAGAACTGGTCGTTGGCCTGGATGTCGACCCGGTGCGCTTCATACGGAATGCCCACCTCTTCCAGCATGACCGACACCTTGATGCCATTGGGGGTCGGCAAAGAGTACAGCTGCAGCCAGTCGGGAAACTGCGCGGGCCATTTGCGGCTGATCGGGTGGGCTTGGGATGGTTGCATCGTCATTCACTCCTACCAACACCGCAGCACCAGCGCTGCGGCCTCTCGTTGCATCAAGCTACCGATGTTAATGCGCTTACCCCGGGCGCACCAGCGTCCAAGCCCGCACCTAGGACGGGTTCTTGGTGATTACTTGGCCGCTGCGGCAGGCTGGGCTTCAATCGCCACATCCAGCCCTTGCCCGGTGACCGTAATCGCCCCGGGCCGCAGGCCCAAGTTGTCCATCAGCTCCATCTCTTCGGGTTTGACGGTGTACAGTGCAAAACCTTGCAAGGCTTGTTGGGCCACACGCTGGCCATAGGTTTGCACCATCTCGGCGATGGCGGGGTTGGCGTCTTCCAGCTGCAACGACAGCACTTCCACACGTTGGGCGCGCACGCTGCGGTCTTTGGGCTCGTAGTACAGGCCAAAGCGCACGCGCATTTGGCCGCTGAAGCTCTGGCGCAGCGCGGGGCCCGACAGTTGCACCACCCAATCCGTTTGCAGCTGGTTGCTCACGGGCAGCAACAGCAGTTGGGGTTGCTGCATGTCGAGCTGCAGCAAGCCAGCAATTGGAAACTGCTTGGGAAATTGATTCTTCAGTCCCTGTTCCAGCTGTGCTTGTGTCACGCTGATCTTGGTGGGCACGGCCTGCGAACAAGCACTGATCCACAAGGTACTGGCGGCGGCAGCGGCCAGCAAGAAACGACGGCTGAACATGGCGGTGGCGATGGTGCTGCCAAGGCAGGGCATGAACCCGGACTTGGCAATAAATGCTTAAAAATGTCACAAACGCTGATTCATTCAGCGTGCAGTGCTCTCAATTTAAGCAGTTTAACGCGGGCGCAAAGCACCTGCACGCCGCCCTCCTTGGAGGTCCGGTATTTCAGCCCTGCAAATACCGCGCACGCAAAGCATGCAGGGAGTGCTCATCAAGCTGCATGACCTCACGCAAATAACGCTGCATGCCGCCATGCTCACGCTCCACCATGTCGTAGGCACTGGCAAGAAACGAAGGTTGCACGCGCCACAGCACATCCAGAATGTCTTGGGGCATGGCCTGCGCCGCGCGCGCGGCCATGGCAGCCGGGCGTTGGTAAAACTGGTTGGTCAGCAGGTAGTCGTGTTCGATGTCGGCACGGGCCACACTCAGCGCCTCCAGAATCAGGGCGGCGGCCCAGCCTGTGCGGTCTTTGCCCGCCGTGCAGTGGAACACCGTAGGCACCTCGTCTTCCAGCAGCAGTTGAAACAGCTGTGCAAACTGCACCGCGTTGTCGCGCACAAAGTGACGGTAGGTCTCTTGCATCAGCGCCACGCTGTCTGCTGCGGTCAAGCTGCCCCCGGCGTGGATCAAGGCAAACGCTTTTTGCACCACCGTGGGCTCGACCGTCAGGGCGTGGGTGTGCAAGCCATCCCAGGCATAGGCATCCACACGGCGCTCTTGCGCACCGCGAAAATCGGCGCTGCGGCGCACGCCCAGGCCGTGCAGCGCTTGCACGCCTTCGGGGGTCAGATCGGCCAGATGGTCGGAGCGAAACAGCACACGCCAGCGTACGGAGCGGCCTTGGTGGCCGCGATAGCCGCCCAGATCCCGGAAGTTGGTGGTGCCGGGCAGAGCGATATGGCGCGAGGGGGCGGGGCTGGTCATCGAATGCATCTCCAATCAAACAAGAGCCAGGCATGGGGATGTCCATGCCCTGCCCATGAAAAACGCCGCAGAGGCTCCTTATTGGAGCGCACTGCGGCGCGGCTGTCAGTCACGCAAGCTGCAAGACCGGGGCGCTACCCCTTTAGTCGTTGGGCAGCAGGTGTTTGCCGACGGCGCCGGTCACCTCAAACATGCCAATACGGTCTTTGCCAAACACGGGCAGCAGCTTGGCATCGGCCACGATCACGCGCTTGTCCGCAGGGTCTTGCAGGTTGTGGGCCTTGACGTAGTCCCACACTTTCTTGACCACCTCGGTGCGTGCCACAGCCCCCTCGCCGATCACGGGGGCCCGCGCCGCATCGGGGGGGAAGTTGGCGGCAGCAGGCTTGCGGGCGGTGGTTTTCTTGGCCGCTGCCGTCTTTTTGGCAGCCGGTGATTTTTTGGCTGCAGCGCCCGTCTTTGCTACGCCAGCAGCTGCAGTTTTGGTAGCTGCAGCGGTCTTGCGCGCGGGGTATTTGCTGGCTTCGAACTCAAAGTTCACCTTGCCTGCGGCGGCATCCCAGGCCAAGAAGGCCTTGAAGTTGCGGCGCGTGCGGTTGAGACAAACTTCTCCAGCAAATCGGTTTGCCCGTGGCCAGCAACTTGCTCATCTGCTCGCGCTCAATCGGCTGCTGCAAGATGATCTGGCCGCTCTTGAAATCGCACGAAGACAGGGCTTGCGCCGCCGTGGGCACCGACTTGCTGCACACATAGTTGGCACCATGCTCAAACACGGGCGCACCGCACTTGGGGCAGTGACCCAGCGATTGCTGGCCGCCAAAGTCCACAGGGCCGCTGGCCTCGGCTTCTTTTTCGTCGTCGCCAAAGTCGAACTCAAATTTGAAGTTCTGGTTGTCCTCATCGCGCACGATGGTGACTTCAGCCACAAACGGCCAGCCTGCCTTGGAGCGGAACCCTTCCAGCGGGCCCAAGCGGCGGTCGCGCAACAACTGCTCGGCTTCGGCCGTTTCAAAGGTGCGCCCAGCTGGCGATTTGGTGAACGAGAAACCGCAGCCATCGCTGTGGCCATCGGCACCCGTGCAGGCGTAGCGGCGGTAGTTCTCTTTGACGATGCCGCCGCAGTTGGGGCACGGTGCAGTCAGCGTGGCGTAGTCACCCGGAATGGTGTCGCGGTCGTACTCCTTGGCTTTTTCACCATGCGCTCGGTCATGGCGGCAATCTCTTGCATGAAGGCAGCGCGCGACAGCGCGCCCTTTTCCATCTGCGACAGCTTGTACTCCCACTCGCCGGTCAAATCGGCACGGCACAGCTCGTCCACCTGCAGGCCGCGCAGCAGCGTCATCAGCTGGAAAGCCTTGGCCGTGGGAATCAGCTCGCGGCCTTCGCGCAGCATGTACTTTTCGGTCAGCAGGCCTTCGATGATGGCGGCGCGTGTCGCAGGTGTGCCCAGGCCCTTTTCCTGCATGGCACTGCGCAGCTCTTCGTCGTCGATCTGCTTGCCCGCGCTTTCCATGGCACCCAGCAGCGTGGCTTCGGAGTAGCGCGCGGGTGGCTTGGTCTTCAGGCCCTTGGGCTGGGCATCGCTGGTGCGCGGCTGCTCACCGGGCTGCACCGCCACCAGGGGCTGGCCCTTGTCGCCTTCCTTGGCATCCTCCACCTCGTTGGCCGCTTCCTTGCCGTAGATGGCCAACCAGCCGGGTTTGACCAGCACCTTGCCCTCGGTCTTGAAGCTGTGCTGCTCGACCTTGCTGATGCGCGTGGTGACCTGGTATTCAGCGCTGGGGAAGAACACCGCCATGAAGCGGCGCACGACCAGGTCGTAGAGCTTCTGTTCGGCCTCGCTCAGACCTGAAGGGGCCTGGGTGGTCGGGATGATGGCAAAGTGATCCGAGACCTTGCTGTTGTCGAAGATGCGCTTGGTGGGCCGCACATAACCCGCGCCGATGGCCTGCTGGGCAAACGGCTCCAGGTGGCGCATGCCGCTGTGGGCCAGCATCTCGAAGGTCTGCTGGGCCACGGGCACATAGTCCTCGGGCAGGGCGCGCGAATCGGTACGCGGGTAGGTCAGGGCCTTGTGGCGCTCGTACAGGCTTTGCGCCAGCGCCAGCGTGGTCTTGGCAGAGAAGCCGAACTTGCCGTTGGCCTCGCGCTGCAGGCTGGTCAAATCAAACAGCAAGGGCGAGGCCTGGGTCGTGGGTTTGCTCTCTTCCGTGACGGTGGCGGGCTTGCCTTTGACCGCGGCGGCAATCGCTTGCGCTTCGGCAGCGCTCCACACGCGATCGGCCTTGGCTTCCGCGTCTTCGGTTTTCTTCCACTGGGGGTTGAACCACTTACCCAGGTACTGGCCAGCCTGCGCGTCGAAGGTGCCGTGCACTTCCCAGTAGTCACGGCTGATGAACTTGCGGATCTTGTCCTCGCGGTCGACCACCAGCGACAGCGTCGGTGTCTGCACGCGGCCCACGGTGGTCAAAAAGAACCCCCCGTCGCGCGAGTTGAACGCCGTCATGGCGCGCGTGCCGTTGATGCCCACCAGCCAGTCGGCCTCGGAGCGGCTGCGCGCCGCATCGGCCAGACCCTGCATCTGCTGCTCGCTGCGCAGCTTCTCAAAGCCGTCGCGGATGGCCTGCGGGGTCATCGATTGCAGCCACAGGCGCTGGATGGGCTTGCCCAGCCCGCCCTTGGCGCCGCCGGCGTACTGCTGGCATCAACGTACGCCCTCCTCACACGCCTGCACAGGCGCTGCATACGCCTGCGGCCTGCCTGGAGGATGTGGATGCGCGCTGGACCGCGCCACAGGCGCTTGCGCAGCTATTGCCACGGCTGGTGGACGATGTGCTGCTGTTTGCGCAGCAAGGTTTTGCACCTTTCCAAGACCGCTTTGCGGCGCGCGACGTGCTGCGAGGCCAGCGCGTGCACCTGAGCGATGGCAGCAGCGGCGAAGCCGCCGGTGTGCTGCCCGATGGCACGCTGCAATTGCGCACCGATGCAGGGCTGCGCAGCGTCATCAGCGGCGATGTCAGCGTGCGTCCCATCCATATGGCACTGCCACCGGCTGCCGTTCAATCCCGAGGAACTGCTGTCATGTTGCGTTTTGCATTGCTCGTGCTGCTGGTTGCCAATGCAGGCTATTTGGCGTGGACCCAAGGGTGGATGGCGACCATGGGCTGGACGCCCGAGGAGCAGTCTGAGCCTTACCGGCTCAAGCAGCAGGTGCGCCCGGATGTGCTGAGCATTGCCCAGCCCGAAGCAGCACCCACCCCTGCCCCGAACGAACCTGTGGAAGAAATCTTGCCGGAAGAAACCATCTGCCTGCAAAGCGAAAGCATGGACGAAGCACAGTCCAAAAAGTTGCAGCGCGCCTTGCAAAGCAGCAACTTACCCTCTGGCAGCTGGGCGATGGTGCCCAGCAGCATTGCGGGCCGCTGGATGGTGTATTTGGGCAAATTCCCGAACGAAATGTCCATGGAAAAGCGCCGTGCCGAACTGCGCAACCGCAAGATTGGCTATGACCGTGCGGGTGGCAATTTGGAGCCCGGGCTGTCGCTGGGCCGTTTTTCGTCTGAAGAAGCCGCCACCCGGGAGCTGAGCCATATGCTCAATCAAGGCGTGCGCGGGGCCCGTGTGGTGCAAGAGCGTGCCCCCCAAACCCTGTATGTGCTGCGACTGCCCCAGGCCACCGTGGCACAACGCAATGTGCTGCAAACCCTGCAAAGCGCTTTGGAAGGCAAAGCCCTGCGCGCTTGCCCCGCTGCGCCGTAGCCCACCACACACCGGCCAAGGCCTGCCGTCTTGTGCGTGCAGGCCTTTTTTTACGTGCTGCGCATTGGGCGATACCTGGGCTGCGTTGGCCGCTGCGTTGCCTGCGCCCGGCACCAAACCTGTATCACCTGCGCAGTCTTGTCTATGTCACGCTGCTGCGGCAGGCAACAAAAAACCCGCAGGCTTGCGCACAGCGGGAGGGTTTGGTCATGCACACCAGGGTCAGTTGACGCTGATGTTCGCTGCCGCTGCCACGCCCTTCATCTTGGTCACTTCGCTGGCAATTTCCTTGGTGAAGTCGGCGCTGGATGTGCCCGAAACGTAAATGCCTTGTGCGTCCATGCGCTTTTTCACCGCAGGGTCCTTCAGCGCATCCGCCACCGCCTTTTGCACACGAGCCACGGTGTCGGCAGGCGTATTCTTGGGCGCCACCAGACCAAACCACGAAGGATCGTTCAGCTCTGCGTGGCCTGCTTCCTTGTAGGTGGGCACATCGGGCAACACGGCCAGACGCTCGTTCCACGACACTGCAATCGCACGCAGCTTGCCGCTTTGGATGTGGGGCAGCGAAGAAGCCACCTGGTCAAAGTACACCGGCACCTGGCCACCCAGCACATCGTTGATGGCGGGGCCTGCACCACGGTAGGGGATGTGCAGCATGTCCACGCCCGTCGCCTTGATGAACTGCGCGCCCCACATGTGGCCGATGGTGCCGATGCCAGGGGGGGCATAGCTGATCTTGCCGGGGTTGGCCTTCAGGTAAGCCA
>NZ_CADEPJ010000142.1 GCF_902829245.1 Comamonas jiangduensis | reverse complement strand
CACCGGCCCGGAAAAATGCTGGGAGGGAATCGGTTGGGGGTGGATCCGGGGGACGCCGGGGGCCGTCCCGATCTCGGTCACGCCGACGAAATCTTCGGGCGGGTTGTAGGGCGGCTGGGTGTAGGCGGGGGGGTTCCCGCGGGGGGGGGACGGGGGGGTGAGGCCGAGGGACAGACGGTCGGGGGAACGAGCCACTTCGGCCATGCCGATGGAGCCACCAGCACCCGCCTTGTTTTCAATCACTACAGGCTGGCCCAGCAGCTTGGTCAGCACGTCTTGCATGTTGCGCGGCACCATGTCGGTCGAGCCACCTGCGGGGAACGGCACGATGATGCGCAACGGACGTGTGTCTTGGGCCATCGCCATGCCAGATACAGAAACGGTAGCAGCCACGGCGACTGCAGAGAGAAAGTGACGACGTTGCATCGCGGGGCTCCCATGCTGAAAAAACAGCTTATCTATAAGACCAGCGCATAGATTAGGGTAAATACTGCTGGCAACCAAACAAATAGTCCTATTGTTATTATTCCCCTAAGGAATACGAACCGTGTCTACCAGCTTACTTCCCTTGCGCCGTTTAACGCCCCCTGTGCATTTGCTGCGGGCGTTCTCCACCGTCGCGCGCTTTGGTGGCGTCTCGCGCGCGGCGGAAGCGCTGCACCTGACGCAAAGTGCTGTGAGCAAGCAGATCCAGGAGCTGGAGAAGTGGGTGGGCGTGGATTTGTTTGAGCGCAGCCGCAAGCGGCTGACCCTCACACCGGCGGGCGAGCGCTACGAGAAAGCCGTGCGCACACTTCTGTCGCAACTGGAATCAGCCACGCTGGAGTTAATCACCAGCACCGACGGCGGCGGCGCCTTGCACCTGTCCAGCTTGCCCACCTTTGGCGCCAGTTGGTTGATTCCGCGCTTGCCGCAGTTTCAGCAGCACCCCAGGTCACGCTGCACTTTGAACCGTACAGCTACGACCCTGAAAGCCCCAACCTGGATTGCTCCATCCAATTTGGCGAAGGCCACTGGCCAGGCACCCGGGCGCACTATCTGGATGGCCAAGACGTCGCCCTGATTGCCCCGCCCGCCAGTTTGGGGGGGCCCGCCATTCACACCCCTGCCGACGTGGCCCAGTACACACGGCTGCGCCACCTGACCATTCCGCACGCTTGGATGACTTGGGCGCAGGCGTGGGAGGTGCAAAACATTGACCCCTTGGCGGGCCTGCAGTTTGACCAGTTTCAAACCATCATCCAGGCCGTGATGGCGGGCATGGGCGTGGCCTTGGTGCCGCGCTGCCTGGTGGAAGGGCAAATTGCCAAGGGCTTGGTCCGTGAACCCCTGCCCAACCACGGGCTGGTGAGCAATCTGGGCTACTGGCTGTGCTACCCCGAATCGCGGGCCAATATTGCGCCGCTGGTGGCCTTTCGCAACTGGCTGCTGCAGCAGGCGCGCCCGTACAAAGAACCCACCTCCAACAACTTGGCAACACAACAAAAGCGTAGCAGGCAGCGCTCTATCAGCAACGAATAGCGCATCTATTTATACTGAAATCCTTATTTAATCGGCGCTAGCTGCTTGCAATAAGATTGCAGAGCGCATGGCACGAAAGCGCACCGTAAACAGCGCGCCGGGTGGATGGCGCTGCGGTTGGGCATCTTCCAGCACCACCTCGGCGCCGTGCTGGCGCGCAATTTCCTGCACGATGGGCAGCCCCAGCCCGGAGCCGTCTGCCTCCGAGCCCAGTGCGCGGTAAAACGGCTGAAACACCAGGTCGCGCTCGTCCTGGGGCACGCCCGGCCGGTGTCCTCCACCTGCAGCAACACCACGCGCGCCAGCAAATCGGGCAGCACGCGCACCGTCACCACGGCGGGTTTTTCTGCGCTGGACGGGCTGTAGTTGATGGCGTTGGAGATCAAATTGCGCACCATTTCCTTGAGCAGCGTGGCATTGCCTTGCAGCCACACACCAGCCGCTCTCGGCTCCGCCCCCTCATAGCCCATATCCACATGCTTATCCAGGGCCAGCGGCAGCAGGTCCTGCATCACCTCAATCACCAGCGCCGCCAAATCACAGGGTGTGCGCTGCAGCCCGGTGCCCGCCCCTTCGGCGCGCGCCAGCGACAGCAGCTGGTTGACGGTGTGCGTCGCCCGCATGCTGGAGCGCCCAATTTGCTCCAGAGAGCGCTTGAGCTCCCCCGTGCTGGTGCCTTCGCGCTGCGCCAGATCGGCCTGCATGCGCAGCCCCGCCAGCGGAGTTTTGAGCTGGTGCGCCGCATCGGCCAGAAAACGCTTTTGCGTGGCCAGCGACTCATTGAGGCGGCGCAGCAAGTCATTCACCGCATCCACCAGTGGCACCACTTCCATCGGCACCCCCCGGTGGTTCAGGGGCGACAAATCTTCGGGCTTGCGCGCGCGAATGCGCTCTTCCAGGCGGCTGAGCGGCTTGAGGCCGCGCGCCAGTGCCAGCCACCCCAGCAGCACCGCCAGTGGCAAGATGACGAACTGCGGCAGCATCACCCCCTTGATGATTTCCGCCGCCAGCACGCTGCGCTTTTCCGCGTCTCGGCCACCTGCACCAGCGCCAGGGCGTTGTCCGTGCTCAACGGCAGGCGCACCCACATGGCAGCCACGCGAATGTCAATCCCGCGCAACTCATCATCGCGCAGCACCACCTCGCCAGCCGGCATGTTGTAGCGCGGGTGCGCAGCGGGAAAGTCGCGGTCGCCCGCCAGGAATTCGCCCTGGGGGTCCAGCACTTGGTAGAACACCATGTCGGATTCGTCGGCGCGCAAAATCTCCGAGGCAGGCTGCGGCAGGTTGAACTGGATGCGCCCATCCGGCTCCACGATGATGAGCTGGGCCAGCGCATGCACGTTGTACTCCAGCGCGCGGTCAAAGGGCTTATTGGCCAGCGACTGCGCCACCAGCCAGGTCAGCGCCAAGCTCACGGGCCACAGCAGCAGCAAGGGCGTGAGCATCCAGTCCAGAATTTCTCCGAACAAGGAACGCTGTTCACGCTGGAATATCTTCACAGTGCCTGCCCGTCTTTCAAGGCTTTTTGGCCTCTAGCGCTTACAGCACCAGCGCAGAAAGCTATGTTTTCAGAACCGCCCGCCCCTAGCAACTCGTAGGTTTGCGCCCCAAACGCAGCGCAACGCCGCAGGCAGCCCCAGCGGTACGACAAGGCAAAGCTACGGTGCATCAGGGATGGGAGAAACGGCGCTCAGGACGGTATTTTTTCGAGGCAATACCCCAGCCCCCGCACCGTGGCGATGCGAATCGGGCCGCGTTCGAGTTTTTTGCGCAGGCGGTGGATATACACCGCAATCGCATTGTTGCTCCCCTCTGCGCCCCACTCGCACAGGCGCTCCACCAACTGGTCTTGGCGCACGAGGCGGCCAGCGCGCTGCAGCAGCACCTCCAGCAGGCCCAGTTCGCGCGCGCTCAACTCCACCATTTTGGCGGCAATGGTGGCCACCCGCCCGGCCTGGTCATACACCAAGGGGCCGTGT
>NZ_CADEPJ010000141.1 GCF_902829245.1 Comamonas jiangduensis | reverse complement strand
TACACAGGGGGAGCGCGTGAAGAAGACGCCGGGCCGCTGCGGGGTAGGAAGGCCTCAAGGTGTTTAAGAAGGGACCCGGCGCAGCGCAGAGGTCGCGCCTACCCTCTTCGTCGGCAGCGTCAGTTGTGTAAAAGAGACAGGCGCAGATTATGAGCGGCTACGCGTAGCGGCCCAGCAGCCCAAAGAACCCGCCGTGACCAAGACCACGCCCTGCCAAAACGGCAGGCCCGGCTGCACCGCCAGCCACACGCTGGCCCACAGCGAAGACAGCACGGGCGTGAAATACGAGCCCGCGGCCATCACCGCCAGATTGCCGCGCTGAATGCCGTGCTCCCAGCAGCCGTAGCCCAGCGCAGTCAGCGCGCCAATGGCCAGCACCTGCGCTGCGGTGCCCCAACTCCAGCGCATGGGCACGGTATCCAGCGCCAGCCACTGCACCCACAGCAGTGCCGCCGTGAGCAGCAAAAACAAACCCACACCGTTGAACCCGCCGCCGTGCATGCGCGCCAGCACCGAATACGTGGGCCACATCAACGCCGCGCCAAAGGCCAGGGCGTAGGCCAGCGGGTTGGCCGCCATGTGCGCGGCAAAGCTGTACCACCACGGCCCAGCAGGCCCCGCCGCCGCATTGCCATCAGCACCCACCACCAGCACCAGCCCCCACAGACACAGCGCCACGCCGGGCCACAGCCACCAGCGTGCCTGCTGCTGGCGGCACAGCACGGCCAGCACAATCGTCAGGCAGGGCCACAGGTAGTTGATCATGCCCAGCTCCATGGACTGGGGGCGGTCATGCGCCAGCCCGATCGCGACCGACAGACAGACCTCATAGCACGCAAACAGCAGCCCGCACACCACCAGATACGCTGTAGCCCGACACGGAAGGCAGGCTCAGGCCGCAGTCTGCCGGGATCAGGCCCGCATCCACCAGCGGGCGCAGCAGCGCGATCGCGCCCGTGGCGTAGCAGCCGGGGTTGGACACGCGGGTGGCCGTCTTCACAGCGTCCAGCTGGCCGGCGCACAGCTCGGGGAAGCCATAGACCCAGCCCGGCGCCACGCGGTGCGCGGTCGAGGCGTCAATGATCTTGATGGCGCGGCCGGTCTCGGCGGTGATGCTGTCCACCATGGCGGCCGTTTCCTGGGCCGCATCGTCGTGCAGACACAGAATCACCAAGTCCACGTCGGCGATCAGCGCGCGCTTGGCGGCCGGGTCTTTGCGCAGCTCGGGCGCAATGCTGACCAGCTCCACGCCAGCCATCCCCTGCAAGCGGTCACGAATCTGCAGACCCGTGGTGCCGGCTTCGCCATCAATAAAGACTTTGGACATTACTCAATGCTCCCGCGCCCCTTGGCGCATATCTGTATCTGTGCCGCGTGCTGCGGCGCCATCAAAAAAACGGATTGTCGCTGCTGCACCGGCACTGCAGGCAAAAAAAATTCTTTGCGCAGGAAATATACGGGTTAACCCTGATTTTTCACTGTTGACGAGCCCTGCTTTCTACGTGATGACTTACGTATAAACATACGTAGATCCCACCAAACAAAGCACTTTTTGGTTGCATTGCAGCATGGTACATTCTTCGATTGCCATGTCATACGAGCCCGGCTCCGCATGTTTAGGCAGCAGGAAAACGGGCATTTCTCCCTCCGTTTCAGAGAGACAAGACTCATGAAGATTCATGAATACCAAGGCAAGGAAATCTTGCGTCAATTCGGCGTGCCCGTCCCCCGTGGCATTCCGGCATTCACCGTCCAAGAAGCTGTAGAGGCAGCACAAAAGCTTGGCGGCCCCGTGTGGGTGGTGAAGGCGCAGATCCATGCTGGTGGCCGCGGCAAGGGCGGCGGCGTGAAGGTGGCCAAGTCCATCGACGACGTCAAAGCACTGGCCGAACAAATTCTGGGCATGCAGTTGGTCACACACCAGACTGGCCCCGAAGGCCAAAAAGTGCGCCGCCTGTACATCGAAGACGGCGCCGACATCAAGAACGAACTGTATGTGTCCCTGGTGACCGACCGCGCCACCCAGAAGGTGGCCCTGATCGCTTCGAGCGAAGGCGGCATGGACATCGAGGAAGTGGCCCATTCCACCCCCGATAAGATCATCACCGAGATGATCGACCCGCTGACCGGCATCACCGAAGCGCAATCGCGCAAGGTAGCCGCTGCCATCGGTCTGGAAGGCAAGTCCATCGACCAAGCCGTAGACATCTTCGCCAAGATCTACAAGTGCTACATGGACACCGACGCATCGCTGGTGGAAATCAACCCCCTGAACTGTGACTCCAAGGGCGACCTGATGGCGCTGGACGCCAAGTTCAACTTTGACCCGAACGCCCTGTTCCGTCACCCAGAAATCGTGGCCTTCCGCGATCTGGACGAAGAAGACGCTGCAGAAGTGGAAGCCTCCAAGTTCGACCTGGCCTACATCTCGCTGGACGGCAATATCGGCTGCCTGGTGAACGGTGCTGGCTTGGCCATGGCCACCATGGACACCATCAAGTTGTTCGGCGGCGAGCCTGCCAACTTCTTGGACGTGGGCGGCGGCGCCACCGCTGAGAAGGTCACTGAAGCCTTCAAGATCATGCTCAAAAACCCTGAAGTCAAGGGCATCTTGGTCAACATCTTCGGCGGCATCATGAAGTGCGACACCATCGCCAACGGCGTGGTTACCGCTTGCAAGGCCGTGAACCTGAGCGTGCCGCTGGTCGTGCGCATGAAGGGCACCAACGAAGAGCTGGGCAAACAAATCCTCAAGGATTCTGGTCTGCCCATCATCGCTGCCGACACCATGGCCGAAGCAGCGGAAAAAATCGTTGCCGCCGTTAAGTAATACGCCCCGGAGATAAAAACATGTCGATCTTTATCAACAAAGACACCAAGGTCATCACCCAGGGCATTACCGGCAAGACCGGTCAGTTCCACACTGAAAAGTGCCAGGAATATGCGAACGGCAAGAACTGCTTCGTGGCCGGCGTGAACCCCAAGAAGGCGGGCGAGCGCATTTTTGACATCCCAATTTTTGGTTCCGTCAAAGACGCTGCCAAAGAAACCGGCGCCACCGTTTCCGTGATCTACGTGCCACCAGCAGGCGCTGCAGCTGCTATCTGGGAAGCCGTAGAAGCCGACCTGGATCTGGCGATTTGCATCACCGAAGGCATCCCAGTGCGCGACATGCTGGAAGTGCGCAACAAGATGAAGGCCAAGGAAGCCGCTGGCGGCAAGAAGACCTTGCTGCTGGGCCCCAACTGCCCCGGCTTGATTACGCCTGACGAAATCAAGATCGGCATCATGCCTGGTCACATCCACAAGAAGGGCCGCATCGGCGTGGTCTCGCGCTCCGGCACCCTGACCTATGAAGCCGTGGCCCAGCTGACCGAACTGGGCATTGGCCAGTCCTCCGCTGTCGGTATTGGTGGTGACCCCATCAACGGCCTGAAGCACATCGACGTGATGCGCGCTTTCAACGACGATCCAGACACCGACGCCGTGATCATGATCGGTGAAATCGGCGGCCCCGACGAAGCCGAAGCCGCCATGTGGTGCAAGGCCAATATGACCAAGCCTATCGTGGGCTTTATCGCTGGTGTGACAGCGCCTCCCGGCAAGCGCATGGGCCACGCCGGCGCGCTGATCTCCGGCGGTGCCGACACGGCCGACGCCAAGCTGGCCATCATGGAAGAGTGCGGTTTCACCATCACCCGCAACCCCTCCGAAATGGGCCGCCTGCTGCAAGGTTTGCTGAAGAAGTAAGCCCGCAGCACACGCTGACCTGACTACCAAGAGGCCGCACCGATCCGCTCGGGCGGCCTTTTCTTTGGGGCTTGCGTCTGCGCGCTTTACGTCGTTACGCAAACTACGCACGCTCTGGCCAATCGCCAGGCGTAAACTGCCCACTCCCCAAAGGGATGCGCCAGCCTGTGCGAACCGGCTGGCGTTTTCCATTCATAACAGTGGAGTAAATATGGAGTTTTTGAACAGTGCCGATTTCTGGATCGGCTTGGTGAAGATCGTCTGGATCAACATCATTCTTTCTGGCGACAACGCCGTCGTCATCGCCCTCGCAGCGCGCTCGCTGCCCCCGCGCAGCAAAAGCAAGCCATCATGTTTGGCTCGGGCGCTGCGGTGGTGCTGCGCATTGTTTTGACGATTGTGGCCGCCAAGCTGCTGGAGCTGTCGTTCCTGCAAGTCGTGGGCGGCTGCCTGCTGCTGTGGATTGGCTACCAGCTGCTGACCGGTGAAGAAGACGGCGAAGGTGAATCCAAGGGCCATGGCTCCATGTTCGCCGCCATTCGCACCATCTTGATTGCCGACCTCGTCATGAGCCTGGACAACGTGATTGCCGTCGCCGCGACCGCCCAAGGCAATATGGTGCTGCTGATCCTGGGGCTGGCCATCAGCATTCCCCTGGTGATCTTTGGCTCCACCTTGATGATCAAGCTCATGGAGCGCTTCCCGGTCATCATCACCCTGGGCGCGGCGCTGATCGGCTGGGTAGGCGGTGAAACCATCGTCAACGACAACCTGCTGCACGGCTACACCATGGCCCACCCTTGGCTGCATTACGCTGCCGCCGCTGCGGGTGCCACGCTGGTGGTGGCCGTTGGTAAGTGGATGCAAGGCCGCCAGGCAGCAGCCAACGCATAAACACGTCTCTGGCGAGAGCACGCCAAACCACCCCAAGGGCGCCAGAGGCGCCTTTTTGTTCCACAAAAACAAGAGCGCTTTGCGCAGCATGTAAAAGCATTTAAACCATCTTTTGCCTTGAATCAGCCAAAGGACAAGCACCGAAAGCTACACTTTAGATAGCAATACAGATACGTCTTGTACAGATGACAAAAACGTCACCTCCAGCCGACCTCATCACGTCAAAAGTGACATTCCTCGTCGAATTGCAAGCAAATTTTGCAGATTTTGACGCTTGCGCTGTAGGACAGAGCTGGCACACCGATTGCTCTGTAGAAGGCGTACTTTCTTTTCTTCACTCCAAGGAGCTTTTTTATGAAGCGTACGATGCAAAAGGGTTTCACCCTGATCGAACTGATGATCGTGGTGGCGATTATTGGTATTTTGGCTGCGGTGGCTTTGCCTGCTTATCAAGACTATACAAAGCGTGCTAAGTTGTCCGAAGTGATTTTGGCAGCAACTGCTTGCCGTACATCAATCTCCGAAGCTTCCCAGACTGGCTTTGCGTCTGCTCTGTCGACTACTGATCAATTTGGTTGCGGCGAAGGAGGCAGTGCCGCCTCTCCTATTAGCCAATACGTCTCCCAAATTTCCACTAGTACAGCAGGCGTCATCACTGTAACTGCGCGCGGAATTTCCTCCGATGTCAATACAGGTACTATTGTGATGACTCCCTATATAAATGCAGATGCATCAACTGCCGCAACTACTGCATCCTTTGTTGCTGCAACTGCAGCGCCAATCCGTGCTTGGAAATGTGCTGCCGGCACAGGTGGTTCTGTGACTATTCCTGCAAAACTTCTTCCAGCCAGCTGCCGCGGCTAATTTAATTTAGCTTTAACCAAAGGCTTCTCTGGCTTACGCCGAGAGGCCTTTTCCATTATGCTATTTAAAATCAGTTTAATAATAATTTACTTGCGTGGTGTGTGCCGAATCTAGCGCATCCTTGGGGTGGTTTCTGGATGGAAACAACTGCTGTATTTGGCTTGCTAATTTGCATAATACCCCTACTTCCAAAAACATAAAAATAAACAGAGCGTCAGTTATATTTTTAATTTCAATGATATTTCTAATAACTTTTGATCTCACAAAAGATCAAATATTTATTATGGGGATTACATTTTAGGAGCTGGTTATTTTTTAATTTTTTTCCTAAGCGTCCTAGTTGGAATTAACATCAACGAAAGAGTTGATTTGTTTTTTTATTGTAATTGCATTTGCAGTCATATCCTCATTGCTAGCACTGACACAATGGCTGGCTCCCGAAATAAAAACCTTTATATCCGAGAAGTTCCTTATGGCGGCAGGGTCTTTGCTAATACAGGACAACCTAACCATTTAGCTACAATGCTAGCACTAGGGGTCGCATCCACGCTAGCAGTCACGCACAAAATTTCTAAAAACTTTCAAATTTTTTTAATATTTATTCTTGCTTTTGCAACTTCCTTAACACAATCAAGAACTGGAATTCTGCAATTTTTTGCAATTTCTTTTTTTACCTATATTCTGAGTGAAGGGGGAATTAAAAAAAAAATTACACTGTTATTCCCATCTATTTTTATATTAATATCTACATATTTAGTAAGAGAAATTTCATTCAGAACTGAACTACCTATCCCCAGAGATATTCTGGAAACAGGAGTTCAATCCATCAGAACCACGCATTGGCTATCTCTCCTTGAAGCGTTTCTCAAAGAACCTCTGCTAGGATATGGGTGGCTACACACAGCTGAAGCCCATTTAATAGGTAGCAACAACGCAGGAAAAGAGTTAATTTTAAGCTATGCACACAATATTATTTTTGATTTTTCTTATGGTTTGGCATCATCGGAGGTGTTACTTTATTTTAACATTCATACTTTTTTTTGTTGACTTTAACTCAACAAAAGAAATTAAAAACCCTCAGATAATTGGATTTACTGGATTCTCAATATTTTTCATTCATTGCTTATTAGAATACCCCTTCTCTTATCTTCATATATTAATTCCTGCATCTATATTTTTAGAATTTCTTTACAAAATTGCGAAAGCAATTTTTATTAAAATTTAAATATAAAGCATTCTTATTTTTCATTACTTCATTTGTTTTTAATTACTTTAATAGATTACTCAAAATCCATAAAATCAATTGAGGCGATGCGTTTTGAATACTTGGGAATAATTAATAAAAAATCAGAAATCAAAGAAAACAAAATAATCATCTTGGATCAATTGGAGGGTTGGATGAAGAACTCGTACAAATTACCATCAAAAGAAATTGGAGAAAAAGAATTAATCGCTTACGAGAAAGCAGCCTTACGATATGGAACAAATAGACTTATTTTACATGCTGCCCTAGCAAACAACTATCACGGGAAAATCAAAGAGAGTAAATATTTTATTAATAACCTTTGCAAAATAAATACTAGCAGGGAGTGCGAAAATACAAAATTTTGTATGAGAGCTTGAAAACAAATAATCCGCAGGCTGGTAATTGGCATTATTAATTTATATCCGACTTTCCACCCAACTTCTCCAGCACCCGCACGCCGTCCATGACCATGCTTTTATCCACCGCCTTGCACATGTCATAAATGGTCAAAAGGCTGATCTGGACTGCGGTGAGTGCTTCCATTTCCACACCGGTCTTGCCATGCAGCTCCACAGTAGCTTCACAGCGCACGGCGTTCTCGGCGGGGAGCACTTCAAAATCCACCGCCACACGCGTCAAGGCCAAGGGGTGGCACAGCGGGATGAGATTGCTGGTTTGCTTGGCGGCCATGATGCCGGCGATACGTGCCACGCTCAGCACATCGCCTTTCTTAGCGGTGCCTTTTTGAATGATTTCCAGCGTGGCTGGCTGCATCACGATACGGCCTTCGGCCACGGCCACGCGGTGTGTCGGCGCTTTGCCGCCCACATCCACCATATGGGCTTGGCCGTGGGCGTCAAAGTGGGTCAGGCCGTCATTGGGGAGGTAGTTTTCGCTCATGGTCTTCGACATATTCAGGGCTTGAGGGGCTGCCAGGTCCTGGCCGATGCGGTGACATGCATGTAAAGCTGGGAACACTGGCGCAATGCAGGCATCATAAGAGGCTCCTCTTGCCTCAGACGGCCTTGTGCCTTTTGCTTGCCCATGACTTCTGCACTGTTGCGCCTTGCTGCCCCTGTTCTTCGCTCCAGCGTACTGGTGCTGGCCTTGGGTGTTCCTATGTGGCACACAGCGCCTGCGCAAGCGCAAATTGCGCTGCCCAGCATGGGGGATGGGGCCGATCTGACTACCAGCGAAGAGCGGCGCTTGGGTGACCGCATCATTCGCTCGCTCTACCGCGACCCAGACTACATTGACGACCCACAGCTGCACGCCTATGTGATGGGCATCTGGCAACCCCTGGTGCAGGCCTCCAAGGCGCGCGGTGATTTGTCTGCAGAGCTGCAAGAGCGCTTTGCCTGGCAGGTGCTGCTGGGGCGCGATAAAAGCATCAACGCGTTTGCGCTGCCCGGCGGCTATCTGGGCGTACATCTGGGACTGATTGGTGCGGTGTCCAGCAGTGATGAGCTGGCCACCGTCATGGCCCACGAGTTGACCCTCGTCACGCAGCTCCACATTGCGCGCATGTTTGGTGAAGAGAAAAAGAACCTCAAGGGGCCGTGAGCATGTTTGAAAAGCTGCAACACGCCAGCCGCCTGAATGACAACGGCAGCTGGCCCTACCTGCGCAGCCACCCGCTGACCACCGAGCGTATGGCCGACATGCAAACCCGCGTGCCGCACGGCCACACACAGCCCCCGGTGCCCACCATGGAGCACGCCATGATGGCGGGGCGCGCTCGTGTGCTGAGCCGCCCCGGGATTGACACGCTGCGCCAGTGGACGCAACTGCCCCAAGCGCCGGGGTTTGCCCGGCTCAATGCCAATGACCAAGCGGCCCAGCTGTATGTGGCCACGTTGAGCCAGATGGAGCTGAAAAACCTGGCCGATGCGCGCAAGGTATGGAACCAGCTGTCTGCCCACGTACAGGCGCAGGGCGATGCAGCCGCCAAGCAGCAAGTGCGCTGGCTGGGTGCGGAGCTAGAGCTGGCCGCCCAGCAGCCGCAAGCCGCGCTGCAGGTGCTCGGTATTGCCGATTTGCGTGGCCCGCAGCCACGGCCCACGCTGGTGCTGGGTAGCCAAGCGTTGATTGCCACAGGCCAAGCCAGCAAAGTCTCTGACCGCCTGCAGTCGTGGGTGGTGGACCAACCCAACGACGCCACGGCATGGCGCTTGCTGGCACAGGCGTGGCAGGCACAGAACCAGAGCTTGCGCGCCGTGCGCTCAGAAGCAGAAGGCCCATGTGGCGCATTACGACTATGCCGCTGCCATCGATCGCTTTAAAGCCGCACAAGACTTGGCGCGCCGTGGCCAAGGCGACCACATTGAAGCCTCGATTGTGGATACGCGCCTGCGCGCGGTAGAGGCGTTGTTACGGGAACAGGCGCGCGAGAAGTGACTCGATCGCCATGCCCAGCAGCGAATAAAGGATTGCGCCCCACACTGCGGCCCAAAAGCCGCTCACATGCAAGCCGCCCAGCAGCCCTGAGGCGGCCCAAAGCATCAATCCATTGATCACAAACAGGAACAGGCCCACGGTGACCACGGTGACCGGCAAGGTCAACACCACCAAGAGGGGGCGCACCAGGGTGTTGAGCAAGCTGATGACCACCACCGCCAGCAAGGCAGAGCCATAGCTTTGCACCTGGACACCACTGAACACGGCGGCGACCAGCAGCAAGGCACCCGCACTCAGCAACCATTTCAGTAAGAGTTTCATGGCAGCCAGCATAGCAGGCGGCTGGGGCCTCAACGCCGCTGGATCACACTGCCGCCAGTACCGCCCACGCACCCGGCATAGGTTCATGCAACAAAAAAAGGGAGCTTAAAGCTCCCTTTTATCTAGCAATCAGCGCTCTACCCGTAAGGCTTAGGCGGCTAAAGTTTCACCAATCAGCACCGTCCACAGCGCGCCAATACCGGCCAGGGTACCGGCCAGCTTGTGCAGCGGCGATGGCACTGCAGGCGCCGCTGTGTCTGGGGTCTGCAGTTTGGGGCGACGCATATCCACTACTTGCGATTGCGCACCGTACTGCGCTTGCAAGGTCTGCAGCAGCTCAGGCAGCGGGCCACGCGCAAGCACAGTGGTGACTTGCGCGCCGTGCGCTTGCAGCACAGGCACGCAGTCTTGAAACAAGCGATCGGCCCATTTGTTGCGCCAATTCTCACGCGAGCGATTGCTCACAAACCGACTGACGCGATGGGTGATGCGCGGGGCGCAGCCGACCAACACCCAGTGTGCTTGGCTGGCATGGGGCGCCTGCACGGCGGTTTGCAGCAGCAATTGGGCGTAATCGGCGTCGTCCACGTACACGATGATGGTTTCCACGGCGTCTTTCCTAGATAGTCGAACAGATGGAGCGCAATGCCCACCCCTCAATACCCTGCTGGGACTGGCAGCAAGAACGGTTGGTTCCTGCGCCTATCGCGCAGCAGGGCCAAGCACTGGCACCCAAGGCGCCAATGCCTGCTTAGTGGGCAGTTTCCGTCTTTTTCTGCTTGGCAGCCGCCAGCTTGCCAATCGCCAGCACCAGCAGCGCACCGCCGACGTGGGCCACCCAGTAGATAGGCATCGACGCATTGAAGATGGCCATCTTGGTTTCGGCGTCATACGCCAGCAGCTTGGGCGCCCAAGTCCACTGGTCGGGGTTGACGAACAGGGGGTCGGTGATCAGCATGCCGCCAGCAATCCAGCCCAGCAGCATGCCGCCGGCCACAATGATCAGCGGGAAGCGCTCCATCAGCTTGATCACCAGCTGTGAGCCCCAGACGATGATCGGGATGGAGATCAACAAGCCCAAAATGATCAGCAGCAACTGGTGCTCGCCCGAGCTTTGGGCTGCGCCAGCGATGGCAATCACGTTGTCCACCGACATCACCAAGTCCGCCACGATGATGGTCTTGATGGCCGCAAACAGCTTGTCGCTGCCCTGGATGTTGTCGTGGCTCTCTTCTTCCGGCGCGATCAGCTTCATACCAATCCACACCAGCAGCAGCGCGCCCACGATCTTCAGGAACGGCAATTGCAGCAGCACCATGGCGAACGCGATCAAGATCACGCGCAGCACGATAGCACCGGCGGTGCCGGAGATAAGGCCCCTGCGGCGCTGCGCAGGCGGCAGCTTGCGGCAGGCCAGCGCGATCACGACCGCGTTATCGCCACCCAGCAAGATGTCGATGATGATGATTTGCCCCAGTGCAATCCAGAACGGGGCATGGGTCAGGAAATCCAAATCCATATAAAAACCTCAGTAGAAGAGAACACACGCGCAACTGCGCGCTATGCAGCGGTTATTGACCAATGGGCACCGGGGGGAAGTCGTTCAGTGATGCAGGGCAAGCCTGCATACTTTGGGAGCTTCTTTGGGTGACCACCTGTAATCAGTCGCCCAAAGGTCTTGCCCGCAAGATTCATGTTGAACCTCACCTGACAAGCCGGAAACCATGGTTTCGTACTGACGACTTGCCAATCCGCCGGGGTATGGCCGAATCGCGCACCCAGACGGGGAGCTACTCCCCTTTGAAGGATGCGATTTAAACACAAGTCAAAGTCCCGTGGGTACAAATGTGCATGTGGATTTTGCGGATGCCGCCAGCGGCCGACCTGTGCCTGGCGTACGCTGTCGCCGTCATGCCAAGCATTCACATCACGGATTTGGAGGCCGCCATCAACTACTGGCGGGAGCGCAGCCCTGCGGGCGCAGGCGGGGCGTTGGCGCCGGCCACGGCCCCCCTGGCCGAGGGGTATGCCCGCATGATTGTGGAGCAGCGCCCCCCCATCGCCGCGCCCGCCGTGCCCGATGCCGCGCTGCAAGCCCGGCTGCGCTGGTACGACACCACGCCCGATAAGCCGTGGATTTCGGTCCGTTTGACCCGCCAAAGTGACAG
>NZ_CADEPJ010000140.1 GCF_902829245.1 Comamonas jiangduensis | reverse complement strand
CTTATGCAGCAAGCGCCAACAGCTATCTTTATTGATTTTTGCAGGGTTCAAAAATCTCTACGCCCATCGCATCGCATGGGGTTACGCCCGGTGCTGCGCGCCCGCAGGGGTGGTTTGCCACTGCTGCATCAGCCCCTGCCATTTGGCGCGGGCCGCTTGCAAATGCCGCTCTTTGACATGGCCGTAACCGCGAATTTCTTCGGGAATGCGGGCAATTTGCACCGCCAGATCCAGCTTGTCCGCAGTCAGCTGGGGCAGCAGGCCTTCGATGCAGGTGCGGTACTCGGCAATCAGGGCGCGCTCGGTCTGGCGCTCGGGGTTGCGCCCAAACACATCCAGCATGCTGCCACGCAGCCCTTTCAGGCCAGCCAGCAGCTTGAACAGACTGCGCACCCGGGGTGCATAGGCTTTTTTCACCAGATGCCCTTGGGCGTCCTTGCGGGCTGTCAGCGGTGGCGCCAGGTGGTGCACCAGCTTGTAGTCGCCTTCAAACATGTCGGCAATCTTTTGGGTGAAAGCGGGATCCAGGTGCAGACGCGCTACTTCATACTCGTCCTTGTACGCCATCAGCTTGAACAGATAACGCGCGACCGCCTCGGTCAGCTTGGTGGTGCGGCCCAACTGTCCCTCGGCAGCCTGTACTTTTTCCACAAAAGCCCGGTACTGCGCTGCATAAGCCGCATTTTGGTAGCCAGTCAGAAACGCTTCGCGCTGCGCGATCAATTCCGCCACCCCTGGCTTTTTCACAAATTGGATCACTTGCGCCGTGCGGTAGATGGCTTGCACTTGCGCCCAGTCGTGCGCGCAGCGACGGCCCCATTCAAACGCGGCCTGGTTGTTGGCCACCTGCACGCCGTTGAGCTCCATAGCGCGCAGCAAGGTGGCGCGCGACAAAGGAATGCGTCCTTTTTGCCAGGCATAGCCCAGCATCAGCGGGTTGGTGTAGATGCTGTCGCCCAGCAGTTGCACGGCCACCTCATCGGCATCAAACACGCCCACATGCTCAGGGCCGCCCACCGCTTGTGCCAGCGCTGTGCTGCACTGCGCAGCAGGTGACTGCCAGTCGGGGGGGGGAGCCCACATGGTGGCCATTGATGCGCGTGCGCCGCTGTATGACGGCGGTATCTGCACGCGCATTGACTGCGTCTCGCTGGGTGTGGTGGTCAACCGCGAGGCCGTGCGCTTTTATGACGAAGGCGAAGACTTCTGGCCCAAGCGCTACGCCATCTGGGGCCGCTTGGTGGCCCAGCAGCCTGGCCAAATTGCCTATTCGATCATCGACAGCAAGGCGATCGGCCGCTTTATGCCGCCTGTGTTCCCGGGTGTGAAGGCCGACAGCCTGCCCGAGCTGGCACAAAAGCTGGGCTTGGATGTAGACACCTTCATGCAAACCATGACCGCCTACAACAGCGCGTGCAAGGTGGGCAATTTTGACCACACCGCGCTGGATGACTGCCACACCGAAGGCGTCACCCCCGCCAAAACCCACTGGGCACGCCCCATTGATACCGGCCCGCTCTACGCCTATGCCGTGCGCCCCGGCGTGACCTTTACCTATTTGGGTTTAAAGGTCGACGACACCGCCGCTGTGCGCTTTGCCGATCAGCCTAGCCGCAACCTGTTTGTGGCGGGCGAGATGATGGCTGGCAACGTACTGGGCAAGGGCTACACCGCAGGCGTAGGCATGTCGATTGGCACGGCCTTTGGCCGCATTGCCGGGCGCAATGCCGCACTGGCTGCAGCCGGAAAAGACGCCGAGCGCGGCGCTGTGAAAGACGAGGTGTAAGCCACCATGAGCATGCAATCTTTTGAAAAGCTGGGCCAAGAAGCCCGAGCGCTGGCATCTGGCACCAGCAGCAAAGTCATTCCCATCGTCCCCGTCAGCAATATGACGCAGGCCGAAGGTGAAGTGGCGCGCGTGATGCAAATTTGCAATGCCTGCCGCTACTGCGAAGGTTTTTGCGCCGTGTTCCCGGCCATGACGCGCCGCTTGGAATTTCTCAAGGCCGATGTGAACTATCTGGCCAACCTGTGCCACAACTGCGGCGCTTGCTTGCACGCTTGCCAATACGCGCCACCGCATGAGTTTGGTATCAATATCCCCAAGGCCATGGCCGAGGTGCGTGGCCAAACTTATGTGGACTACGCATGGCCGCCTGCTTTGGGCAAGCTGTACCAGCGCAATGGCCTGACGCTGTCGCTGGCGTTGGTTGCCGCACTGAGCTTGTTCTTGGTGCTGGGCGCAGTGCTGCAAGGCGGCGGCTTGGGCGCGCTGTGGGGCGCTGACTTGGGTGCCAACTTCTACAGCCTGTTCCCGCACAACATGCTGGTGAGCATGTTTGCCCCCGTGTTTTTGTTTGTGGTGTTTGCGCTGTTCATGGGCGTGCGCCGCTTCTGGAAAGACATCAAGCCCGCCACCAGCGGTGCCGATGTCAGCGGCGCTGCAGCCACTGAAGCCACGGGCGATGTGCTGCGCCTGAAGTATTTGGACGGCGGTCACGGTGATGGCTGCCACAACGAAGACGACGCCTACACCTTAAAGCGCCGTCGCGCCCACCACCTGACGTTCTACGGCTTCTTGCTGTGCTTTGCGGCAACTTCTGTGGCGACGCTGTACCACTACGTCTTTGGCTTGGAAGCACCTTATGACTTGCCTAGCCTGCCCAAGATTTTGGGGGGTGTAGGCGGTGTGATGCTGTCGCTGGGCACAGCCCGCCTGTGGATGCTCAACCGCAGCCGCCACCCCTTGCATGGCGACGCCAAGCAAAAACCCATGGACCTGGGCTTTATCGCCTTGCTGTTCTTGGTCGCTACCAGCGGTTTGGCGCTGTGGCTGGGCCGCGGCACACCCGCACTGGCTTTGCTGCTGTGCCTGCACTTGGGCGCAGTGATGGCCTTGTTTGTGACCTTGCCCTATGGCAAGTTTGCACACGGCATCTTCCGCACTGCAGCTTTGCTGCGCCACACAACATGAAAGCGCCAGCCCAACCCTATCGGGCTGGGTGCTGACTGATTTCTTCCTGCGCATATCCATACCAACAAGGAGACCTTCGATGAAAAAGCGTACTTTGATACAGGCTGCAGTGATGGCCACAGCCGCCTTGGCTTTGGGCAGTCCTGCTGCGGCGCAGGATTTCCCGCCCAAGAAACCCGTCACCATGGTGGTGGGCTTTGCCGCAGGTGGCGCGGCCGACGCCGCCGCGCGCCTGATTGCCAAGAAGCTGGGCGAGAACATCGGCCAGTCCGTGGTGGTGGAGAACAAGGGTGGGGCGGGCGGCAACATCGCCCACGGCCAGGTGGCAAATGCTGCCAGCGACGGATCGGTCATCCTGTTCGGCTCGGTCGGCCCGCTGACCATTGCCCCGCACCTGATGAAGCTGACCTACGACCCGTTCAAGGATCTGGCACCGCTGTCTGGCGGCGTCAACTTCCCGAACGTGCTGGTGGTGCACAAGGGTGCGGGGGTGAAGAACCTGAAGGAGTTTGTGGCGCTGGCCAAGAAGTCGCCCGGCAAGGTGGACTATGCCTCCACAGGCGCAGGTTCGGCCTCGCACCTGGCGGGCGAGCTGTTCAACCAGCGCGCCGGCGTGGAAATGGTGCACGTGCCCTACAAGGGCGGCGCGCCGGCCCTGCAGGACTTGCTGGGAGAGCGCGTGACCAGCTACTTCGCTGCCCCGCCCACCGCCATGCCACATGTGCAGACTGGCAAGCTGATCCCCCTGGCCACCACTGGCCTGACACGCCCGGCCTACATGCCGGATATTCCCACCGTGGCCGAAGCGGGTTACCCCGGTTTTGAAGCCCTGAACTGGTACGCGTTTGTCGCGCCCAGCAAAACCCCCACGGCCATTCTGGACCGTTGGAACGTGGAAATCGTCAAGGCACTGAACGATGA
>NZ_CADEPJ010000139.1 GCF_902829245.1 Comamonas jiangduensis | reverse complement strand
GAATCACATCCCCCGCACGGCGCACGATGACGGTGTCGCCCACCCGCACACGTTTTTTGCGGATTTCAAACAGGTTGTGCAGCGTGGCGTTGGTCACCGTGACCCCTCCCACACTCACCGGCGCCAGGCGCGCCACCGGTGTGAGCTTGCCCGTGCGCCCGACCTGCACATCAATGCCTTCCATGACCGTCGCCATTTCTTCGGCAGGATATTTGTGGGCCACCGCCCAGCGCGGCTCGCGCGTCACAAAACCCAGCTGGCGCTGCAAGGCCAAGCTGTTGACTTTGTAGACCACGCCATCGATCTCATAGGGCAAGGCGGCTCGCTGCGCACCCAACTCGGCGTGAAATGCTAGCAATTCAGAAGCACCATGCGCAATACGCACCTGCGCTGCAACCGGAAAACCCCAAGCTTTGAGCTGCTGCAGCATGGCGTAATGCGTGGCAAAGGCGGGGCCACCTTGCTCTGCGGGGGTGACATCGCCCATGCCATAGGCAAAGGACAGCGGCCGCTGCATGGCAATGTGCGAGTCCAGCTGGCGCACCGAGCCTGCCGCCGCATTGCGCGGGTTGGCAAACTGCTTGCCGCCTGCGGCTTCTTGGCGCGCATTCAGCGCCTGGAAGTCGGCGCGGCGCATATACACCTCACCGCGTACTTCCAGCACGGGGGGTACACCGCCGTCTCCCAGCGGCAACACCAGGGGAATTTGCCGAATGGTACGGATGTTGTGGGTCACGTCCTCCCCCACTTCGCCATCCCCGCGTGTGACCGCATGCACCAGACGGCCATTTTCGTAGCGCAAGCTCATGGCCAGGCCGTCAAACTTGGGCTCGGCCACATATTCGACCGCAGAGGCGCTGTCGTCGAGCTCCAGCTCACGGCGAATACGGGCGTCAAACGCTTCTGCGCCTGTGGCTTCGTTGTCGGTTTCGGTGCGAATCGACAGCATGGGCACCACATGCCGCACCGGCGTCAGCCCTTGCAGCACCGCACCAATCACGCGCTGCGTGGGTGAATCCGGCGTGACGAGCGCGGGGTAAGCCCCTTCCAGCGCCTGCAACTGCTCAAAGGCCTTGTCGTACGCACCATCAGGCACGGTGGGCGCATCGAGCACATAGTATTCATGGGCCCATTGCTGCAACTGGCTGCGCAGCGCCTGCACCTTATCCACTACAGCTTTAGGAGCTGCTAGCGCAGGCTGGGTGGGCGCTGCATCGCCAAAAAGGTCTAAATTCTCGCTCATGCGTGCTCAACCAAGCCTCAGTTGAACAAGCGGCGCGCCAGCATAGAGCCTGCAGACAGTTCGCGGCTGTCGAGCTTGTCATACAGTTTTTGCAGGTCGGCCCCGATAGGGTCCAGCACCTGCGGCAGCAACTGGTAGCCGTTCTGGTCGCACAGCATGCCGTCCATGCCCTCGCACAGCACTTGCACCACATCACGCAAGCGCTTAAAGGGATCTTCGCTGCGCGGCACCTGGGGGACATCCAGGCTCAGCCACACTTCGTGCACCGCGGTCTGGTCCAGGTTGTCCGCCTGAGCGGCTTGCGCGTCATACGCCAGTGTCAGCAAGGGTGCATGGCCTACGGTCTCGGACGGCAGTTGCATACGCCCCGGCATGGCTGCAGACACAAAGCCCGCCGCTGCGGCATGTTGCTCGATATAGCCGGGGCTCCACGCCGCACGGCGGGGGCGCAACATAAAGCTCAGCTGTGCGTCGTGCTCTCCGGCAAACTGGTCCAACTCGCGCACGGCTGACTTCGTGCAGCATGTCTGGCAAATCGACCGCTGCATTGAGCGCATCGCCAAAGCTTTGTACCTTGGCCACAAATTCCGAAAATTCAATCTCGTTGAGCGCGCCCAAGCGGTTGGCCAATTGCACCCCCGCCTGAAAGCAGGTGTAACGCTGGCCGGAGCGCACGGTTTCCCATTCGCCCGAAGCGGCGTTGAGCCCTTCAATACGAAACTGCTTACTGCCTGCTCGGCGCGTGGTGGGTTGCACCATCAGCGCGGCATCACCCGTGACCACGCCTTCAATGCGCACCGTGGCAATCGCATCGATCAAGCCATCTAACGCGAGCTTGCGCTCCGCATGCTGCTGTGCAGCACGGCCCGCAGGCTCCGCGGCAGCCCCTCAGCAGCGGTGGCCGTGTCGGCAGGCGATGCCTCCAGCGCAGGGTCCAGGCCCATCCTCGGCAACGCCTTCTTGCGCAGGCGTGGCATCCAGCAAAGGGTCCACCAGGGGGGTGCGGGCATGCTCAGGCAAATTGGTGACATCCACCCCATCCAAAGCCGGATCAAAACGCGAGTGGTTGTCGCTCAACCGGGTCTCTGCGTCGGCGCGCTTGGGTGCATTGCGGCGGTGGGTCCACGTGTTGTAGGCCACGATCAGGCCCAGCAGGATCACCCCTACGACGGCCAGACTGATTTGAAGGGTACTCATGGAATTACTCTGTCCCGTTTCCGTGCTCAGGCGTGTGCCATGGACAGGGCAGATTCCATATCCACGGCCACGATGCGCGAGACGCCTTGCTCTTGCATCGTCACACCGATCAATTGTTGCGCCATTTCCATGGCGATTTTGTTGTGACTGATGAACAGGAACTGGGTTCCCTTGCTCATGCTGGCCACCAATTTGGCATAACGCTCGGTGTTGGCATCATCCAGTGGCGCATCCACCTCGTCCAGCAAGCAGAACGGAGCAGGATTCAATTGGAAAATGGCAAACACCAGCGCAATCGCAGTCAGGGCTTTTTCACCGCCCGACAGCAAATGAATCGTCTGGTTCTTCTTTCCTGGGGGCTGCGCCATCACTTGTACCCCTGAATCCAGGATTTCGTCACCCGTGATGATGAGCTTGGCCTGCCCGCCGCCAAACAGCTCGGGGAACATACGCCCAAAGTGTTCGTTCACGGTGTTAAAGGTACCCGAGAGCAGCTCACGCGTTTCGTTGTCGATCTTTTTGATCGCGTTTTCCAGCGTGGACATGGCCTCGGTCAGATCGGCCATCTGGGCATCCAGGAAGGTTTTACGCTCTTTGGCCAGCTGCAACTCTTCCAGTGCGGCCAAATTCACAGCACCCAGCGCGGCGATCTCGCGGTGCAGGCGGTCAATTTCCGACTGCAGCCCGTGCAGCTTCACATTGCCTTCCAGGATGGACTGCGCCACCGCGGCAAAATCGGCCCCGGCTTCGGCCAGTTGCTGCTCATACTGGGCACTGCCCAGCGATGCGGCCTGCTCCTTGAGCTGAAACTCGGTGATACGCGCGCGCATGGGATCCAGCGCACGCTCGATCTGCACGCGGCGGTCATCGCTGGCGCGCAGCTTGTTGGTCAAGTCTTCATAGGCGCTGCGGGCAGTGGCTACGGCCTGCTCGCGCTCCATCTTCAGCGCCAGGGCATCCTGTAGCCCGCCCTGGGCGGCGGCATCGTTCAAGCGCCCTTGCTCGGCCACAGCGCGTTCGCACTCTTCCAGCAGCGCCTTGGTTTGCTGCTCGGCCGTCTCCAGGGTGCGCTGCAACTCACCTTGGCGCGCCTGCATGCTGCGTTGGCTGAACGTGGCTTCTTGCGCGCGACGCTCCAGCGTGCGCAATTGCTCACGGCTCTCCGCCAGTTTGCGCTCAGCCTCAATCACTTTTTCGTCCAGTTGGGCGTGCAACTCCTGGCTGTCGGCCAACTGCATGTCGAGCTCTTCAAAGCGTGCCTCGGCGGCCACGGCGCGCTCTTGCAGATCGTCCAGCGCGGTTTGTACCTCGGCCACATCGGCCTCGATCTGTGCCGTGCGGGCCCGCGCCTGTTCGGCCTGCTGCGTCAAGCGCAGCATGTCGACTTGCAGCTCGTGCGCGCTCTGCTTGGCCTCACTGGCCTCACGGCGTGCGCTGACTAGGGGTTGCGAGGCGTCGGCATAGGCTGCTTCGGCTTTCACCAAGGCAGTGCGTGTTTCTTCGCTGATCAAGGCTTGAGCGCGCAGCTCTTTTTCCAAGTGCTCAATTTCTTGGGCACGCGCCAACAACCCCGATTGCTCACTGTCTTGGGCGTAAAAGCTCACGCTGTGCGCGGTGACCGCATGGCCCGTCGGCACATACATGGTGTCGCCCGCTTTCAACCGGTTGCGCTGGCTCAAGGCCTCACCCAAGCTGGGTGCGGTGTAGCAGCCGGCCAGCCATTCGGTCAACAGCGCTTAAACCCACGTCCTGCACACGCAGCAAATCCGCCAACAGCGGCATACCATTGCCATTCAGACCGATGGCAGCGTCTGGTTTGGAATAAAAAGCCAGCCGTGCAGGAGGTGCCTCTTTGGCGCCTGCACCCAAAAATCCCCGCACCATGTCCAGGCGGCTGATCTCCAGCGCACCCATGCGCTCGCGCAGGGCCGCTTCTAAAGCATTTTCCCAGCCATTTTCCACATGGATTTTGGTCCACAGCCCTTGCAGGCTTTCCAACCATGCTGGGCCAACCAAGGCTGGAGCTTGCCGTCTGTTTTGACTTTTTCTTGCAAGGCCTTGAGCGCCTCCATGCGTGCGGCCAGCTCGGCCTGCCTGGAGGTTTCAGCATTCAGCGCTTGCTGGCGCTGACGGCGCTCATCGTCCAGTTGCGGCACGCTGTCTTGCAGCTCTACCAATGCAGCTTCTGCCATCTCGGCCAACTCGGCAGCATCAGCGTACTGGACAGTGACTTGCTGCAAGCGTGCTTCGTCCGGTGTCGCCAGGGCGTTGCGGTCGTTACGCAATCGCTCCAGGCGGCTTTCGTGCTGGCGGGTTTGCTCGTTCAGGCTGCGCTGCTCGGCAGCTAGCACCTGGATCTGCTGCTGCACCTGCACCACCTGCTGGCGCTGGGTATTGGCCTTGTGCTGGGTGGCTCGCAGCGCGTCTTCGAGGTCCGGCAGGCGCTGGCTCTGCTCTTCCAGCTGCGCGGCCAGCATTTCGGTCTGTTCTTCCGCATCCATGCCGCTGGCGGCCAGGTGCTCGAGCTCGGCTGCGGCGTCGTCCTTGCGCTGCGCCCACTGGGCGATCTGCTCGGCCAGTTGCTGCATGCGCTGCTCAACGCGCTGGCGGCCCTCGACCACGTAGCGGATCTCGGCCTCCAGCTTGCCCACCTCAGCCGTGGCTTCGTACAGCCGCCCCTGGGCCTGGTTGACCTGGTCGCCGGCCTCGTAGTGCGCCTGGCGCACGGCTTCCAGGTCGGCCTCGATGTGGCGGATTTCCGCCATGCGGCTTTCCAGCTCGTTGACGGCCTGCAGACCTTCCTGGCGGATCTTGGCCAGATCGCCCTCGGCGTCCTGCTTTTTCAGGAACCACAGCTGGTGCTGCTTCAGGGTATGGTGCCCTGGCCAATGATGGCGTAGGCGCGCGGGCCCAGGCCGGTGCCCAAGAACACGTCCTGCACATCGCGGCGGCGCACCGGCTGGTTGTTGATGAAGTAACTGCTGTTACCGTCGCGCGTGAGCACGCGCTTGACGGCGATTTCCGTGAACTGGCCCCATTGGCCGCCCGCACGGTGGTCGCTGTTGTCGAACACCAGCTCCACGCTGGAGCGACTGGCCGGCTTGCGGTGCGTCGTGCCGTTGAAGATCACGTCCTGCATGCTCTCGCCACGCAATTCGCTGGCTTTGCTCTCACCGAGCACCCAGCGCACGGCATCCATGATGTTGGATTTGCCGCAGCCATTGGGCCCCACCACACCAACCAGCTGACCGGGCAGCAGGAAGTTGGTGGGCTCGGCAAAGGACTTGAAGCCGGAGAGCTTGATCGAATTAAGGCGCACGGAGGATGTGTCTTAGAAGCTGGCAAACCAAGATGGATAAGCCGCGATGATAACGCGCCCGGTTACAAGTGCTTGCCAGCCCTCTCTGCGAACTTTGTAACAAAAATAGCTTTTACGCAGATGCAGTAAGCGCTGTTAGCTCCATATTTAGGAGTGTCTTGGTGGCGACCGATTGCGCAAGACTTAGCTGCTGAGCACGGTGTCCGCCTCGTGGCTTGCGCCATAGGCGCGCGTCCACGCTTCAAACTTCGCAGCAGGCTGTGGGCGGCTGAAGAAAAAGCCTTGCCAATAGCTGCAGCCATTGGCCGCCAAGAAGGCGCGCTGGGCTTCCGTCTCCACCCCTTCCGCAATCACTTGCAATCCCAGGCTGTTGCCCAGCGCAATGATGGAACATGCAATCGTGGCATCGTTCACACTGGTCTCCACTTCACGCACAAAGCTCTGGTCAATCTTGAGCTTGTCCAGCGGCAAGCGCTTGAGATAGCTCAGCGAGGAATAGCCGGTACCAAAGTCATCCAGCGAGAAGATCACACCAATTGCCTTGAGCTGCACCATCTTGCGAATGGTGTCTTCCACGTCCGTCAGCAACATGCCTTCGGTCAATTCCAGCTCCAGCAGATCGGGTGTGGCACCAGTCACCTGCAAGCTTGCTGCACCTTGTCAACAAAGTCAGGCTGGTAGAACTGGCGCGGGCTGACATTGACCGACATGGTCAGATGCGCCAGTGCCGGGTCCTGCGCCCAGCGTGCCAACTGGCGGCAGGCCGCATACAACACCCATTCGCCCAAAGGCAAAATCAGGCCCGACTCTTCGGCTGCAGGCACAAACACCCCGGGCGGAATAAACCCCTTGGTGGGGTGCTGCCAGCGCAGCAGCGCCTCTGCACCAATCACCTTGTCATGCTGCACCTGCGGCTGGAAGAAGAGATCAAACTCATGGCGCTCCAGCGCCATGCGCATGTCTTTCTCCATTTCCACACGGGCGCTGACCGCTTTTTGCATACTGGGGTCAAAAAACTGCAGGGTGTCGCGCCCCGCACTCTTGGCCTGGTACAGCGCCAAGTCTGCGCGTTTGAGTAGCTCCTCGACCGAGTCATCTGGCCCGCAAAACACCACCGCCCCCATGCTGACGGTGACGTGGAAATCTTGGTTGTTCAGATAAAACGGCGTGCGCAGCGCTTGCAAGATGGCACCACCCACTTGTCCGTGCAGCGGCCGGCCTCCAAAGAATCAACGGGCAAATCTTCCAGCACCACCGCAAATTCATCACCACCTTGGCGCGCCAAGGTGTGGCGCCCTATGCAGCTGCTCAAGCGGGTGGCTACCAGTCGCAGCAAGGCATCGCCATGGTCATGCCCCAGGGTTTCATTGAGCGACTTGAAATTATCAATGTCCAAAGCAGCAAGGCGCCCTTGTTGCCATGCCCGCGCTGACTGCGCATCAGGGCTTCTTCCAGACGATCCAGCAGCAAGCGGCGATTGGGCAATTGCGTCAATGTGTCGTAATAGCCCAGCCAACGGATTTCTGCCTCCGCCGCTTTGCGCTGGCTCACGTCAACAAAGCTCAGCAAGATGCGGCCACACAAGAAACGGCCCGACACCTCCATCGCAAGCTCTTGGCCGTTTTTGCTGCGCAGCAAATACTCCATCGCCGGCATGTTCACGCCTGTAGGCACCACCTCGCAGCGCCCGGCATTCAGGCGTTGCAGCAAGGTAGCGTGCTGCTGCATATCTACGCACAAATGGCGCCACATGGTGGACTCATCGGACATATCGCTTTGCGCCCAGCCCGTCATCACCTCAAACTGGTGGTTCACGAACTCGATATTGCCCACCGGCCCCACGACGACCAAGCCCACCGGCATGTAGCGCAGCATTTCGCTGGAGTAAGCCTCACGCGCCTGCAACTGCTGCTGCATCACGCGCCGCTCCGTCACATCCATGAGCAGCACAAAGTGGCGGCCCAACAGCCTGCCGTCCACACTTTGCAGTGGTGACACCCAGAACTTCACCCAAATCTCGCCGCCGTCTTTGCGTACCATGCGCTGCGTCACATTAAAGTGCTGCAGGCGCCCCTCAATCAGCTGACGCTCCAGGCGCTGGCATTCATCGCGGTCTTGGGGGTGGATGAGATCATGGATGCTCATGCTCCCCAGTTGCTCACGGCTGTAACCCACAATGTCCGCAAACCGCGCGTTGGCACTGACGTGGCTACCGCTGGCAGGCTCTATCTCGGCCACACCAATTGCCGACTGGTTAAACAAGGCTTTAAGGCGGTCGGTGCGTTCGCGCAGCAGGTTGTACTTGGCCTTGGCCTGCACCTGAGCGCGCGCGCGCTGCAGTGACAGCAGCAACACCACGGCTGCCAGCAACAAGCTGGCCCCCAAACTGCTGACGCCAATAATCACCGGAAACATGCGCTCTACCGAAGAGAGCATGGAGTCGCTGGCCACGAACTGCAGCGACCACTGGCGCCCCAGCACCGAGATGCTGTGCTGGGCAGACGCCAAGAATGGCTGCTGCGCCGTCCAGGGCGGCGCCACCACCGTCACTGGCACCATGTGCCCTTTGGTGGGGGTGGTGTCTTCAATGGCCAGCATCATGTGCGGCAGCATGCCGCGATCACGGAATTGCGCGACCAATGCATTGACACGCACGCTGACATTGAGCACCCCCAGCAGAGCTTGCGCGCCCTGCGCATCAGTCTGCTCTGCCAGCACAGGCACGCTGATAAGAACCCCGACCGCATCGGAGCCGGCATCACTCAGCGTCATGGGACCGCTCATCACGGCGTCTTGAACCTGCTGCACCCGTTCAATTTGTGCGCGTACAGCCGGTTGCTGCATGGCATCCAGGCCCGACAGACTGCGCTTGGCCCGCAAGGGCCACACTTCATCGACGATGAAGTACGTGGACTGCGTCAGCGGCCAGGCGGGCATTGCACTTTCATCGACCCGCAGCTGGGGCGACACCTCCTGCAATAGCTGCGCTCTGCGCTGCGCATAGTCTTGCGCAGACATTTTGCGCACCAAGGTCATCCCTTCCACACCGGGATAGCGCTGCGAGATATCTTCCACCAGCTTCAAGTTTTTGAAGATTTCATGCACTTCGCCGGGATTGGCCTCGAGCAGCGGACGCATTACCCGCACGTAGTCGGCATGTTGAAGCCCCAAACCGGGTACTTGCTGAGCAAACGATTGTGGGATCACGATATTCAAATACCTATTTAGCAATCCCACGTTTTATATCTGAAGCTCAATCTATCAGAGCGCGAAGCGCTTCTGGAAGTGAAGCAGCCTTCTCGCGCTGCGTATCAATCCACAGCACGGTGGCCCCGCCCGCCGCGCAGATCACGCCCGGCTCCTCCACGCGCTCCAGCGTGGTCCAGGCATCAAAGGTCACGCGCGCCGGGTTGCTCACGTACAGCTTCATCAGCACGGTGTCGGGGTACTTCAACTGGCGCTTGAAGTTGCAAAACGCATTCGCGATCACCGGCGCCTGGCCATTGGGCAGGTGCAAAAAGCCAATCTCGCTGAGCCACTCAATACGCCCGTGCTCCATGTACTTGAAGTACACCGTGTTGTTGACATGGCCCATGGCATCCATGTCGCCCCACTTCACCCCAAACGTGGTTTGGTAGACCAGCTTTTTATCCTCTGGAATCTCCAGTCTCATGCCCCTGGCTCCTGCTTTTTCACTAATAGGCACATCTTGTCTAAATCACACCTGAAGGCAGTCCCGTGAAGGACAGATGACGCCCAGCCAGCGTCACCGATGTGACTCCAACCATCATTCAGGCCACCAATCGTGCCATCTACCCCTCAAGTTTTTAGGTAGATGCAGTGAGCCCGCATAGAATCAGCCGCAATTTGTGGCAGTCAGCACGAGCGTGCCATTCAGGTTTTTAAATTTCCAAGAGAGACACCCCGATGACAAACGAAGAAATCCTGGCGCAATACGGCCCCCGCGAGGCCATGGAATACGACGTGGTGATCGTTGGTGGCGGCCCCGGCGGCTTGGCCACTGCCATCCGCCTCAAGCAACTGTCGGCAGAAAAAGGCCAAGACGTCTCGGTGGTGGTACTCGAAAAAGGCTCTGAGCCCGGTGCGCACACCTTGTCGGGCGCCATCATGGACCCCATCGCACTGACCGAACTCATCCCCGACTGGAAGGAAAAGGGCGCCCCTCTGAACCAGCCAGTGACCGAAGACTCCATGGTCTTCTTC
>NZ_CADEPJ010000138.1 GCF_902829245.1 Comamonas jiangduensis | reverse complement strand
ACTACGTGGTGCGCCTGGGTTTCGTCACCAAGTGGCTGGCAGACCAGGCTGAAGCGCTGGGCGTAGAAATTTTCCCCGGCTTTGCCGCTGCGGAAGTGCTCTACAACGAAGATGGCTCCGTCAAAGGTATTGCCACCGGCAACATGGGCGTGGGCAAGGATGGCGAACCCACGGGCGACTTCCAGCTGGGTATGGAATTGCACGGCAAATACACCATCTTCGCGGAAGGTGCGCGCGGCCACTTGGGCAAGCAAATCATTGCCAAGTACCAGCTGGACGATGGCAAAGACCCGCAAGCCTACGGCCTGGGCATCAAGGAGCTGTGGGAAATCGACCCCGCACGCCACAAACCCGGCATGGTGCTGCACACCGGCGGCTGGCCCATGGACAGCAAGACCTACGGCGGCGGCTTCCTCTACCACCTGGAAGACAACTTGGTCACATTGGGCTTTGTCACCGGCCTGGACTACGCCAACCCGTACCTATCGCCGTTTGAGGAAATGCAGCGTTGGAAAACCCACCCCAACATCCGCTACTACCTCGAAGGGGACGAAGCAAAGGGCATCAAGCCCGCCAAGCGCATCTCTTACGGCGCGCGGGCCATCACGGCTGGCGGCATCTTGAGCCTGCCCAAGTTCGTCTTCCCCGGCGGCGCGCTGGTGGGCTGCGACGCGGGCTTCCTGAACGCTTCGCGCATCAAGGGCAGCCACGCTGCCATCAAAACCGGCATGCTGGCCGCTGAAGCCGCGTACGAAGCCATCGTGGCAGGCCGCCAGGGCGATGTGTTGAACGCCTACGAGACTGCCTTCGAAAACAGCTGGCTGTACGACGAGTTGTGGAAGGCACGCAACTTCAAGACCTGGTTCAAGAAGGGCCTGAGCACCGCCACCGTCATGAACGGCCTGGAGCAATTTGTGCTCAAGGGCTGCATTCCATGGACGCTGCACCGCGACAAGCCTGATCACGCCTACCTCAAGCCTGCGGCAGAGTGCCAGCCTATCGAATACCCCAAGCCCGATGGCAAGCTGACGTTTGACCGCCTCTCCAGCGTCTTTATCAGCGGCACCAACCACGGTGAAGATCAGCCTGCGCACTTGACGCTCAAGGACGCTTCGGTGCCCGTGAAGGTCAATTTGGCCCAATACGCTGGCCCTGAAAGCCGCTACTGCCCTGCCGGGGTGTACGAATTTGTGGACGATACCGAGCAAGGTGGCAAGCGCCTGCAAATCAACGCGCAAAACTGCGTGCATTGCAAGACCTGCGACATCAAGGACCCCACGCAGAACATTGTCTGGGTCACCCCCGAAGGCGGCGGCGGCCCGACCTACTCCGGCATGTAAGCCCTCGCTGCATGCATCTTGCAAAAAAGGCTCGCAATGCGAGCCTTTTTTTATTACCACCTGCACAAAAAACAAACAAGGCGCATCAAAACCAACATCAACGCAATAAATCTGCGTGCTGTAGGAAATCTGACACATATCCCTGTGCAGGGCAAAAGCAGCACGCAGCCGCTGCTATAGACTTGATCCGCGCAAAGAACGGGCGCAAAAGTGGCACATCTGGCCCATTCCTTTTTTGGGCACGCTGATTCCGGCCACCCAGTTTTCGGGGCTGACCGACCCCGTCTCATCCCTGGAAGGCGCGGGCCGCATCATTGGTGAGTACTACCCGGCCACGCACATGTTCACCATCAGCCGTGGCGTATTTAGCAAGGCGCTGGACCTGCACGATCTGGCCGCCTCTTTCTGGCCGCTGCTGGCGGCAATCCCCGTCATCATGGGGATTGCCGTGTGGGCGCTGCCCAAGCAGGACAAATAGCCATGGCCCCTATGTTTGACAGGAGGCTTTGCCATGCGGCATAGCTTGAAAAATATCTGGCGTCTGGGCGTCAAAGAGCTGTGGAGCCTGTGGCGCGACCCCGTCATGCTGGTGCTGATTGTCTACACCTTCACCCTGTCGGTGTACACCGCCGCATCGGCCATGCCCGAGACGCTGCACCACGCCCCGATTGCCATCGTGGACGAAGACCAGTCACCGCTGTCGGCGCGCATCACCTCGGCCTTTTACCCGCCCCATTTCATGCCCTTGCAGCTCTCAGGCGTGCAAGCGGTGGACCCGGGCATGGACGCGGGCAAGTTCACCTTTGCGCTGACCATTCCCCCCGGCTTTCAGCGCGATGTGCTGGCGGGCAAAAAAGTTGAGCTGCAATTGAATGTGGATGCCACGCGCATGAGCCAGGCCTTCTCTGGCAACGGCTATATCCAGCAGATCGTGATGGCCGAGGTCAATGAATTTGTGCAACGCCACCGCGCGGCGGCCAGCACCCCCGTGGCGCTGGAAGTGCGCGCGCGGTTTAACCCCTCGCTCAACAAAATGTGGTTTGGCGGGGTGATGCAAATCATCAACAACGTGACCATGCTCTCCATCATCCTCACGGGTGCGGCCCTGATCCGCGAGCGTGAGCACGGCACGATTGAGCACTTGCTGGTCATGCCCGTCACACCCACCGAAATCATGCTGGCCAAAGTATGGTCCATGGGCGCCGTGGTGCTGGTGGCGGCCGGTGTGTCGCTGAACCTGGTGGTGCGCGGCTTTTTGCAAGTGCCGATCGAGGGCAGCATTGCGCTGTTCATGGCCGGTGCGGCGCTGTGCCTGTTTGCCACCACGGCCATGGGCATCTTCATGGCCACCGTGGCGCGCTCCATGCCGCAGTTTGGCCTGCTGATGGTGCTGACGCTGCTGCCGCTGCAGCTGCTGTCGGGGGGCACCACGCCGCGCGAGTCCATGCCGCAGCTGGTGCAAGACGTCATGCTGGCCGCCCCCACCACCCATTTCGTGAGTCTGGCCCAAGGCATTTTGTACCGTGGCGCTGGGCTGGATGTGGTGTGGCCGCAGTTTTTGGCGCTGTTTGCCATTGGCTGCGTGCTGTTTGCACTGGCGCTGTCGCGCTTTCGCAAAACCATCAGCTCCATGGCCTGAGGGCTGCCTGCCGACCCATTTAGCGCGCCTTAACTGGCTGTAGGGTCATTAATGCCATCGCTGCACAAGATGAGTGGCATCACCCAAAATTCGGGCCCGTACGGAATTGAGCGGCCGCAGCAATGCGGCCGTTTTGTTTACCCATCCCCCACGGCTTGCGCGCCGGTCGGATGCTTTCTTTGTTTTGCAACCCGCGTTTATGTCTGCTGACTCCCCCGTGTCCTCTTTGCGCCGCGGCCTCAAGGCCCGACACATGTCGATGATCGCCATTGGCGGCTCCATCGGCACCGGCCTGTTTGTGGCCTCTGGCGCCACCATCTCGCAAGCGGGCCCCGGCGGCGCACTGCTGGCGTACTGCGTTATTGGCCTGATGGTTTACTTCCTGATGACCAGCTTGGGCGAGATGGCCTCGCACCTGCCCGTCTCGGGCTCGTTTGCCACCTACGGCGCCAAGTATGTGGACGAGGGTTTTGGCTTCGCGCTGGGCTGGAACTATTGGTACAACTGGGCCGTGACCATTGCCGTGGATTTGGTGGCCGCCCAGTTGGTGATGGCTTACTGGTTTCCCGACGTCAATGGTTTGCTGTGGAGCGCGCTGTTTCTGGCCCTGATGTTTGGCCTGAACTCGCTGTCCTCCAAGGGGTTCGGCGAGTCGGAGTTCTGGTTTGCCGCCATCAAGGTGGTCACCGTGCTGGTCTTTATTGGCATTGGCCTGCTGATGGTGTTTGGCATCATGACCGGCGGCGCGCCCGATGGCATCTGGGGCAATGTCGCCAACTTCACCGCGGGGGATGCACCGTTTGCCGGTGGCTTTGCCGCGCTGATCGGTGTGGCTATGATTGTGGGCTTCTCGTTCCAGGGCACCGAGCTGATCGGCATTGCCGCGGGCGAGTCGGAAGACCCGGCCAAAAACGTGCCCCGTGCGGTGCGTAAGGTGTTTTGGCGCATTTTGCTGTTCTATGTGTTTGCCATTTTGATCATTGGCCTGCTGGTGCCCTATACCGACCCCAAGCTGCTGCGCAACGATCTGGGCGACATCAGCGTCAGCCCCTTCACCCTGGTGTTTGAGCGCGCGGGCCTACTGGGCGCCGCTGCCGTGATGAACGCGGTGGTACTCACGTCGGTGCTGTCGGCCGGTAACTCGGGCATGTATGCCTCCACCCGCATGCTGTATGCGCTGGCCAAGCAAGGCATGGCGCCCAAGGTGTTTGCCTACGTCAACAGCCGCGGTGTGCCCATCATGGCGTTGATTGCCACCACCGTGATTGCCGCCCTGTGCTTTTTCACCAATGTGTTCAGCCCAGAGTCGGTCTACATCTGGCTGCTGAACCTGTCGGGCATGTGCGGCTTTATTGCCTGGCTGGGCATTGCGGTCAGCCACTACCGCTTCCGCCGCGCCGGTGTGGTGCAAGGCTTTGATACGCACCAGCTGCCTTACCGCGCTGCGGCTTTCCCGGTGGGCCCCATCTTTGCATTTGTGCTGTGCCTGGTCATTACCTTGGGCCAAAACTACGAAGCCTTCCTGGCCGACACCATTGACTGGACCGGCGTGGTTGCCACCTACATTGGCATTCCCCTGTTCTTGCTGATCTGGCTGGGTTACAAATTCAGCAAAGGCAGCCGCTTGGTGAAGCTGGAAGAGATGGACATCAGCGGCAGCCATTAAGCGCCCGCGTGACCATCCCCCAAGGCCATCTGCCAGCAGATGGCCTTGTTGTTTGTGGCGGGCCTTTGTGCTGTTCAGCTTTGTGGTGCGCAGCCATGCGCAACCACGCTATGAAAAACTAAACTGCCAGCGCCTGTTTTTGCTTGTTTTCACATGCTTTATATGTGCAAACCATTGCTGCATCAGCGCAAGCCGCTCTTCATTAATCGCAGCACATGGCAGTGTGCGATTGCGTCACATCAGGTTTTTTCTGGCAAGCGGCGCCTTTTCTTTCCAGGTTCTGCCAAACCCATCCTCTTTCGATGCCGATGGACTGGCAGCAGCCCATGCAAGTGATCGCGCAATGACTTGCCTCTGCGCCCCAAAACAAAAAAGCCCGTGGCATTCACCACGGGCTTGGTTTCGCATCAGCTGCTGAGCCCTGCCAGGGCAGGCAGGGCTCAGCGCGTGATTGCTTAGGCCTTCAATGCAGCCAGCACCTCATCGAGCATCTTCTTGGCATCACCGAACAGCATGCGGTTGTTGTCCTTGTAGAACAGCGGATTGTCGACACCCGCATAGCCCGAGGCCATGGAGCGCTTCATCACGATGGAGGTTTTGGCCTTCCACACTTCCAGCACCGGCATGCCAGCGATGGGGCTGTCTGGGTCATCTTGGGCAGCAGGGTTCACGATGTCGTTGTTTTTT
>NZ_CADEPJ010000137.1 GCF_902829245.1 Comamonas jiangduensis | reverse complement strand
GACATGGCCTACCAAGGCTTTGGCCACGGCATCGCCGAAGACGGCGCCGTGATCGGCAAGTTCGTGGCCGCCGGCCTGAACATCTTTGTGTCGACTTCCTTCTCCAAGAGCTTCAGCCTGTACGGCGAGCGCGTGGGCGCCCTGTCCGTGGTCGCCAGCGACAAGGAAGAAGCCGCACGCGTGCTGTCGCAACTGAAGATCGTCATTCGCACCAACTACTCCAACCCACCCACCCACGGTGGCGCGGTCGTAGCCGCCGTGCTGAACAACCCCGAGCTGCGCGCTCTGTGGGAAAAGGAGCTGGGCGAGATGCGCGTGCGCATCAAGGAAATGCGCCAAAAGCTGGTGGACGGCCTGAAGGCCGCCGGCGTGCAGCAGGACATGTCCTTCATCACCACCCAGATCGGCATGTTCTCGTACTCAGGCCTGTCCAAGGAACAGATGGTGCGCCTGCGCTCTGAGTTCGGCGTGTACGGCACCGACACCGGCCGCATGTGCGTGGCCGCGCTGAACAGCAAGAACATCGAGCACGTGTGCAAGGCCATCGCTGCAGTGATGTAAACCGCACAAGCCTCGCGCTTATGCACCTAACCGCCTTCGGGCGGTTTTTTCATGGCCAATCATGAAAAACATAGCTGCCAGCGCAACCAAATCAATGCTTTCAATAACAAACATACTTGAATCCCTTCATTACCAAGCACTAGCAGCTATCAAATAAGAAATTGACGCCTTGGCGGCAGACTTTGCAGCCTGCTCGCTTTACAAAGCTGGCATGCACCCCTCCAGCCACACAGTCCACACCAACACCACCCATACAGCACCCACGCTGCAGCCGCTACAAGGCATTCGCATTCTGAGCTTGGCGCTGAACCTACCCGGTCCGGCGGCTTGTTGCGCTGCCACCGCATGGGCGCGCAGTGCAGCAAGCTCGAGCCGCTGGCCACAGCCAGCCACAGTGCAGACCCCATGCATGCCTACAGCCCCGCGGCCTACGCGCAGCTGCACGACGGCATCACCTTGTTACAAGCCAACCTCAAAACCGAGGCGGGGCAAGCGCTACTGCACCAGCAACTGGCACAAAACGATGTGTTACTCACCTCGTTTCGCCCCAGCGCACTGGCCAAATTGAGGCTGGAATGGGACAGCCTACATACCCAACACCCACAGCTGTGCATGGTGCGCATCTTTGGCAGCACCCAGCCTGCAGAGGCAGACCACGCAGGCCACGACCTGACCTACCAGGCCGAGGCGGGCTTGACCGATCACGGGCAACTGCCCGCCAGCTTGTTTGCAGACATGACGGGCGCCGTCATGGCCAGCGAAGCCGTCTTGCAGGTGCTGATGGCACGCGCCCGCAGCACTAAAGGCCACTGCCTGGACATTGGCTTGGCCCAAGCGGCACAGTGGCTGGCGCTGCCGCGGCAGTGGCAAATGACCACGGCACAGGGCGATGTAGGTGGTGCCCATGCTGGCTATCGCATGTACCGCTGCCAAGATGGCTGGGTCGCGCTGGCTGCGCTGGAGCCCCACTTTGCCCTGCGCATCTGCCAAGCCGTCGGACTGACGGACTGCAACGGCAGCGTCCAGCAGATGCGCACGCCCGCCGTGCATGCAGCCATTGAGACTTTCATGCAGCGCCACCGCCGCAGCCACATCGCGGCAATGGCAGCACAAAGCGACATCCCTCTACACCTGATTGCTGATCAACCTGAGTAATTACTACCCCATCTCGGCGCAGTATTCACCCCACGCAGCACACTTATTTAGATAGGCAGACTTGCCCAGCTGTCGCGCTTAATAGGTTGCTGTCGATGCCTCGCAACGAAACGGCACGGTGGTCACGGAATTGCCACTGCGCTGGGGACTGTGGTTTACCCTGCGCAACAGCCATAGCATCCGACATACAAAACGGCTGCGCGGCTACAAAAAACCACTCCATGTTGCGTTACAACATACGTAATGGGTAGTGAACGGCCCCACAAGGTGCGGCGCAGTCGCTGCACCACGGCACCCATCCACCCTCATCGAACAACACCTACGCCATGTGCACGCATGCATTGTTTCCAGCTTCTACTGCCAACCGCCCGCACCTGTTGACGCCGTGGCAGCCCTATTCTTAAAACTGAGGCAACACTGCTTTCGCAAGGCGACATTCGCCCACCACATGCAAGCCACCGATTGAGAACAGGAGACACTTGCATGCCCCACTCCACCATCAGCAAAACCTACACCTGGCGACGCTGGATTTTATCTCTGCGGTCGCAGTGCAATTACTGGTTGCCAGCAGCAGCATCGCCCTGATGTCTTCGGTGCGCGTGGTGGTCAGTGGTGAAAGTTTGTGGAGCAAGGGCTTCTCTTCGGCGGTCATGCACCTGCAGCGCTATGCAGAAACTGGCAATCTGCAAGACTACACAGACTTCCAAAAGTCTCTGTCCATCCCCATCGGGATGGGCGAGGCCCGCCAAGTGCTCGACGCACAGACTCGCAACAACAGCGCAATCCGCGAAGGCCTGCTCCAAGGCGAGAACCACCCCTCAGATGTAGACAGCTTGCTGCGCATCCTGCCTTGGGTATGGAATCTCCAAACCCTGGCCCCCACGATCGAGTATTGGCGCCGTGGCGATCGCCATGTGCAAGCAATTCAAGCGTTGGGCCACCAAATTCAAGAGCGGCGCAGCACAGACAAACCGGTGACTGCGGCTGAAATTGATGCCTGGCACCAACAAATTTCAGACCTTGGCAACACCGTGATGCCGCTGTCCAAGCAATTCAGCGCATCGCTTGGCAGCAACTCCCGGCAGCTTGGCCGGTTGTTGCTGATCATCAATTTACTCACAGCCATGGTGCTGAGCCTGATTTACTGGCTCTCGGTGCAAAGGGCCATCGCCGAAAGCGCCAAGGCTTACAGCGAGCTCGAAGTAGAACGCCAACGCAGCAGCGTCACCTTGGCTGCCCTGGGCGACGGTGTGATTACGCTCGATGTGCAGCAGCGCATTCTGTATGCCAACCCCTCAACTTCACAGCTGCTGGACCTTCCCTCTGCGCAATTGCTGGGCCGCAACATTGCAGAAGTACTAGGCTTTGTGCCAGAGCTGATTGCGACCCACAACCCCTCTTTGTCGCAGGCACAGAAACGCAATAGCGACAACCACGTCCACTGGATCACCCGGCCCGGTAAAGACAACCTCCTTTAACGCCACCTACGGGCACTCCGTGGGGGACGAAGTACTTCGGCAGGTTTGCCATCTGCTGCGCTCTGCTCTGCGTGAAAGCGATGCGCTAGCGCGTATTGGCGGCGATGAATTTGCCATCTTGCTCACCAACTGCCCTCCCCATGCGGCCATGCAAACGGCCGAGCGTTTGCGCAAAAGCGTGCATGAGTTGAATGTGCATTGGCACCAAAAAAATCTGCACACTGGTGTCAGCATTGGTGTGGTGCACATTGAGCCCCACCACAGCAGTGCGCCCCAGTCATTGCTGAGCATGGCGGACAACGCATGCAAACACGCCAAAGAAAGTGGGCGCAACCGCATTTCTGTGTACAACCCGTTCAACCGCATTTTTCAGCGCTACCAAGGGGATATGGAATGGGTGCAGCGCCTGCGATCGAGTTTAGAGAACAATCAGTTCTCACTCATGGCACAAACGGTCTACCCGCTCAAGCCACAGCCCAAAGGCATGGGCGGCGTTCACTTTGAGGTGCTGCTGCGCCTGCAAGACGGGCAAGGGCCATTGATTGCACCCTCCGTCTTCATCCCGATTGCGGAGCGCTACGACCTCATGCCCCATATTGACCGCTGGGTGGTGCGCAATACCTTGAAACTGCTGCGCACGCACCTTTCAGAAGGCGCCAATATCAGCACCTGCTCCATCAATCTCTCAGGGGCCAGCTTGGGCGATAGCGAGCTGCTGGACTTCATCCGCCACAACATTTGGGAGCATGGCGTTTCTGCAGAAAAGCTCTGCTTTGAAATTACCGAAACCAGCGCGATTGCCAGCCTGGAAAGCGCCACCTTCATGATTACCGAGTTGCGCAAACTGGGCTGCCGCTTCTCACTGGATGACTTTGGCTCTGGCATGGCCAGCTTCAAGTACCTGCAGCAACTGCCGGTGGATTACCTCAAGATTGATGGCAGCTTTGTGCAAGACATGCTCAAGAACCCCAGCAACCATGCCATGGTAGAAGCCATTCACCACATTGGCCGGGTGCTGGGCAAGCACACAGTGGCCGAGTTTGTGGGCGATGCCGCAACCTTTGAAGCCCTCAAAGCCATGGGCGTGGACTACGCGCAGGGCTTTTACATTGCCCCACCCGTGCCACTGAACGCGGAGTTCTTTGTGCGCGCAGCACTGCCACCGCCCCAGATCGTGCCTGCAGGTACAGAAAGAAAGCCTGTGCCACGGCACTGACGCTACCGCGGCAGTGCATAGTGCATTAACTCCAGAATAGCCCGCCCACAAAAAAGGCCGACGTTGATGCGTCGGCCTTGTGTTTTCAAAAGCGCAGCTTGTGCTTCAACGCTTGGGCTTTTTAGCCCCTGGCGCCGCAGTGCGCGACTTGACGCCTGCACGCGGGGGCAGGCCGGTGTGCTGCGTCATCAGCTTGCCGGGGCGCGCTTGATTGTCCTGGGTGCGGAAGCGCACATCCCCCTTGGGCTCCTTGGCTGCATGCTCATCCACCTGGCGAGGGCGCAAAGCCACCGCCTTGCCATCCTTGTTGGTGGTGTAGCCCATTCCAGTCTTCACCGACGCCGATGTCGTGCTGTTTTTCTTGCGCGCACTTTGGTAGCTGCCGTCCACCAAGGGCTGGAAGGTGGGAATCAAATGGTGCTTGCCGTTGCCAATCAGGTCTGCACGGCCCATGGTTTTGAGCGCGTCACGCAGCAGCGGCCAGTTGTTGGGGTCGTGGTAGCGCAAGAATGCCTTGTGCAGACGACGGCGCTTTTCACCGCGCACGATGTCCACGCGCTCTTCCTCCTCGTCACGCATCTCGCGGCGCACCTTGGTCAAGGTGTTGCGGCCACTGTGGTACATGGCCGTGGCCGTGGCCATGGGGCTGGGGTAGAAGGTCTGGACCTGGTCTGCACGGAAGCCGTTTTTCTTGAGCCAGATGGCCAAGTTCATCATGTCTTCATCGCTGGTTCCGGGGTGGGCCGCAATAAAGTAGGGAATCAAGAATTGCTTTTTGCCAGCCTCTTCGCTGAACTTCTCAAACAACTGCTTGAACTTGTCATAGCTGCCAATGCCCGGCTTCATCATCTTGTTCAGCGGGCCCGCCTCGGTGTGCTCCGGTGCAATCTTCAGGTAGCCACCCACGTGGTGCTGCACAAGTTCCTTGACATATTCCGGCGACTTCACGGCCAAGTCGTAGCGCAGGCCTGAGCCGATCAAAATCTTCTTGATGCCGGGCAGCTTGCGTGCACGGCGGTAGATTTTGATCAACGGGCCGTGGTCGGTATGCAGGTTCGGACAGATACCCGGGAACACACAGCTGGGCTTGCGGCAGTGCTTTTCAATCTCGGGGCTGGAGCAGCCCAGTCGGTACATATTGGCCGTAGGGCCGCCCAGGTCAGAAATCGTGCCGGTAAAGCCTTTGACCTTGTCGCGAATGTCTTCAATCTCCTGAATGATCGAATCCTCCGAGCGGCTTTGGATGATGCGGCCCTCGTGCTCCGTGATTGAGCAGAAAGTGCAGCCACCAAAGCAGCCGCGCATGATGTTGACCGAGGTGCGGATCATCTCCCACGCCGGGATCTTGGTCGCACCTTCGTGGCTACCGTGCTCGTCGGCATAGCTGGGGTGCGGGCCGCGCGCATACGGCAAGCCAAACACCCAGTCCATCTCGGCCGTGGTCAGTGGGATTGGGGGCGGGTTCAGCCACACATCGCGCGCGGTCGCGCCTTCACCGTGGGCTTGCACCATGGCGCGGGCATTGCCGGGATTGGTTTCCAGGTGCAGCACACGGTTGGCGTGGGCGTACAGAATCGGGTCACTCTTGACCTGCTCATAGCTGGGCAGGCGCAGCACTGTCTTGTCACGGGGGGGCAGCTTGCTTTTGCTGCGCAGCGACAAATTGGGCACAAACTGAATCGGTTGCACAGCAGGCATGGCCGGCACTGTCGATTCAGTGCCATTTTGGCCTGTAGCGCACGCTGCACCTGCGCTGACAGCTACAGAATTTGATCCATCCTCCTTGGAGCAGCTTTGGCCTTGGGCCGCAGCCTGCTCGCTGGTGGTCATGTAAGGGTTGATGTGGGCTTCCACCACACCAGGTTCATCTACCTCGGTGGAGTCCACCTCAAACCAGCCGTTTTCGGAGGCGCGGCGCACAAAGGCGGTGCCGCGCACATCGGTGATTTGCTCTACCGGCTCACGGCGGGCAATGCGGTGCGCCACTTCCACCAGTGCCCGCTCGGCGTTGCCGTAGAGCAGGATGTCGCACTTGCTGTCCACCACGCTGGGGCGGCGCACCTTGTCGCTCCAGTAGTCGTAATGCGCAATGCGGCGCAGCGAACCCTCAATGCCGCCCAGCACAATCGGCACATCGTTGAAGGCTTCGCGGCAACGCTGGCAGTAGACGATGGCGGCACGATCCGGGCGCTTGCCACCGACGTCGCCGGGGGTGTAGGCGTCGTCCGAGCGAATTTTGCGATCTGCCGTGTAACGGTTGATCATCGAATCCATATTGCCCGCAGTCACGCCCCAGAACAGGTTGGGCTTGCCCAGCGCCTTGAAGGCCTGCGCTGTGCCAGTCGGGCTGGGCAATAATGCCCACGCGAAAGCCCTGAGACTCCAGCACGCGGCCAATCACGGCCATACCAAAGCTGGGGTGGTCAACGTAGGCATCGCCCGTCACCAAGATGATGTCGCAGCTGTCCCAGCCCAGCTGGTCCATCTCGGCCCGGCTCATGGGCAAAAATGGCGCCGTGCCGAAACGCTTCGCCCAGTACGGGCGATAGCTGGTCAGCGGCTTGGCATCGCGCTGAAAAAAGGAAACATCAATCGGTGCGTTCATCGGGGGATTCGTGCGGGAAAATTCAACCCGACAGTGTACGTTTCCACCTCTAACATTGGGGGGAGTAGGTTTATAGCGCTGCACGCAGGCTGGACTTGCGCTACAACCGATTTTCACTCCGTCTACCCTGCCCACTGCCATGAGCATCATCGTCTTTCACCTGCACAACGCCCAACCCGAAGGCCAAGCCCCGTGTGGCAGCCCCACAGCCAAGCCTATAGCGACCAAGAAATGGGCCAGGCCCTGGCCGACTGCCAGACCCTGCGCACCAACCCTCGCAATATGCATGTGTGCATCTCGTCCGAATTGCGCGCCATGGTCGGTAGCAGGGTGTGTCCGCCGTAGAAAACGGCCGCACCCCGGACGGCGAAATCTACGAATGGAGCAAAGCCGGCCGCGCGGGCGCAGCACGCCGACGTTGAAGCGCCGCAGCGCGCGCATGCCAGAAAAGCATAAAAACCACCTCTAACGCTTACCCAGCAATCGCCAGCAGCTATTGTTTTAAGATTGGACAGCTTTCCAGCCAAAGTGCTGCAGCCCGGGCAGCGCCGCCTGCGTCGCGGCATAGCCTTCTTCCATCGCTTCTTTGGCGCGGTGGAAATCCAGCAAGCCCAAATGCGCCAGGCGCGGCGCAATCACCAGCTCGGGCGGGTCGCCCGCCATGCGGCTGCGCGTGATGCGCATCTGCATGATGTTGACGCTGGTCATCACCACATCCAGCAGCGAGGGCATCTGCGCGCTGGACAGCACATCAGGGGAACGCGGGCCGGGCATCCAGCCGCGCAAGCGCTCCAGCCACACAGCGTTTTGCGCGGCCACCACTTCGCCTTGTGCCTCGGCGGCATCCAGCGCCCCCGCCGCATCGCTCACGGGTGCCACCACGCCCAGCGGGCGCATATGGCGCTGAATCAAATCGGCATTCAAATCAACGGCAATCACAATGTCTGCACCCATGGCGCGCGCCGCGATGCAGGCACCGGATTGACCAAGCCACCATCCACCAGCAAACGCCCGCCACGCTGCACCGGGGTAAACAGGCCTGGCAAGGCGATGGAGGCGCGCCCGGCATCTGCCATGGACCCTTCGCGCAGCCAGACCTCTGCGCCCGAATGCAAATCGGTGGCCACCGCCGCAAAGGGGATTGCCGAGGACTCGATATCAAAATCGACGAAATTGCGGCGCCAAAAATCAATGAGCTTCTCACCCTTGAGCATGCCGCCCGACAGCTTGAAGTCCATGAAACCGAACACGCTGCGCATATTCAAGGTCTGCGTCCACTCGGCAAAGCGGTCCAGCTCGCCCGCCGCGTAAGCCGCGCCCACCAGCGCGCCGATGGAGGAACCACACACGACATCGGGTTTGATGCCCGCATCGTCCAGGGCCTTGAGCACCCCCATATGTGCCCATCCTCGCGCGGAGCCACTGCCCAGCGCCAGACCAATCTTCGGAGTGCGCGGGGCCAGTGCCATATCAAACGTCCTTGCCTTGTAACAATGCCAGCATACCGGCCTCATCCAGCACCGGCACGCCCAGCTCCTGGGCTTTTACGAGCTTGCTGCCCGCCTCCGCCCCCGCCACCACGTAGCTGGTTTTCTTGCTGACCGAGCCGCTCACCTTTTTTTTTATCATCCGCTGGAGCAAATTCATGAACTACCTGTACAACGAAGTCAAGCGCGAAGAGCCAAGCATGATCTCGATTGCTTTACGCTTAAATTCCATGCGCATGCGCTCTCCAAGTCAAGTTAGCCCTCCACCAGCTGCTACGCCAGAACAAATATCAGAGTACAAAGAGCGTTTGCGCAATGCTATTGCCTCTCGTCATGCAAATCAGCTAAAAAAACAACCGTAACTGTTCGATACCTAGTTGCTTCAAAAGGCCCGCCCCTAGCGGGCTTTTTTTCGCCCCGACAAACGGTCGTCTCATCCAAGAACGCTTGATACAGACTCTCCCGAATTCAACACTTCAAAGAGGGACTACATGCGAGGAATTTTAGTAACTGCGTTGTCTGGCATCGCTCTATTCACAGCCGCAAGCAGCGTCCACGCCAGCTGCTTTGGCGGTGACACTTACAAGACCTGTACTGATAACTCTGGCAACTCTTACTCCGTGCAGAAGTACGGAAACTCGACCTACGTGCAAGGCATGAACGCACAGGGGGAGTCCTGGTCGCAACAATCTCAAACCTATGGGAATACGACCTATCACAACGGTACGGCCAAAGACGGCAACAGTTGGAATGGAACAACGAGCACGTTTGGAGGTACGACGGTGCACCAAGGCACGGACAGCAGAGGCAACGGCTACTACAAGTCTTGCAACCAGTACGGCTGCTATTAAACCTACAACACATCCAAAGCCCGCCCCGAGCGGGTTTTTTTTCGCCTCTGTGGTGTGTGGTCATGGGGAGCAGTTTAGTGGTAGATGAAAAATATTAGCCAATGGCTATTGACACAGATATTAGCCTAGCGCTAAAGTTCACCCATCGCAGCACCAAACCGCGAAACACCCAAGGCCCAGCGATCCGGGGCCGAAGCCGACAAGAAGCAAAGGCGGGGTTAGCTCCAAAAGGGGCGATGCAGGCGGTGCACCAAGGCGATGGGTGCCAAGTGATCGAGCCAGCACCTCGGGTCTTTAAAAACCGAGCCAAAGAACAGATTGATTGGGGTGGTCGCTGAGTGAGCGCAAGAAGTTCAGCGGGAAGCAGGACGGTTGCCCGCCCTGCCCCACATGGTCACAGCTTCAACACGAGGATGACAAAGCCAATTGCAGTGATGCACTTGGCCAGGTCAATGTTGAAGCTCACCTTCACTCGGCATTTCATTGGTTGCCCTTTGGAATGCCCCGTGGCCACGGGACGTTAATCCCGCTACGACTTATTACGCGCCGTTGCTAGCGCGGCCAGCCTCTTGCCGCGAATGTGAGGTTGGCATCGGCTCAATTGACAGGTTTAGATAAGGCTGTCTTTGTTTGCGCTTTTAAACGTGGCTCGACACGATGACAGCGCTGACCCTAGCTGGTTTCTTTTCACCTTAAGCGGTTGATGGCCGCAGCGGGTGTTATCAGCACCCAGAGCAAGTATCTCAGACGATTGCCCCATTCAATCTGCTCTTAAGGCTCCCCGAAGGATGAACAGGCCGCAAGGCCCTGCCCCTGAGCACCACGGCAGAAGCAAAAGTGGTTGGCCAAGCCCGTTGAATTACCGGAACCGAGGCCATACGCAAGGCGACTTGAGCTGACAGCAGTCAGGAGATGCAAGCCGCGCCCCTGGGGTCACAACCAGGGGAGACAAACCAGAGCCTTGTGACAGAGGGCTGCGGTTTGATTTTGTACCCCCAGAACAACCGCGATAGGCGCGCGGCCCGACAGGGGTAAGTGTCGGGAATTCCAAGGTACAGCTGCCCACGCCGACAGCGCACGGTGTCGGATATTGATCCGGCTAGGCCAAACCAGAATGGCAATCTATGAGATTGGAGAGCATCGTGTAAGTGATAGCGCCCCGTGGGCAATAAACACCGCCGCCTGCAGCGATATGCAGGGCGATTTGGTGAACTGTCAGCCAACACTTGACAGTTGACCTGATCGTTTTTCCAGCCGGGTCGTGGGTATCTCCTCCCTCCCTCTCATGCATTCCCATGACATGCCGAAAGGCACCGGCTCTTTATTCCCCCAAGCCCGCAATACGCGGGCTTTTTTGTTTCTGACGGCTCACTATGTTAATGACTGCTAACCCCTGTGCAGATGCTGAGCGCTGGGAAAACGAACAAGACCTGCGCGCAGCACAGGCTGAAGCATTGGAAATCAAGGCATATGGCATTGCCCTCGAAGCCCTGAGTTCCAAGCAGGCCAGTTGGTACAAGGCCCACCATGTCGGCGACACGATGCTGACTCCCGATGAGGTGATGGTCGACGCAATTGGCAATGACGACGATGTCACCGATGCGTTTGACGCACTGATGACCGACCCCGCTCCAGCCGCTCAAAAGCTGCGCGAGGCTTTGGCTTCATACATGGCCAAGCACTTTTGGCCGTCAATTGCAGGGTATCCAGATGCAGTTTGACTACACCCCACCGCCCACCTACCCAGAGCCGCTGCCGCCCGAGCAAGTGCTCGAGTTGCTGGGGCCTACGGATTCCGAGCACAGCGCGGATGCGCTTTAAGGAGCAAGCCATGCTTTTCAAAATCAAAGTCAGCGGTGCTGGTGAGTTTGAGCACCCTTTCCCCTCTGCGCTTGCTGCCCACGCATGGGCCCAAGTGTGCTGGCCCATGGCCCGCTCTGTGACGGTTCTCTGCATGGAGCGCGTTACATGAGCCCCCCCCTGCAACTCCAGCGCATCCCCAAGCGCCGCCGATTCAAGCCCGCCACTGTGCGGGCTTTGTTTTGGGTGATTGCCATCCCCTGTTTCGCCATCTTCTGCGCTGGCGTCATAGCCAAGTGCACCCCCAACCCCGTTTTTCCACTGTGAGGTTTGAATGAATGCAGTAACAAGCCAGGCCGAAACATCGGCCCTTCCGTCACCATGGGCTTTGGCGATCTGGCCAGCTTTGAATTCCTGCAACGCAGCGCCAAGGCCTTTGCCAACAGCACCATGGTGCCCGCGGCATATCAGGCGCGCGTCCAAAAAGGCTACGGAGAGCGCGCGCGCTGGGAGGAAAACCCAGCCGCCCTGTCCAACTGCATGATCGCGCTGGACATGGCGCAGCGTATGAACGCGAACCCGCTGATGATCATGCAGAACTTGTACCCCATCGAGGGCAAGCCCAGTTGGTCGAGCCAGTTCATCATCGCGGCCATCAACAACTGCGGCCGCTTTTCTCCGCTGCGCTTCGATCTGGAATGGCTGGACGAGATTGACGCAACCTACTCCACATTTGAATGGGTCAACAACCAGAAGGTGGAGAAGAAGCAAAAGATCCGCGTCAAAAACGCCCGGTGCGTTGCCTGGGCCCTTGAAAAGGCGACGGGCCAGCGCGTGGAATCGGCCCCCGTGACCATGGAAATGGCAGTCAACGAAGGCTGGTACGGCAAGAACGGCAGCAAGTGGCGCTCCATGCCCGACCTGATGCTGCGCTACCGGTCTGCAGCCTTCTTTGGCCGTATCTACGCGCCCGAGCTGCTGATGGGCCTGCCGACCGCCGAGGAGGTGCAGGACGTTTTTGTGCAAGAGCCTGATGGCACGTTGGTGCACGCAGGCGCCCAGGCAGTGCCAAAGAGTATGGGCGCCGCTGAGGTCGTCTTGCCAGATTACGACCAGACCAAGTTTGACAACAACGTGAGCACGTGGGCCAAGTCGGTGGTCGATGGCCAAAAGACAATTGATGACGTGCTGGCGTGGCTCAAGTCCAAGGCAACAGTCACGCCCGCCCAAGAAAAGCAACTGCGCGCCGAAGTCGCCAAGCTGCAGCAGCCCGCCTCAACCACTGCCACCGACGCACCTCAAGTAGACGCCGACAAGCTGGCAGCAGACATGCAAGCCTGCAACGACCTGGACAAGCTCTACGAGCTGGCCGGCCTGATCGAAGCCATCACCGACGAAGCGGCCGCGCTGCGTCTCAACGAAATCTTTACCGCCAAGCAAGCGGAGCTGGAGCAAGCATGAGCATGCAAATCGTATCCCTCGTTCAAGGTAGTGCCGAATGGCATGCCCACCGCGCCAAGCACTTCAACGCCAGCGATGCCCCAGCCATGATGGGCTGCAGCAGCTACAAAACCCGCTCGGAGCTGGTCAAAGAACTGGCTACCGGCTTGAGCGGTGAAGTGGATGCCGCCACGCAGCGTCGTTTTGATGACGGCCACCGCTTTGAAGCCTTGGCCCGGCCTCTGGGGGAAGAAATCATTGGCGAGGACTTGTCGCCTTGCGTGGGCGTTAAGGGCAAATACAGCGCCAGCTTTGACGGTCTGACCTTCATGAACGACCAGGCTCTGGAGCATAAGACTCTCAACAAGAGCTTGCGCGAAGCCATGCACGAAGGCTGCACGGGCACAGATCTACCTCTGCAGTACCAAGTACAGATGGAGCACCAAGCCATGGTGTCCGGCTGCGAGCGCATCTTGTTCATGGCCAGCGAGTGGACGGGTGACGGCCAGCTGATCGAAGAACGCCACTGCTGGTACGAGCCAGACGCCGAGCTGCGCGCCCAGATCATTGCTGGCTGGGAGCAGCTGGAAAAGGATGTAGCCGCCTATGACCCAGCAGCTGAGCGCCCTGCGCCCGTGGTAGCCGAGCCGGTGGAAAGCCTGCCTGCTGTGGTAGTCGAGATCAGTGGCGATTTGACTGTCGGCGGAAATCTGCCTGCCTTTGGGAATGCGCTGCGGAACTTCATTGAGCGAATTCCAAAACAGCCAAGCAACGATCAAGATTTTGCAAATGCAGAGGCGGCTGCAAAAGCGTTAAAGAAAATCGAAGAAGGTATTCGCACAAGAAAGGCTGATGCTTTAAGTAAGTTTGTGCCAGTCGAAGAGGCCTTTCGTCTCATGGATGACTATGCGGGTATGGCGCGCACCGCCCGCTTGGCTACTGAGAAGCTGGTGACTGCAGAAAAAGATCGGCTGCGCACTGGCCTTGTGACAGGTGCCCAGCAGGATCTGGACGCCCATGTGGCCGCGCTGAACAAGCGCCTGGGCACCAATTGGCTGCCTCGTATTGCGGGTGGATTTGCGGAAACGATCAAGGGCCTGAAGTCGCTGGACAGCATGCGTGACAAGGTAGCCGTAGCCCTGACCAATGCGAAGCACGAAGCCAACCAGCAGGCCTGCCGGCTGGAGGCCAACCGCCAGCACCTGGTACAAGACGATGGGGACTGGATTGCCCTGTTTGCTGACTTTGCGACCGTGGGCACCAAGGCTGCAGAAGACTTCCAAGCTCTGGCCTCACTGCGCATCGGCAACCACAAGCAGGCCGAAGCACAACGCTTGGAAGTCCAGCGAGAGCAGATCCGCAAGGAAGAAGCTGCTCGCCTGGAGCGAGAGGCTGCAGAAGCTGAGCGCAAACGCATTCAGGCGCAGGCCCAGCAAGAGCAAGCAGCCATCGCTCAGGCCCAGCAGTCTGGCGAGCTGGCCCAGCCAGTTGCCCAGGACTTAAAGGGGCTGGTAGCCCATAAGGCGGCAGAGGATCTGGCTGGCGTGGATGCACAAGAAGCAATCACGGCGGCGCAGGCCAGTGCTGCAGCCGACAATGGCCCACTCTTGACTCTGGGCCAGTTGAACACGCGCATGGAAGGTTTGGGCCTTGGCAAGATTAGCGCTGCCACGTTGGAGCACCACGGTATTGCGTTCAGCAAAGAGCGCTCTGCCGTGCAAATTACCGAAGCCAATGCCCGCCGCCTGATGCTGCTGCTTTCCTTGGGCTATCGCAAGCTAGCCGATGACCTGCAAGCAGTCAATGCATAAAACATAGCACTAGCGCTTTTACAGATAAGCGCTAGACTAATTTTTTACCGTCTAAAAGGAGCCATCCATGAACAAGACAGACCTGATAGAACACATTGCCCACAACGCCGATATTTCCAAGGCAGCCGCAGCACGCACGCTGGATGCCACCATTGCAGCCGTGAAGTCCACCCTCAAAAAAGGAGGCACTATCTCACTGGTGGGATTTGGCACCTTCTCCGTGAACAAGCGTGCTGCGCGCACTGGGCGCAACCTCGCACTGGCGAAGCAGTCGAAATCAAGGCCGCCAAGGTGCCCAAGTTCACCGCAGGCAAAGCACTCAAGGATGCGCTGAACTGAACAAAACAATAGCTACTACCGCAAGCCCGCTCTAACCAAGCGGGCTTTTTATGCCTGAACCATAAGGAAATCATGCGCACCGCTCTTTTACGATGCCGAGACGACCGGCATGCCACTGTTCAAAGAACCCAGCAGCCACCCAGATCAGCCACACATCGTGCAGCTGGCCGCGTTCTTGGTCGACTTGGACACCCGCGCGACCCTCTCCTCCATGGACGTGATCGTGCGCCCCCAAGGCTGGTCCATCCCGGATGACATGACCGCCATCCACGGTATCAGCACCCAGAAGGCACTGGATTTCGGCATCCCTGAAGCCCAAGCCGTTGACATGCTGCTGGCACTGCACAGCAATGCAACGGTTCGTATTGGCCACAACGAGCCGTTTGATGCCCGTGTGGTGCGCATTGGCGCTAAGCGTTTCATTGACCCTCGCGAGCCAGACGAAGACCTGCCAATGTCCGATGAGTGGAAGTCTGGTGCCGCAGAGTGCACCGCGCGCCTGGCAACACCAATCTGCAAGCTGCCACCCACGGCCAAGATGCGCGGTGGCAACAAAACGCCGACGCTGCTGGAGGCTTACCAGCACTTTTTCGGGCAGGACTTTCCCGGGCAGCACACCGCCCGCGGTGATGCGCTGGCCTGCATGCGCGTTTATTTCGCAATCCAAGACCTCAACAAAGGACAGTAACGATGTTCCAACTCGTAGAGCCCACCGAAGTCAACATCACCAACGCCAACCCTCGCCGCGAACTGCAGTCTTGGCAGTGATTAGACCGCGTTAGACGGCCATAGACAGTAAGTCATTGATTTACCAAAAGAAAAAGGGGTTCAATGAACTTCATTGAACCCCTTTATACAGGTGGGTGGTGGAGCTGGCGGGAATTGAACCCGCGTCCGCAAGCCTTCGTCAGGCAGATCTACATGTTTAGTGTTCTGATTTAAATCTCACCTTGCATACCGCGCAGACACACGCTACACGCAAAGCCAGCGTCCTTAGATCTCGCTCAATACCAAGGCGCCCGGTACCAAGCCAGCTGATGAAAATTCCCTTGCAGCCGAGAGGTATTGCTACCCCTTTGCCCAGCCCATCAGCGTGCTGTTGCAAGGCTCACCGGATTTAAGCGGCGAGTGCGAAACGTTCGTCGTTTGCAGTTAGTTTTTTTGAATCGAGATTAACGAGCGTAACTCAAGCTCGACATGCACCACACTGATCCCGAACCCACGTCGAAACCAGGACAGCCCCATAAAATCAGATTCTAATTCAAATCAAGCAAGTTCGTGAGTTCAAAGGGAGTATTGATGACAGCATGGGGCTTCCATGACGCCACCGAAGCCAAGCCCCCTGCTCCCAAGTAACCATAAGCAGCGGCGACAGATTGCATCCCTGCAGCATGCGCAGCATGCATATCACGCTCGTCATCCCCAACGTAGATGCAGCATTCCGGCGCATGACCAATGCGTTCTGCGGCCTCCCACAGCGGCATTGGATGAGGTTTGGAATGTGCAGTGGTGTCGCCGCACACTACAGCGCCAGCCTTTGCCAGTACAGCAATTTCTTGCACTATCGACGATGTGAATCGCTCGGATTTGTTGGTAACGATGCCCCAAGCCAGACCTTGATCATGGATAGCTTGCAGCAATGCAGGCACGCCTTCAAATAATTGAGAGTGTTGCCCCATGCAACGCTCATAAGCCACGAAGAACTCTTCTTTCAAGGCTTCAAAATCGGAAGCTTCTGGCGTTACACCCAAAGCAATCCTTAACATACCACGTGCTCCGGCGCCGACAAAAGGGCGATAGCGGGACAGTGGAAGAGCATCCAAGCCCCTGACAATCCGCAACTGATTAGCAGCAAATCCTAAATCTGGTGCACTATCAAGCAAGGTGCCATCAAGATCAAACAACACGGCACTTATGACTCCGGAATGCCAACTCATAACAGAGGACGCCGCGTCGCGAGCATGTAATTCACACTACAGTCTTCGTTAAGCCAGTAGCGTCCTGTTAGTGGGTTATGTTGCATACCCTTGAAATGGGTGACAGCTAGGCCTGCTTGGCGACAAAACGCAGCCATCTCGCTTGGCCTGATGAATTTGCCAAACTCATGCGTGCCTTTAGGCAGCATATTAAGCACATATTCGGCTGCAACAATCGCTAGACCATACGATTTAATATTGCGATTAATCGTCGAGAAAAAAACCCATCCGCCGGGTTTGACCAATGTGGCACATGCACGCACTACTGAAGCAGGGTCAGGCACATGCTCCAGCATTTCCATGCAAGTCACCACATCAAAACTAGCGGGGCGCTCTACAGCAAGCTCTTCCACAGGAACTTCGCGATACTGAATATTGGGCGTACCAGTTTCTAAAGCGTGCAATTGTGCAACACGCAATGATTTGGCTGCCAAATCTACGCCCATCACATTTGCACCTTTGCGTGCCATAGAATCAGCCAAAATGCCTCCGCCGCATCCCACATCGAGAACGTCTTTACCCTGCAAGGACGCATGCTCATCAATCCAAGCCAAGCGCAATGGGTTAATCATGTGCAGCGGTTTGAACTCACTGTCCATGTCCCACCAATGATGCGCAAGGTTTGAGAATTTTTCCAGCTCCGCTGGATCCACATTGATCAAATCGGTCATGGTGATGATTGTGCTACGACTTAAATGCAGAAATGAAAAAGCCCCGTCACCGGGGCTTTTTTGAGGCAATCTATAAAAGATTACTTGCGTGTGCCAACCACTTCGATTTCCACACGACGGTTTTGTGCGCGACCTTCTTTGGTCTTGTTGTCAGCAACAGGCTGCTTCTCGCCCTTGCCTTCTGTGTACACACGGCTCTTGTCGATGCCCTTGGACTCCAGATAAGCCTTCACAGCTTGAGCACGACGCTCGGACAGCTTCTGGTTATAGGCGTCGGAACCCACGGAGTCTGTGTGACCCACAGCAACAATCACTTCCAAATTGATGCCTTGCACCTTGGAAGCCAGATCGTCCAGCTTCGCCTTACCTTCGGGCTTCAGGACAGATTTGTCGAAGTCGAAGAAAGCGTCAGCAGCGAAAGTCACTTTCGATGCTGTAGCTGCTGGAGCTACAGGTGCCGCAGGTGCCGCAGCAGCAGGAGCAGGTTGAGCAGCCTTCACCAGAGCACCGTCGCAACCTTCAGCAGCGGTAGCAGGTGTCCAGTTGGCATCGCGCCAGCACAGCTCATTGGTACCGTTCTTCCAGACCAATTCGCCAGTACCGTTTTGCCAGTTGTCGATGGTCTTACCGCCGTCGGCGGCCTTCACTTGGGCGCCAGCAGCAGTAGCCAGAGCCGCAGTTGCAAACAGGATCGCTACTTTGTTCAGTTTCTTCATGGTTCTCCTCTTGGGGATTAAGCCGCAGTCAAGCTGCGAAATTCATGGACGTCATTAGTGACTATCACCAAGAACGCTGGAAATCATTGTGCCATACGGAATATTCGAATGGCGCGCTAGTGCAACGCCTTGAGGTAGGACAAAAGCGGAATGCCAATTAGTTGTTGCCTAGTAGCAACAATGCATTGCATCTAAAATGATCCACTTCGTCGTCATCGCATAACCCTGCACAACTACATGACCCAGTTTGCCAAAGAAACTTTGCCTATCAGCCTAGAAGAGGAAATGCGCCGCAGCTACCTTGATTACGCCATGAGCGTGATTGTGGGCCGCGCCCTCCCCGACGCGCGCGATGGCTTGAAGCCGGTGCATCGACGTGTGCTGTATGCCATGCACGAACTCAACAACGACTGGAACCGCCCTTATAAGAAGTCGGCGCGTATCGTTGGTGACGTGATCGGTAAATACCACCCACACGGTGACATTGCGGTGTACGACACGATTGTGCGTATGGCGCAAGACTTCTCGCTGCGTCACATGCTGGTGGATGGCCAAGGCAACTTTGGCTCGGTCGACGGCGACAGCGCAGCGGCCATGCGTTACACGGAAATTCGTTTGTCCAAGATTGCCCACGAAATGCTGGGTGATATCGACAAGGAAACCGTGGATTTCGGCCCCAACTATGACGGCTCTGAAAGCGAACCGCTGACGCTTCCAGCCCGCCTGCCTAATTTGCTGGTGAACGGCTCGGCCGGTATTGCAGTGGGCATGGCCACGAACATTCCGCCCCACAACCTGAATGAAGTGGTGGATGCATGCTTGCACCTGCTGCACCACCCAGAAGCCAGCGTGGACGATTTGATGGAAATCGTGCCAGCACCTGATTTCCCTACCGCCGGCATCATCTACGGCATCAACGGCGTCAAGGAAGGCTACCGCACCGGCCGTGGTCGCGTGGTGATGCGTGCCAAGGTGCACTTTGAGGACATCGATCGTGGCCAGCGCCAGGCCATCATCGTTGATGAGCTGCCCTATCAGGTCAACAAAAAGACGCTGCAAGAGCGTATGGCCGAGTTGGTGCACGAGAAGAAAATCGAAGGCATCAGCCACATTCAGGACGAGTCCGACAAGTCCGGTATGCGTCTGGTGATCGAGCTCAAGCGCGGCGAAGTGCCGGAGGTGGTGCTGAACAACCTGTACAAGCAGACCCAACTGCAAGACACCTTCGGCATGAACATGGTGGCGCTGGTGGATGGCCAGCCCAAGCTGTGTAATCTGAAGGATCGGGTGCAGGTCTTCCGGCAGCACCGCCGCGAAGTGGTCACCCGCCGCACGGTGTTTGAGTTACGCAAGGCGCGCGACCGCGGTCACGTGCTGGAAGGCTTGGCCGTGGCGCTGGCCAACATCGACGACTTCATCGCCATCATCCGCAACGCACCCACCCCCCCGGTGGCCAAGGCCGCATTGATGGAAAAATCGTGGGACAGCAAGCTGGTGCGCGAAATGCTCACCCGCACCCGCGAAGACGGTGGCGTGGTCAACGCCGACGACTACCGCCCCGAGTCGCTGGAAAAAGAATTCGGTCTGGGACAAGACGGCCTGTACCGCCTGTCCGATACACAAGCGCAAGAAATCTTGCAAATGCGTCTGCAGCGCTTGACCGGGCTGGAGCAAGACAAAATCGTGGCTGAGTACCGCGACATCATGTCCACCATCGAAGACTTGCTGGACATTCTGGCCAAGCCAGAGCGTGTGTCCGTGATCATCGGTGACGAGCTGTCGGCCGTAAAGGCCGAATTTGGCCAGTCCAAAAAGGGCGAGCGCCGCTCCACCATCGAGTACAGCGCGCAAGACCTCTCGACCGAAGACCTGATCACGCCCACCGACATGGTGGTCACGCTCAGCCACACCGGCTACATCAAGAGCCAGCCGTTGTCCGAGTACCGCGCGCAAAAGCGTGGTGGTCGCGGCAAGCAAGCCACACAGACCAAGGAAGACGACTGGATCGACCAGCTGTTCATCGCCAACACGCACGACTACCTGCTGTGCTTCTCCAACCGTGGCCGCATGTACTGGCTCAAGGTCTGGGAAGTGCCCTCGGGCTCACGCAACTCGCGTGGCCGCCCCATCGTCAACATGTTCCCGCTGCAAGAAGGCGAGAAGATCAACGTGGTGCTGCCGCTCACGGGCGACAACCGCACCTTCCCCGAAGATCATTACGTCTTCATGGCCACCAGCATGGGCACCGTTAAAAAGACGGCGCTGACCGAGTTCAGCAACCCGCGCAAGGCCGGCATCATTGCCGTGGCCTGGACGAAGGCGACTTCCTGATTGGTGCAGCGCTGACCGACGGCAAACACGACGTGATGCTGTTCTCGGACGGCGGCAAGGCGGTGCGCTTTGACGAAACGATGTGCGCCCCATGGGCCGCAATGCGCGCGGTGTGCGCGGCATGAACATCGACGACACACAAAGCGTGATCGCCATGCTGGTCGCTGAAGCGGAGGCCGAGCCCGGCACCGCAGGCGCTGAAGGCGCTGTGGCTGGCGCACAAGTGTGCTGACCGCAACCGAAAACGGTTACGGCAAGCGCACCCACATCAGCGAATACACCCGCCACGGCCGTGGCACCAAGGGCATGATTGCCATCCAGCAGTCCGAGCGCAACGGCAAGGTCGTGGCCGCCACCTTGGTGGCTGCCGAAGACGAAATCATGCTGATCACCGACAAGGGCGTGCTGGTGCGCACCCGGGTGGCTGAGATCCGCGAGATGGGCCGCGCCACCCAGGGTGTCACGCTGATGGCGCTGGACGAAGGCGCCAAGCTGATTGGCCTGCAGCGCATTGCGGAAAACGATGCCGCGGGCGCAGATGCAGAAGGTGACGGAGACGGTGAAGCCGACAACGGCGCGGCACCAGATACCACCACCGAGCAATAAAGCACGACACCCCACTGCGCAGGCCGTGGGGTGTTTTTTCACCTAAGATAGCTTTTTTGATAGCTGCCAGCGCGGACATGCTCTGCACTGGCGCGTGATTTGACTGTAAGAACGATGAGCCGCCCTTTCAATTTCTCCGCAGGCCCCGCCGCCATTCCTGAAGAAGTCCTGCAGCAAGCTGCTGCCGAAATGCTCAACTGGGGCGGCTCGGGCATGGGCGTGATGGAGATGAGCCACCGCGGCAAAGAGTTCATCAGCATCTACGAAGCGGCGGAAGCCGATCTGCGCGAGCTGCTGGCCGTGCCCAGCAACTTTCACATTCTGTTTATGCAGGGCGGCGGCTTGGCTGAAAACGCCATCGTTCCGCTGAACCTCTCCCAAGGAGGCGCGGTGGACTTTGTGGTCACCGGCAGCTGGAGCCAAAAGTCCTACAAGGAAGCCGCCAAGTACGCCAGCAGCCGTTTGGCCGCTAGCGGCGAAGCCAGTGGTTTCACCAGCGTGCCTGATGCCTCCACCTGGCAGATTGGCGCTGATGCGCAGTACGTGCACCTGTGCAGCAACGAAACCATCCACGGCGTGGAATTCCAGGAGTTGCCCGATTTAAAGGCACTGGGCTGCGATGCGCCGCTGGTGATTGATTTTTCGTCCAACGTGGCCTCGCGTGCGCTGGACTGGAGCCGCGTGGGCCTGGCCTTTGGCGGCGCGCAAAAGAATATTGGCCCGGCGGGCCTGACTATCGTCATCGTGCGCGACGATTTGCTGGGCCGCGCACTGGACATCTGCCCCTCGGCCTTCAACTACAAGACCGTGGCCGACAACCAGTCCATGTTCAACACCCCACCCACCTGGGGCATTTACATGGCGGGTTTGACCTTCCAGTGGCTCAAGCGCCAGCGCGAAGGTGATCTGACCGGCGTTGCCGCGATGGAAGCTCGCAACCAAGCCAAGGCCGAATTCTTCTACCGCTACTTGGACAATTCCCAGCTGTATGTCAACAAGGTGGATGCCGCTTACCGCTCGCGCATGAACATTCCGTTTTTCCTGCGCGAAGAAAGCCGCAACGAGGCTTTCCTGGCAGGCGCCAAGGAGCGCGGCCTGCTGCAACTCAAGGGCCACAAGTCGGTCGGCGGAATGCGCGCCAGCCTGTACAACGCCATGCCGATGGCAGGTGTGCAAGCTTTGGTGGCATACATGCAAGACTTTGAGCGCACCAGCGCCTGAAGCCCACCCAGCAAACCAGACATTCAAAATTAAGAGCTGCCAGCGCCTTCTTCACAAAGACTTCAGACATAAAACTATCTGAAACCCTTTAAAAACAAGCGCTAGCTGCTCTGCTTTTTTCGAGGAAGCCATGAGCACAGAACCCCAAGCCACGCCAGAGCTGCTGCAGCTGCGCAACCAGATTGACAGTCTGGACAAACAGTTGTTGGAGCTGGTCAACCAGCGCGCCCTTGTGGCCGAGCAGGTGGGTGAGCTGAAGAAAAAAGAAGGCTCCACCTTTTTTCGCCCGGACCGTGTGGCACAGGTGATCGAGAAGATCAAAACCTATAACCCCGGCCCGCTCAAAGGCGCGCACGTGGCCGCCATCTGGCGCGAGATCATGTCCGCCTGCCTGGCACTGGAATCGCCCCAGCGCGTGGCCGTGCTCGGCCCTGAAGGCACCTTCACCGAAGAAGCCGCCGTGCAGTACTTTGGTGGTGCGGCCGACTTTCTGTACTGCAACACCTTCGAGGAAGTCTTTCATGCCACGGCCGCCGGCAGTGCCCAGTACGGCGTGGTGGGCGTGGAAAACTCTACCGAAGGCGTGGTCAACCGCACGCTGGACATGTTCCGCAACACGCCCTGCCACATCGTGGGCGAGGTCAGCCTGCTGATTCGCCACCACCTGCTGCGCAGCACCAATACGCTGGAAGGTATTGAGGTGGTAGCCGCCCACCCCCAGGCCCTGGCGCAATGCCACGCCTGGCTGTCCCAGCACCTGCCACACGCCGAGCGTCGCCCGGTTGAAAGCAACGCCGAAGGCGCACGCCTGGCCGCACAAAACCCCACCTGGGCCGGCATCAGCAGCGAACGCGCCGCGCAGCAGTTTGGCCTGCACATCGTCAGCCATGCCATTCAGGACGATGCTTACACCCGCACGCGCTTTGCCATCATCTGCCTGCCGCACACGCTGGCCACGCCCGCGCCCACCGGCAAGGACTGCACCAGCTTGGTCATCTCCGTGCCCAACCGCCCCGGTGCCGTGCACGATTTGCTGGTGCCTCTGAAGACGCACGGCGTGTCCATGACACGTTTTGAATCGCGCCCCGCGCGCACAGGTCAGTGGGAGTATTACTTCTACATTGACCTGGAAGGCCACCCCGCCCAGCCCAACGTGGCGGCGGCACTGAGCGAGTTGCAAGCGCTGTCGGCGTTCTACAAAGTGCTGGGCACCTACCCGACCCCGGCTTAAGGACGCGGCGCCATGTTTGAACAGTTAGGACTGATTGGCTGCGGCCTGATGGGCGGCTCGTTTGCACTGGCTTTGAAAAAGCAGGCCTGGTACAACGTGTCGTGGGCTACAGCAAGTCCCCACTACCACCGCCCGCGCCCTGCAAATGGGGGTGATTGATGTGGAAGCGCCCTCGGCCTTGCTGGCCGCTGCCGGTGCCGACCTGGTGCTGTTGGCCGTGCCCGTGGGCGCTACCGAAGCCACACTCAAATCCATCAAGCACTTGGTCACGCCCGAGATGCTGATCATGGATGTCGGCTCCACCAAAGGCGATGTCGTGCAAGCAGCACGCAATGCGCTGGCAACCAGATCGCCAGTTTTGTGCCCGCCCACCCCAATACCGGCAAAGAAGTGGCGGGCGTGGCCCATGCCGATGCCGACTTGTACCGGGGTGCCAAAGTCATATTGACCCCCACCGAGCGCACCCTCACCAGCCATTTGCACAAGGCGCAGGCGCTGTGGACGGCGCTGGAATGCGATGTGCGCGTGATGTCCCCCGAGACGCACGACGCAGCCTTTGCCGCCGTCAGCCACCTACCCCATATGCTGGCGTTTGCCATGATGCAAAGCGTGATGCGCCAGCCGCAAGCAGCCGCCTTTCTGAGCATTGCAGGCCCGGGCTTTCGTGACTTCACCCGCATTGCAGCGGGCGACCCCAAGATGTGGCGCGACATTTTGCTGGCCAACAAAACCGAGGTGCTGGCCCAAGCCGCACAGTTCAAGCACGCCGTGCAAGCTTTTGAAGACGTGCTGCAATCGGACAATGCCCAGGCCTTGGAAGACATGATTACCTTGGCCAGCGCAGCCCGCGCGCAATGCCGCTTCAATGCGCCGCAAGCTGCTGCCCATGGCGCGCCCGACCCCGCCGCCTGACCCTCTTTTTTGCCTGTTTGCGCATGTACACCACCGCTTTCCTTGACCTTCCACACCTGGCCTCGGCCTGCGGCAGCGTACAGCTGCCCGGCTCCAAGAGCATCTCTAACCGCGTGCTGTTGCTGGCGGCTTTGAGCCAAGGCACCACCACCGTGCATGACCTGCTCGACTCCGACGACACCCGCGTCATGCTCCAAGCCTTGCAGCACATGGGCTGCGTGGTGGAGCCTTCTGCGGTGGTTGCGGGCCAGCCGTTGCGCATTACCGGCATCGACGGGTTTTTACCCAACAACGCACGGAGCCAGCTGTTTTTAGGCAACGCCGGTACTGCTATGCGCCCCCTGACGGCGGCCTTGGCGGTGCTGGGGGGCAGTTTTGAGATGACGGGTATTCCCCGCATGTACGAGCGCCCGATTGGCGACCTGGTCGATGCGCTGCGCCAGCTGGGCTGCAAGATTGATTACCTGAAAAATGAGGGCTTTCCGCCGCTGCACATCGGCCAGCCCGACTTCAGCCAGCTCAGTGATGCCCCCATTCAGGTGCGTGGCGATGTCTCCAGCCAGTTCCTGACCTCGCTGCTGATGGCGCTGCCGCTGCTGGCCACAGACCGCCAGATCACCATTGAAGTGGTGGGCGAGCTGATCTCCAAGCCCTACATCCACATCACGCTGGAGTTGCTGGCGCGCTTTGGTATTGCGGTGCGCAACGACAACTGGCAGCGCTTTGTGATCCCCGCAGGCAGCCGCTACCAGTCCCCCGGTGATATCCACGTCGAGGCTGACGCCTCGTCCGCTAGCTACTTCATAGCACTTGGCGCAATAGCAGCCTGCGATAGCAGCCAAAATGATTCAAAAAATGGCATCCAGGTGCTGGGTGTGGGCAAAGACTCCATCCAGGGCGATATCCGCTTTGTGGAAGCCGCCCAGGCCATGGGTGCCGTGGTGGAGAGCGGCCCCAATTGGCTGCACATCTCGCGCGGCGCCTGGCCCCTCAAGGCGATTGACCTTGATTGCAACCACATCCCCGACGCCGCCATGACGCTGGCCGCCATGGCCTTGTACGCCGACGGCACCACCACGCTGCGCAACATTGCCAGCTGGCGCGTCAAAGAAACCGACCGTATCGCCGCCATGGCCTGCGAGTTGCGCAAACTGGGCGCCAGCGTGGAAGAAGGCCAGGACTTCATTCGCATTACGCCACCGGCATCACCTGTGGATTGGAAAGCCGCCAGCATCCACACCTATGACGACCATCGCGTGGCCATGTGCTTTTCGCTGGCAGCCTTCAACCCCGCAGGGCTGCCGGTGCGCATTGAGGATCCGAAGTGCGTAGCCAAAACCTTCCCGGACTATTTCGAAGCATTGTTCAGCGT
>NZ_CADEPJ010000136.1 GCF_902829245.1 Comamonas jiangduensis | reverse complement strand
CCGTTGACGCACTGGTGCTGCGGTTGTCTAACCTTTAACCCCGCAGGCTTTTTACCTGCAACCTCCGCTTACAGCCATAAAAACGCGCAGCAATCGTGCTACCGGAAACCTGTACGCGGACAAGGAACTACATGTCTGAATCTTTTGCCGCCCTATTTGAAGAATCGTTGCAACGCACTGAAATGCGTCCCGGCGAAGTTATTACCGCTGAAGTCGTGCGCGTTGAGCACAACTTCGTGGTGGTGAACGCTGGCTTGAAGTCCGAAGCCTATGTGCCAATCGACGAATTCAAGAACGACCAGGGCGAAATCGAAGTGCAAGTGGGCGACTTCGTGTCCGTTGCCATTGGCTCGATTGAAACGGCTACGGCGACACCATCCTGTCGCGTGACACCGCCAAGCGTCTGGCTTCCTGGCTGTCGCTGGAAAAGGCGCTGGAATCTGGCGAATTCGTGACCGGCACCACCTCCGGTAAGGTCAAGGGCGGCCTGACTGTGCTGGTCAACGGCATCCGTGCATTCTTGCCCGGCTCGCTGATCGACACACGTCCTGTTAAGGATCTGACTCCTTACGAAAACAAGACTCTGGAATTCAAGGTCATCAAGCTGGATCGCAAGCGCAACAACGTGGTGCTGAGCCGCCGCGCTGTGGTGGAAGCCTCCATGGGCGAAGAGCGCGCCAAGCTGATGGAAACCCTGAAGGAAGGCGCTATCGTGCAGGGCGTGGTCAAGAACATCACCGAATACGGTGCGTTCGTGGACCTGGGCGGCATCGATGGTCTGCTGCACATCACCGACATGGCATGGCGTCGCGTGCGTCACCCATCCGAAGTGGTGACAGCTGGCCAAGAAATCATGGCCAAGATCCTGAAGTTCGACACCGAAAAGAACCGCGTGTCCTTGGGTCTGAAGCAAATGGGCGACGACCCATGGATGGGCGTTGCACGTCGCTACCCCTCCGCTACTCGCCTGTTCGGTAAGGTCACCAACATCGCTGACTACGGCGCATTCGTGGAACTGGAACCCGGCATCGAAGGCCTGGTGCACGTTTCCGAAATGGACTGACCAACAAGAACATCGCTCCTTCCAAGCTCGTGTCTTTGGGCGACGAAGTGGAAGTCATGGTTCTGGAAATCGACGAAGACAAGCGTCGCATCTCCTTGGGCATGAAGCAATGCAAGGCCAACCCATGGCAAGACTTTGCACAGAACACTAAGCGCGGCGACCGCGTGAAGGGCCCCATCAAGTCCATCACCGACTTCGGCGTGTTCGTGGGTCTGGCTGCCGGTATCGACGGCCTGGTGCACCTGTCTGACCTGTCTTGGAACGAAACCGGCGAAGCCGCCGTGCGTAACTACAAGAAGGGCCAAGAAGTTGAAGCCATCGTGTTGGGCGTGGACGTTGAGCGCGAGCGCATCTCCCTGGGCATCAAGCAACTGGACAGCGACCCCTTCACCACATTCACTACCGTGAATGACAAGGGCCAGATCGTGACCGGCAAGGTCAAGACTGTGGACGCCAAGGGCGCTGAAATCGATCTGGGCGACGACATCGTGGGTTACCTGCGCGTGTCCGAACTGTCCCGCGATCGCGTGGAAGATGCTCGTTCCGTCCTGAAGGAAGGCGACGAAGTGACTGCTGTGGTGATCAACGTGGATCGCAAGACCCGCAACATCCAGCTGTCCATCAAGCAAAAGGACATGGTTGAACAGCAAGAAGCCATGGCTTCCCTGTCGGCCCAGTCGTCCAAGGAAAATGCCGGTACAACCAGCCTGGGTGCTCTGCTGCGCGCCAAGCTGGACGCCGACAAGTAATAAGTCTTTGACAACTGCTCACGATTGAGCAGTTTCCAAGACCCCCGGCGGGCGCTGTCAAAGCGCCCGTCGTTTTTTCCAAGTACCGTTCTTGGGATGATTGCTTCATGACCCGATCTGATTTAGTTGAAGAGTTGGCAGCCCGTTTTGCCCAACTCACCCAGCGTGACGCCGAACACGCCGTCAAAACCATTCAAGACGCCGTCAGCGACGCCTTGGTGCAAGGCCAGCGCATTGAAATTCGTGGTTTTGGCAGCTTCTCTGTCTCGTCGCCCTGCCCGTATTGGGCGCAATCCACGCAGCGGCGAATCAGTGCATATTCCCGAAAAGCGTGTGCCACACTTCAAGCCCGGCAAGGCCTTGCGCGAAGCCGTGGACTTTCAAACCCCTCCTGCACAGCCTGTAGCCCCGGCTGCAGACTAAGGCAATCACCAGCAAACATGCCGTGATTGCCCGCTGGCCCGCCGGTGCGCCTAAAATTCAAGGCAATAAGGAAGGGCTCGCATGAAATATCTGCTGTGGCTGCTCAAGGCAGCCATTTTTTCACCCTGTTTGCCTTCGCGCTCAATAACCAGCAAACCGTCACCGTGCACTTTTTCTTTGGCACGTTCTGGCAAGCACCGCTGGTGCTGGTGGTGCTGGCAGCATTTGTAGGCGGTCTGATTGCAGGTGTGTGGTCATGGTGCCGCGCTGGTGGAAACACCGCAGCACCGCAGCCAAACTGAGCCAGCCTGCAGCCCCTGAAGAAGCCGCAGCGGCTACCGCCTCCCCTGACCCACTTCCTCCGACCATCCATGGACTTTGATCTCAGCTGGATTCTTCTGGGGCTGCCCCTGGCTTTTGTGCTGGGCAGGCTGTCCTCGCGCATGGACCTGCGCCAAGTGCGCCAAGACAACCGCCAAGCACCCAAAGCCTATTTCAAGGGTCTGAACTTTTTGCTCAACGAGCAGCAAGACAAAGCAATTGACGCCTTCATCGAGGCCGTGCAAAACGACCCTGAGACTGCGGACCTGCACTTCGCCTTGGGCAACTTGTTTCGCCGCCGTGGTGAATACCACCGCGCCGTGCGCGTGCACGAGCACCTGCTCTCGCGTGCAGATTTAAGCCGTGAAGACCGTGACCGCGCCCAGCACGGCCTGGCGCAAGACTTTCTGAAAGCGGGTCTGCTTGATCGTGCCGAAGAGGCCTTGCGTCGCCTTGAAGGTTCTGCCTACGAAGCCGAAGCACGCCTGGCCCTGCTGGCGATTTACGAGCGCTCACGCGATTGGGAGCAGGCGGCCGAGATTGCCCGCCGCATGCAGACAGCCAAACAAGGCGATTTCAGCGGGCGCTTGGCACACTACCTGTGCGAGCAAGCGACTGAACAAGCCAGACACGCCCAGCTGGACACCGCCCACCAACTGCTGCAGGAAGCGGTGCGCATTGCCCCGCAAACACCACGCCCCCGCATTGAGCTGGCGCGTATTCAGCACCGGCTGAACCAGTCGCAAGCTGCTTGGCAGACGCTGCAAACCTTGGCACAAACCACGCCCCAGGGTCTGCCACTGGCAGCACCGCTGATGCTGGAAGTGGCTGCCGCCACGGGCCAGCAAGACGCTGCCGCGCAACTGCTGCGCGCGCGCTATGCGCAAATGCCTTCGCTGGACTTACTTGATGCCCTGGTCGCACTGAACACGGCACCGGCAGAGGGCGAGGGCCAAAGCCGTGACTGGTATGTGCAGCACTTGGCCAAAGAGCCGTCGTTGGTGGCTGCCACCAAATGGCTGGCTGGCGAGAAACTGGAGCACGAAGAGCACCACCCTGCCGTACAAAAAGCCCTGGAACACGCCAGCAAGCCGCTCAGCCGCTACCGCTGCGCCGCTTGCGGCTTTGAAGCACGCCAGCATTTCTGGCATTGCCCCGGCTGCCAAAGCTGGGACAGCTACCCCGCCCGTCGCGTCGAAGAGCTGTAAACAACATACTCCCCAAAAAAGAGCTGCTACCGCTGTATTTGCAACGATTTCCGATAGATAACATAGGGAAAGTCAGCAAAGATCAGCGCTAGTAGCTCTTTTTTTATCAGCTTACAGCCACGCTCTGCAAGCTGCTGCCCCCAGAAAGATCCTCCTCTGCGGTGCCAATGCAGTGCCACGCCACAAACCACATCGCGCCACATGCAGCGGGGGGTGCACAATGCGCACGCGGCGCATGCTGCACCAGCGCATACCAACACCTATCAACGGTGCAGCGCGCCTTGGTTGCCCTGAGCACCACTTTGCGCCATGCTGCTGGCCATGACTGCCCCCTCCACCCTGCTCATCGTCTACCACTCGCACACCGGCGGTACGCTGCAAATGGTGCATGCGCTGCAGCAAGGCGCACAGCAAGCAGCCGAGGCGCTGCAGGTGCGCCTGCTGCATGCCAGCGATGCACACACCAAAGATGTGCTGCAAGCCGATGCCTATGTGTTTGCCACGCCAGAGAACTTGGCGGCCATCAGCGGGTTACTCAAAGATTTTTTTGACCGCACCTACTACGGCGCGCTGGATCGCATCCAAGGCAGGCCTTATGCCACGCTCATTTGTGCAGGCAGTGATGGCAGCAACGCGGCGCGGCAAATCGCCCGCATTGCCACGGGCTGGCGCCTCCAAGCCGTGGCCGAGCCCCTGATTGTCTGCACCCATGCGCAAACGCCGGAGGCGATTGCCGCCCCCAAGCAGATTGCAGAGGCCGACTTGCAAGCCTGCCGCGACCTGGGCGCGAGCCTGGCGGCCGGTCTGGAAATGGGTATTTTTTGAGCGGAAACAGCACCGCATCCAACCGCGCAACGCTAGTAGTAGCAAGTTCAGCCGCAGCCCAGACCGCACGCACTATGCGTGCGTACAGTGCCGGGTGCGATGCTTCCACCCAGCCATCGTCCAACCCAACACTCAAAGACCGCACACCAAGCAGCGCGCTGGCTCGGGCTCTATCTCCAGCAACATCCACAGCCCCATCTTGTGGGTAACCAACCTGCAAATGCGCAGGCTTGCTGCACGCTGGCACACGAGCAAAGATTTCGCCCAACAAGCACTTTAAAAAACATAGCTACCAGCGCATACGCACATTACGCCAGCAGCCTATTTCCCTCTCATAGCGTACGAGCGCGTTCAGACGTTTTGCCCTGTCCACGCCGCGCGCTGGTGCATAGTGGCGCCCATGCAATTGAATCCGCGTTTTGGCCCGCACTTGCGGCTTATTGGTATGGCCGTGTTGTGGGGCGCTTCGTGGCCTGCGGGGCGCATCATTGCGCAGTCCATGCCACCTTTGGCGGGTGCGAGCTTGCGTTTTTTGCTCGCGGCCCTGGTGCTCATCCCCTGGCTGTATTGGGCTGGTGGCTTGCAACAACTCAAAACTGGAGTGCTCAGCGCTGGCTGGGCATGGCCGCGGCAGGCGCCACCGGGGTTTTGGGCTATGCGGCGTTTTTTTTATCGGGTTTGCAACACCTGCCTGCGGGCAAAGCCGCGCTGGTCATCACTCTCAACCCGGTCATGACACTGCTGATGGCAGCCTGGATTTTCAAGGAACGCCTAAATACCATCATCGCCACCGGCATGGCACTGGCGATTGCGGGCGCCGTGGTTGTGCTCTCACACGGGCAACCCGCAACCCTGCTGCAAGGCGCCATGGGGGTGGGAGAGTTGCTGATTCTGGGCTGCGTGGTGTGCTGGGTGCTCTACACCCTGATTGGCCGCTGGATGCTCACGGGCGTTGATGCCCTGTCGACCACCACCGTCACCAGCACCATCGGTGCGTGCATGTTGCTGGCAGCCAGCCTGGTGGTAGAAGGCCCGAGTGCCATGGCCAGCGCTGTGCACAGCGGCACCACCGCCTGGATCGCGCTGCTTTTTCTCGCTTTTGGTGCCACTGCGCTGGCTTACGCGTGGTACTTTGATGGCGTGAAGGCCCTGGGCGCGGGGGCTGCATCCGGCTACATCACACTGGTGCCTTTGTTTGGCGTGCTGATCTCGGCCTACTGGCTGGCGAGACCATAGACCCCATGCTGCTGGGTGGCGCCATGGCCATCACGGGCACGGCCATCATGAATTGGGGCCGCACCCGGCATTAAGCACGCGCCTGGATCGCAGCCAGCGCAGCCATCCAGGAAGGTGACATTGCACTGCGCACTGCCATGGAGGCCCCCTGCGCAAACAGCACCAGCATTCGCTGCCCCCTGCAAAAAGGCATGACCGCAGCCCTAGGGTGCCAGCCGGTCTGACACAGCAACGTGGGCTCGTGGCGACACAGCCAAGACGTGACCTCCAAGCCCTCCCCGTTTAACCGTGATTGACAATTATTTAGAGTCAAAAAGTATGCTTTGCCAGGCGATGAAACGTTAAGTTTTTTCGCGCTGCTAAAATTTAGCGATCAAAAGCAATATTTTTAAATGAATTTGAATAATTATTTCAATATTTGTTTGAGTAAATATTTAGCATCTTATAAATCAATTAAAAACAGCAACCCAATCCAATATTGGGATTTTATATGGATTCATCGGTCATCCCATCAACTACCGGCTTTGTGCAAGGTGTGCCACGCCCCCGCCCAAGCGTAAAGAATGCCACCCAAGAAGTCAGCCAACAAGCAGACTTGTTGATGCTGATTTTGGTCAGCATCTCTGCTTTGCTAGCTTTCCCTATCGCCTGGCACTATACGGATTTGAATGCGGCACTGATTATCAGCCCCTTGCTGATTACCGCTGCAGCCGGTATTTTCTGGACCGCACGTGGCACAGCGTTTGCGCGCTATGCACTGCCGCTATTGCTCTGCGCCACCATTGTTTTGCAAATTCAGGTGTCACTGGGCACCATTGAATTTCACTTTGGTGTATTTGTGACGCTGGCGCTGGTCATGGTCTACCGCGACTGGCGTGTGGTGGTGGCGTGTGCAACGTTCTTTGCGGTTCACCACTTTCTGTTTGACCGCCTGCAAGCTTGGGGCTACGGTATTTACTGCACCACAGAGGCTGATTTTCTCAAAATCATTTTGCATGCTGCTTTTGTGGTGGTGCAAACTGCGGTTGAAATTTTTATTCTCAAAAATATTGCACAATCTTTTTTGCAGGGCATTGAATTACAGGGACTGGTTCAAGCCATTCACCACGGTGATAAATTCAATTTACATATTGCCCAAGAATCTGTCCAGACACCTTTGGCCAAAGATTTGAAAGCGATTATCTTGCAGTTGAACGACACGGTGCGCACCGTCACCCGCAGCGTGGCCCAGGTACACACGGCCAGCCAAGAAATTGAGCTGGGCAGCAATGATTTGTCTTCGCGCACCGAAATGGCCTGCAGCGCCTTGGAAGAAACCGCCAACGCCGCCACGCGTGTGATGGCCACGGTCGAGCAGTCACGCGCACTGGCCGCTGAGGCTGACGCCATGACGCGCCAGGCCGCGGATGCCGCGCACAAAGGCCAGACGGTGATGAGCAACTTGGCCCAAAGCATGGAATCCATCAGCGCCCAGTCCGGCAAAATTTCTGAAATTGTGGCGGTGGTGGATGGTTTGGCCTTCCAGACCAATATCTTGGCCCTTAATGCCGCCGTCGAGGCTGCGCGCGCGGGCGAACAAGGCCGTGGCTTTGCGGTGGTGGCCGAAGAAGTACGCCGCCTGGCCCTGCGCTCTGCCGCATCGGCCAAGGAAATCCGGGCGCTGATTCAGACCTCGGAACAATCGATTGGCGTGGGTGCGGTGCAAAGCAAACAAGCCCTGGACGCCATGCAGGAGTTGCTCCAAGCGTCGCGCAATGTCACCAAGCACATGAGCGAGATCACCAGCGCCACCCACGAGCAAAGCACGGCCATGGCAGACATTAGCCATGCCATTCACCAGCTGGAAAGCTCCATGTCACAAAACTCGGCCTTGGCCGAGCAGTCCAGCGCCGCAGCATCAAGCTTGCAAGACCAGACGGTGCAGATGGCGCACAGCGTTCAAGCTTTTAGAATTTGATAGCTGCTTACGCTCATAAAACAAAGGGTTTCAGGCCATTTCTACCTGAAACCCTTTTTTATTGAGCGCTGACAGCTCTTATTTTTACAGCTTCAAGCGCATGGTGATGTGGTCAATGCCCGCTTCGTCATATACCTCGCCTTCGGGCACAAAGCCAGCGCGGGCATAAAAGTTTTGTGCGTGCACTTGGGCATGCAGCACGGCCTCACGATCACCTCGGTCGCGGGCGGCTTGCACCAAAGCATCGAGCACCTGGCGCCCCAGCTGGCCGCCACGCATCTCGCGCGCCACGGCCATGCGGCCAATGCGCGCCACACCGGGCGCATCGCTGACCAGGCGGCCGGTAGCAACCGGGTGGCCCAGGCGGTTGACGGCCACCACGTGGCGGCAGATGGGGTCAAACTCATCAATTTCGATCTCGCGCGGCACGCCCTGCTCTTTGACAAATACTTCCATGCGCAGGCGCTCTGCCAGGCGCCCCAGATCGTTCCAGTTGCCCGAGCGCAGTTGCACCATGTCTTCACCGGCTTCAAATGCGCTGAGCATGTCACGCAGTTGCTGGGGCACGGGCTGGGGTTGCTGATCGGCATTGGCAAACACATACACCAGCTCCACCGTATTGAGCAGTTGCTGCCCGCGGAAGATGCCCGCCTCAAATTGCAGCGAGGTATTGCCTTGCTTGACGCAGCGGATACCCACATCCAGCACATCGCCCATCTGGGCCGATGCGTGGTAGGTGGTGGTGGCCTTTTTCACAAACAATTCGCCACCCAGCGCGCCCCAGCTTTGCGCGTAAGGCATGGCCATTTGCTTCCAGTACTCGGTCACCGCCACATCGGCGTACATCAGGTAATGGGCGTTGAAGACGATTTTTTGGGCATCCACTTCTGCCCAGCGCACGCTCAGGCGCTGGTGGCAACGAAAATCTTGGGGGCGCATAAAGAAGGCTTTCTTACTTATTTATCTACTTGTCAACAACGGGCGATGTGCCCAGGGCGGCACGCAAAGCGGCTGCAATCGCGGCATGGGCCTGGCGTGCCTCGGCAATCACCCGGCCCATTTTGATGAATTCGTGCGTCACGCCTTTGTAGATTTCCAGCTCGACCGGCACTCCCGCCATGCGCAGCATGTCGGCGTATTGCACGCCTTCATCCACCAGCGGGTCCGCTCCGCCAAACACACCAGCGCCGGGGCAACGCCTTCCACGTCATGGGCCAGCAGCGGGGCAAAACGCCAGTCTTCGCGGTCGGCGGCGGTACGCACATAGTTGTCAAAAACCATTGGATGCCTGCGCGCTCCAGCACTAGGCCGTGCGCATAGGCAAAGTGCGAGTCGGTATCTTGGTGGGCACAGGTGCCGGGGTAAATCAGCACCTGCAGCTGCAGCGGCAGGCCCGTATCGCGCGCCAGCAAGCGCACGCTGCGGCAAGGTACCGCCAGCGCTGTCGCCGCCCACGGCCATGCGGGTGCTGTCCAGCCCCAGGCTGGCGCCGTGCTGCGCCAACCACTGCAAGGCATCCCACGCATCGTTGCTGGCGGTGGGAAACTGGTGCTCTGGCGCCAGGCGGTAGTCCAGCGACACGACCGCACAGCCTGCCTGATGGGCCAACTCCCGGCACAGCACATCGTGCGTGGCCACGCTGCCAATCGTGAAGCCGCCGCCGTGCAGGTACAGCAGCACCGGCAGCGCGCCTCGGCCTGCGCACGCGGTGCATACAGGCGGGCAAGCAGTGCATGCCCGTCGCGTGCAGGAATCCGCATATCTTCTATGCGGGACAAGGGGCGGCGTAATTTCCAGCACCCGGCCCCGGCTTCGTACGCTGCGCGCGCTTGCTGCGGTGTCAAGGTGTGCAAATGGGGCCGATTGGCGCGCGCCATGCGGCGCAATACGTCACGCATGGCGGGGGTTAAGGGATGGTGGAGTTCGTGTTCTTCGTTCACAACAGGGCACCAGCGTCTGCGCTGGTTTAGGGGCAATCACAAAGCTGCACATCATGCAGCAATCACCGCGCGGTTGCAGCCCAATGGCTTGTCCCTTGGGTGACGCGCTGCGCCTGCAACTCAGGGTTGACGGGGTGTTCATGGCCTCGCAGCTGCTCCACACTGCCCGCCATTGCAAACACGGTGCTTGGAGTGAAAAGATGGCTTTTATCAACTATGTCACGCAAATTCAGTTCGACTTTGGCGCCGTGCGCCTGCTGGCGCAAGAGTGCCAGCGCGTGGGCATCACCCACCCCCTGGTGGTGACCGATGCTGGCGTCAAAGCAGCAGGCGTGCTGCAAAAAGCACTGGATGCCCTGGGCAATATGCCCGTGACCATCTTTGATGCCACACCCAGCAACCCCACCGAGGCCGCCGTGCGCGCGGCCGCCCAGCTCTACCAGCAGCAGGGCTGCGACGGGCTGATTGCCGTGGGCGGGGGCAGCGCGATTGACTGCGCCAAGGGCGTAGCGATTGCCGCCACCCACCCCGGGCCACTGACCACCTATGCCACCATCGAAGGCGGCTCTCCCCGCATCACCGAGGCGGTAGCGCCCATCATTGCCGTGCCCACCACCAGCGGCACCGGCAGCGAGGTAGCACGCGGCGCCATCATCATCGTCGACGACCACCGCAAGCTGGGCTTTCACAGCTGGCACCTGGTGCCCAAAGCCGCCATTTGCGACCCCGAACTCACCTACGGCCTGCCCCCCATGCTCACGGCCGCCACGGGCATGGATGCAATTGCCCATTGCATGGAAACCTTTATGTCTGCCGCGTTCAACCCACCGGCAGACGGTATTGCGCTGGATGGTCTGACCCGTGGCTGGGCCCACATTGAGCGCGCCACGCGCAACGGACTGGATGCCGAGGCCCGCCGCCAGTTGATGAGTGCCAGCATGCAAGGCGCCATGGCGTTTCAAAAAGGCTTGGGCTGTGTGCACAGCCTCAGCCACAGCCTGGGCGGTGTGCAGCCACGCCTGCACCACGGCACGCTCAACGCCATGTTTTTGCCTGCAGTTGTCACGTTCAATGCGCAGGCGGAGTCCGTGCAGCGCGAGCAACGCCTGGAAAAATGGCCCACGCCATGGGTCTGGCAAGCGCCAGTGACATTCCCGCTGCTCTGGCCGACATGAACGCCCGCCTGGGCCTGCCCAAGGGCTGGCGGCCATGGGGGTAGAGCGGGCGTGGTTTGACCAAGTGATTGACGGTGCCCTGAAAGACCACTGCCACGGCACCAACCCACGCCTGGCCAGCGCGCAAGACTACGAAGCCATGTTGCAAGCCGCCATGTAAAACCATGGCCAAATTGGCGCTTCACGCTTACCCATCAAGCGCCACTCGCTATATTTATTTGATGGAAATTACCAGAAGGGGCAAGGACTGCTCTCCATCACGCAACCGCGCAGCGAAGCAGAAATCCGCAATGCGGTCTCATGCGCCCTGCTGCCCTGCCTGGCTTTAGCTGGCTGCGTCTTTGGCCGAATCGGCCAGATGCGCGGCACGCAGGCGCTACACCAGATACTCGGCCCGCGCGTGCAGCACTTGCATCTCATCGTCCGCCAACGTGCGCGGTGCGTCGTGCAGGATGCACAGCGTGCCCAAGATGTAGCCCTTGGTGGTTTTCAGCGGCACACCGGCATAGAACTTGACGCCAGCACCTACCAACGCGGGGTTGTCAGAAAAACGGGGGTCACGTGCCACGTCTTCAACCACCAAGTCCGCGCTATCACGCACCACGTACGAGCAAATCGAGAGATCCCGGGGCAGTCCCGGCTGCGCGCCAGGGGGAGTGGTATTCGACAGCAAGCTGCCGGGGGTGTACACCCAGTCATGCCCGACCAAAGAGACCTGGGCGTACTTCACATTGAAAACGTTGGCTGCTTTGAGCACGGCCTCTTTGTACATCGGGGCATGCACAGGCAGCAGCGCGCCGCTGTGCTCCAAAAACTGCACACGGGCCTCGTCATCCTTGGGCAAAGCGGCTGCCACATAACCCAAAGGAGCCGGATCGGGTGCCATCAACTGCGCCATGCGCAGCAACAGCTCGAGCACACTGGTGGCCACGGCATCAGCCCCCAGCCGTGCCAGCGCCTGCTCTTGCAGCACGGCGGGGCCGCCATTCCACAACGTCAGCACCACCTTGAGCTGCGGATAACGGCGGCGCACGCGACGCAGAATTTGCCGCACCAAGGCCCGCGGCTGCGCATGAAAGGTTGAGAGCACCAGCCACTGCGCCTGCCCCCAGTCCGCCATTTCCTCCGCCGCCAGTGCTGGCGTTAACGCATGGCTGGCACTACGGGCCGGCACACCCTGCAGCTGCAAGCTGTGCGCCATCATGTCCGCAGCCAGCGCATCAATTTCCCAGCGGGCCCCCACGCACAGCACATGGGGCGCAGGGTTCACGGCCAGAGGTGGCTGCGCCGCAGGGAATTCTTCGGCCAGTTCTTCCAACACCGCTGCCCAACCATTGAACAGCCGCAGGCGGTGCTCTGCCGTGGCATTTTCGGTATGGTGCTTATAGGCCAGTTGCAGGCTGGGCACACCCACCTCGGCATAAAAATCGGCCACAGCGCCTGCCTTGTCTTGGGCACTGGGCTTGGCAGGCAAACGCTGGGCAATATCGGCATGGGCCAGCTCAATCGCACCGTTCACATCGTCAGCCAGCAAGCGCTGGTACAAACGCTGCGGCGGATGGAGGACGGGCTCACTGCCCAGCAGCACCTCCATAAACTGCAACCCCGGCAAATAGCGCCCCAGCACGAGGCAGCACACCGTCAGCGGAGTGGACAAAATCAGGCCAATCGGCCCCCACAAAGCCGTCCAGAAAGTGGCTGCCATGATGATGGCCAAGGTCGACAGGCCCGTGCTGGAGCCATACAGCCAGGGCTCTATGACGTTGTTGCTGATCAACTCCAGCACCAAGATCAAGCCCAGTGTCCACAGCAGCATCTCCCAGCCCGGCGCCACCGCAAATGCCAATGTCAGCGGAAAAACGGCCGCAATCATCGGCCCCACATACGGCACAAAGCGCATGATCGTGGCCAAAACACCCCACAAGAGCGCCCCAGGCACACCAATGAGCCACAGCCCCGCCGCCATCGGAATGCCGTAGGTCACAGACACAATAAACCGCATACGCAGGCAGCGACCAACCCGAACCGAGGCCCCAGCCAGCGCGTCGGTAGCCACGTGCAGGTTGCCCCGCCCATCAGGCGCAGCAGGCGATCACGCAGGCCATCGCGATCGAGCAAGATCAAAATCACAAACAGCAGCACGATGCCAATCATGGCCACGGGCTCACTGACCTTGTCTAGCCACTGCACGACTTTCTCCAGCGGTTTGGGCTCATCGCGCACCACTTCCACTTGCTGCACGCGCGGCGGGCGCTTTTCTGCCGCAGTTGCGGCCTTGGCAATTTCAGGCTCCACCGTGCTATAGGTTTTGATAGCTCCATCCCACACACTCGGGCCGCTGCTGAGCGCACGCAAATTGCGCAGCTTTTGCTTGATGGTGTTTTGGTAGGTGGGCAAATCTGCACTCAAGCTCTGCACCTGCTTGCCTAGGTAAAAGCCGATTCCCGTCAGCGCCCCCAAAGTCAAAACCACCACCAACAAGGTTGCCAGCATGCGCGACAGCCCCCAACGCTTCAAACGGGTGACCGCCGGGTCTAGCAAAAAACCCACCAGCACCGCCAAAGCCAGAGGAATCAGAATGTCCCGGCCAAAATACAGCGCTGCAATGATGATGCTGGCAATCAACAAACCGATGAGCCAGCGCAGGCCTGGCAATACCGCAGCCACTGCCTGCAAGCTGGCCACACTCTCACGGGGCTGGCGCAGCGACGCGCGACTTTCCAGCACCGGCTGCGCTGGCGCTGCAGGGCTTTCAGGCGGGGTGACAGCATCGGCAGTGGCACCAGGAAGGACAGGCGACAAAGGGGAGCGATCAGACATGGCGGTGCACAAAATCAAGGTGCCCAAGAATCGCGCCGGCGCAGCCGCCCTGCCTGTCATCCTTTTACGCCAAGCGGCGCCTGCCAATGTAGTCTTTTTGTGCTCTAGCGCTGATGCAGCAAGCGCTGGCTGCTATCAATACATAGACTGGTGCCAGTCAATGGCCTCTTGCTGCAAGACCACGTCCACATCC
>NZ_CADEPJ010000135.1 GCF_902829245.1 Comamonas jiangduensis | reverse complement strand
GGGATCGGCGCAAGGACAAAGGGGAAAAGGCCGGGGAGGGGCGAGGAAGCCCGCGCCTTGTCCCGGCAAGGGGGGGGCCGGGAAGGGCCCGTTTGGACCCGCCTGACCCGTGCCGGCTTCAAGCTGCTGGGTCTGCAAACCTACTTCACCGCCGGTGTGAAGGAAGTGCGCGCCTGGACCGTGCGCGTGGGCGCTACGGCCCCTCAAGCTGCGGGCGTGATCCACGGTGACTTTGAGCGCGGCTTTATCCGTGCACAAACCATTGCGTTTGAAGACTTCATTGCCTACAAGGGCGAGCAAGGCGCCAAGGATGCCGGCAAGATGCGCGCCGAAGGCAAGGAATACATCGTCAAAGACGGCGATGTGATGAACTTCCTGTTCAACGTCTGACCATTGTTTGTTTTTGGTTGAATCGGTTTGGATTGAAACACTTCTTTAAAATCAATACGTTGCATTGATTCTTCATCCAAATCGATTCAAATTGATCTCACTGAATCTGAAGCTTTACCGGGTACGGCTCCGGGTATAGCATTGCAGAACTTTTGCTCAATACCGGGTATAGGTTTGGGCGACTTTTGCAAGAGGATTCATGCTGACAGATACCAAGTGCAAAGCTAGTGCACCCCGTGAAAAGCTCTATCGTTTGGCCGATGGCGGAGGGCTTTACCTAGAGGTAAAACCTAATGGGGTCAAGGCTTGGCGCTATCGTTTTGAGATCAAAGGTAAAGAGAGCCTCTTTGCCATTGGCGAATACGCGCCTGCCTCTAATAAAGAAACTGCTGCGCAAGCGGAGGAGAGACGGGGCGCTAAGCGCTTCACATTGCAGGAAGCGCGTGGTGAGCGTACACGGTGTAGAGATCTGGTAAGGCAGGGCATCAATCCTGCGGATCACCGTAAACAGGAGCAGATCAAGGCTGAGCATGCTGCTCGTATCACTTTCGAGGTGATTGCCAAAGAGTGGTTGTCAATGCGAGATTGGCACGAGCTGACTAAGCTGCGGCGCTTGGATGTCTTTGAGCGGGTTATCTTTCCCAAGATAGGCCAACTGCCGATTGCCCAGATCACGTCTTTGCAAGTGCTAGATGTCTTGAACGATGCAGACAAGAAAAATGGCCCATCTGTTCGTGATGTCGCCAAGCGTTCGATGTCGTCGGTATTTGAGTTGGCGATCGCAACCTTGAGGGCTGAGACTGATCCGGTATACCCGGTACGAAAGGCTCATCCTCGTAACAAGACCCAGCATAAGAGGGCGCTAGAAGAAGGCGAAATCGCTCAGTTGCTGCGTGACTTCAAAGGTCTTGGGGGACGATATGAAACGGTGGCATCGTTTCAGCTTATGTGGTGGACTTTGTGTCGCCCGAATGAAGTTGTCGAAGCGCAGTGGCAGGAGTTTGACCTTGGTGCAGCGTGTTGGCTGATTCCTGCTGAGCGTATGAAGATGGGGAAGGCACACAAGGTGCCCTTACCCAGTCAGGCTGTCGAGATGCTGAAGGTTATGCGTGGGCTGACAGGTAGGTTTCAGTATGTCTTTCCTGGCCGTGACAAACGCACTGTCTCTATGAGCCAAGCATCTTGGCGGCAGGCATTGATGAAGCTCGGGTGGAGTGGTCGTTTTAGTCCACATGCTACACGCGTTACTGGTAGCACTCGCTTGCATGAGGTGGGCTATCGATCAGAATGGATCGAGCGGCAATTGGCGCACGCAGATACGAATGCTGTCCGTGCTACTTATAACCATGCGCTGTACTACGAAGACAGAGCTCAGATGATGCAGAAGTGGGCTGATCATTTGGAGAAGCTTTCAGCACTGGAGAGTTGAGCGCCGATGACTCAACGCTTAAAGAAAAAGCTGTGTTTGCCTTTTTAAGTAGTGAGAGATGATGAAGCGTACTTTGCAGCCTTGCCGTTTGCAAAAATGCAGGAGGTATAGCCCAGTGGATTTCGCTTAGCAACTGGAATCAGTTGTTCAAACGACCGGGACCACCTCTCAACGTCGCGACCTAATGAATGCTTGGGGTGCTTTTGTGACGAGTGCCATAACCAAAGCACATGTATACATTGAAATGTATTGGCGTGCTTTAACAGGCGAAGGATGCTCTCAATGAGTACGCATGAGAAGGGTTTTCAGCAGGTCGCGAACATAAGCAATCCGGAGGCTGTTCATGCCTTGCCCGTTGCATTTTTATCTGAAAGCCGATTTGCGCATTTCACCCGCAGTGCTTCACCCGCTGAACGTCAAAGCCTGATGGTGCGTGCAATGCGGGCTGCTACGCAGGTGCAGCGTAATGTAGTCGAGGCGTGCGAAGAAAAGAAAAAACGAAGCGCGCAGATCAAGTCTGAACTTCTACAACTCAGCAAGCGCTGTCAATAGCTTGCCTCTGAGTGCTGGCATGTCTTGCTTGATCACAGCTAAGACGATGTCATATTGGACACCGTCATAACCGTGGCTGAGGGCGTGTCCGAATTTTTGTGTAAACGGTTCGGACTTCAGTTGATGTAGAGGCGGTCTCCGAACTCAATGGTAAAGCGTGTCAGCGCAGCTTTCCAATCCCGGATGGGCATGCTCCACTTCTGGCTGATGTTGCGTAGGGCCAGATAGAACAGCTTGGTCAGCGCCTCATCGCTGGGGAATGAGCCCCTGTTCTTGCTCAGTTTCCTCAGGCCCATGTTGACCGACTCAATGGCGTTGGTGGTGTAGATGACCTTGCGGATTTCTGCTGGGTAATCAAAGAACGGTGTCAGGCGACTCCAGTTTCTGCGCCAGGACTGGCTAATGGGCGGGTACTCGGTATCCCAGCGCTGCTCAAACTCACAGAGCATCAGCTCAGCCTCTTGTACGGTAGCTGCCGTGTAGATACGGCGCAGGTCGGCTGCCACTTCTTTGCGGCGTTTCCACGAGACGTAGGTCAGGCTGTGGCGCGCCATGTGCACGATGCACAACTGAACCACCGCCCTTGGGAACACGGCCTCAATGGCCTCGGGGAAGCCCTTGAGTCCGTCAACGCATGCAATGAAGATGTCTTGCACGCCACGGTTGCGCAACTCGGTGACCACCTGCAGCCAGAATTTGGCCCCCTCGCTCTGGGCCAGCCACAGGCCCAGCACCTCCTTCTCGCCGCTCATATTGATGCCAATGGCCAGGTACACCGCCTTGACCCGTACCGCTCCCTCACGCACCTTCACATGGATGCAGTCTAGGTACACGATGGGGTAAATAGGCTCCAGTGGCCGGGCCTGCCAAGCCTTCACTTCATCAGCCACGGCATCAGTCACCGAGGAAATCAGGCTGGGCGAGACCTCGGTGCCGTACATCTCCTGCAGGTGGCTCTGAATCTCCCGCACTGTCATGCCACGGGCGTACAGCGAGATGATTTTGTCGTCGAATCCGGCCCAGCGGGTCTGATGCTTGGGGATGAGTTGCGGCTCAAAGCTGCCGTGTCGGTCCCGGGGTACTTCGATGGGTAGTTCACCGAAATCACCCTTGAGGGTCTTCTTGCTCTTGCCATTGCGGGTGTTACCAACAGGGTTGGAAACAGCTTCATTGCGCTCGTGCCCCAGATGCTCGGTCAGCTCAGCTTCCAAAGCTCGCTCGACTAGTATCTTGGTCAACTGCTTGAGCAGGCCGTTCTCGCCAATCAGATCTTCAGGCTTCTTGTAGTTGGCCAGCAGGCCGGACAGCAGTTCTTCAGGTACGTCGTGTTTCTTGGTGCTCATGGTGTTTACGGACAGGCCGGATTGCGCCGGCAGTGGATTGTCCGTTTACACAAAATTCTGCACACCCTCGTGGCTGATTTTGGAGCGCATGCCCCACCATCCTGAAGCATTCAACGCATGGCGCGCCTCAAAGCTAGGATCAGCAGTTTGTGCGTTATGAAGACACTGTCCAACGACCTCAATGCAGCGTACCAAGGAGTCGCGCAGCATATTGACTTCGATGGCATCATCGTCTTCATCACACAGCCTCTCTTGCATCCCAGGTGATGCACTGCTCAGGTACATCTCAGCCATATCGATGCGCTTGATGGCATCTTGCAGATAGTCAGGCAGCCTTTCTGGTTTGACGGGGTCAATGCTCACAGCGCAACAGCCCCTTGCACTACTGTGTCGCGCCATTTTTTGGGCAAGCTGCGCGGGGTGTTCACATCGAACTGGACACCGATTTCCTTGCTCAGCTCCATCTGCATATTGACCAAGTCCAGCAGGCTCCCACCAGGCATCATGTCGATCAATAGATCAACGTCACTGGTGTCGTGTTGCATACCAGATGCGACCGATCCAAACAGGCGCGGATTAGCGCCTTTGTGACGAGCGACGATGGAGCGGATACGCTCTCTTTGGCTGAGTAGTTGGCGGTAAGTGGTCATGGTCAACCTCCTTGCTGTCATTCTTGCAGTCTATGGATTCTCCGGCAAGAAAAGGGCAGATTCAAACCTGCCCACCCACGCCCTTGAACTTCTCCACAAACGCAGCGATCTTTTGAAACACCGTCTGCTTCTTGGTCAGGTACTGCGGATTCAGCGGGCTCATCTTGGGCAGCACAGCATTCAGTTCTGTGCCACTGTCTGAGGCGTATTCACGTTTGAGGGAATTGGTGATGTAGCGTTTGGCAGCTTCCGCATTCAGCTTCTCCTCATCAATCAACGCCTGTGCTTCACGCTGCTGCTCAGCCTGGGCGTATTGGAAGAAGGCATCAATCACCGTGGCCTTGTCGCCCAGGTCATCAAGATTGGTGTGGTTGATAAAGTCCACCACCAAGTCTTCCTTGGCGCGGTTGCCAATGCTGGCGCGTATGACGCGGCGCACATCCTCAACCAACGTGGATTTGTCTTTGAGCTTCTTGTTGTTCTCAAAGATCAGTTCAAGGATGTAGTCCAGATTGATCTCTTGGGACTTGAGCAAGTCCACCTCAAACACCACATCGTTCCAGTCGATGCCAGAGGGTGTTACATCGCCACCGCCACCTTCACGCTCCTTGCGTATCCAGTCGCGTACATCGTTGTAAGTGGAGCGGTAGTCCTGCACCTTGCGCTCCGCAGGCATGGTGATGGCTTGCAGTGCCTGCAAATCTTCATCGCTCAGGTAGTGCTTGGCCTTGAAGTCCTCTACGGCTGCAGGATCGTTCAGATCCACTTCTTGCAAAGCCTTCAAGCTGGCGAACCTCGCTGCACAGTGCAACCCTGATGCGCAAACTGGACCTTGAAGGCGCTAGACGGGGCAAGAAAGTGCGCACGACACCCCCAGATATGGCGAGGCCATGCCCGCTAGACCTCGTCAACCGGCAGTTCACAGCCCATCGCCCTGACCAGCTGTGGGTTGCAGACTTCACCTATGTATCAACCTGGCAAGGGCAGATGTTTGTAGCCTTTGTGACTGATGTGTATGCCCGCCGCATAGTGGGCTGGCGGGTCAGCAGCCACATGCGTACAGACTTTGTGGTGGATGCTTTGGAGCAGGCACTGCATGCACGGCAGCCTTCAAATGCTACAGAGCTGATTCACCACTCCGACAGGGGTAGTCAGGACGTGTCGATTCGCTACACCGAGCGCTTGGAGGAAGCTGGCTTGTGCCGTCGGTAGGCAGCACCGGCGATTCCTATGACAACGCCCGGGCCGAAACCGTCATCGGTCTGTAAAAAACGGAGGTCATCTACAAGAAAAATCGTGGAAAACACGTGAATCACTGGAGCTGGCAACACTGCAATGGGTGCACTGGTTCAACCACGGCAGCTTGCTGGAATCCATAGGGCATATACCGCCAATCGAAGCTGAGGCAAGCTACTGGCGGCAAGTTGCCAACTCTGTGCAGGCTGACGCCTGCACTTCAACAAACTAGCCTCCACCAAACACGGTGCGATTCACTGCTTGAGCAGCAGAGCTTGCAGACGTTTGAACGCATCTGACAACTGACCCAATTGAAACGGGTGCACCTGTCAGATTTCTACACATCAGTAGGATCCTACTCTGCACATAGAGCTTACCGTTCACGTGCTGATCGATGGTGAATTACGTTTCGGGCTTGAATCCAGATGCCTTAACGCGTTCTTCCCAGTTTTTGAAATCTTCTCGCAGCGATTGAGCATATTCGGCCGGAGTGCTAATGTATGGCTCCATGCCCAAGCTTGCCAGCGCTTGCAGGACCTTGGGTCGCTTGATAGCTTGAGCGATGGCCTTGGCAGCAGCTTCCACTATCTCGGGGGGTGTTCCCTTAGCCATTACGACAGCCGAAAGTTCATCTCCGATGATGCGTGGATAGCCCTGCTCCGCTAGGGTGGGAACTTCAGGCAAGAATGGTGATCGCTGATGACTTGCCACTGCCAGAAGGCGTAAGCGGCCTTCCTTGATGTGCGTCATCGAATCGCCGATCGGCGAAATGAATGCCGCGATCTGCCCGCCGACTAAATCGATGATGCCGGGCATCGACCCCCTGTAAGGAACATGGTTTAGCGTGACGCCAGCTTTGCGTAACAACTCCTGCATCAGGAAACGCTGCGGCGAATTGGGTCCTGGTGTTCCGTAGCTGGCCAGCTTCGGGTTGGCTTTTGCCCATTCCCAAAAGTCTGCCACTGTCTTTACCGTAGTCGGCACCATAGGGCCCACAGCAAAACCCTGTCGTACCATCGCGCAGGGAGAGACGGGTACTAGATCTTCTGGCGTGTAAGTCCCTGGAAGGGGATCTACGTGGGGTATCAGAGTGAGCAGGGTATCTGGCAACACCAACATTGAGCTGCCGTCAGACGGATTGCGGTGCATTGCGGCCAGCGCCAAGCGGTTTGCCGACCCAGGTCTATTTTCAACAAGCGGTGCGTGCGTAGCTTGATCGAAGTCCTCAGCAAGATGGCGCGCAACTATATCGTTGGCGCCACCTGCCGGAAAGCCTACAAAGATGCGTAACTGGTCAATCTGCCCCTTCCCCTGAGCATGCACGACACGCGGTAAGGAAAAGTACACGCTCAGCGCGGCAGCTGTGCCGCCGAAGTCACGTCGGTTCATCTATTTGTCTCCTGATCGCTTCGTGCGATTCAACTTGAATGCGAGTGGCCCGATTTAGCCATGTAATGCTGATTAAGAGCCGCTAACACTACCCTGCAAACCTTCGAATTGCGATTGAGACGAGGCGCGAAGCCTAAGGCAATACAGAAGTATTACAAGGCAAAGCAACGACGTATCAAAGGTAGTGGTAGCGGCTCTAAACGGCGCCATCAAAACGGTCATACAGCCTGCTGACCTCTTGCATCAAGCCCACAGCACCTGAAAAGCCTTGACATTCGAAGCTCATCGGTTTCATTCGGCACCTCATATAGAAGATCAATAATCTCATTATCCGAGATTTGCTTTCAATAAGAAAACTATGAATAACCCGAATGCAAGCCAAAAAAGCAAGTCTCAAATATTCCTAAGAGCCGTTTACACAAACATTCAACGAAGTTGAAGTTGCACCTAAAAATGGGAGTTCTTAGCGTTGTCCAAAATATCGACAAGGAGCTAAGAAATGGCGACAAAGCAAGTGCGAGTGGCGTACACGCAGGAATTTAGGTTGGAGGCTGTTCGCTTGGTGCAAAGCGGGCAATCTCAAATGCAGGTGTGCCAGGCGCTGGGCATACCGAAGGCCAGCTTGAATAGTTGGGTGAAGGCACTCCAAAGCTTGGAGCTGCCGATAGCGCAGTAAGCAAGGTCACGCCGGAGCAAATGGAGATAAGCCCCCTACGAGCTGGGGTTGCACGCTTGTGAATGGGGCGTGATATCGCAAAAAAAGCGGCAGCGTCCTTCGCGCAGGACGTGCTGCGAGGTATGCATGGATCCACGAAATGAAGCACGTCTACCCAATCAGCTTCTGTGCGGAGACATCACCTATATCGCTACCAACGAGGGCAGGCTGTATTTGGCCGCTGTCATGGATATGTTCAGCCGTCAGATAGTGGGCTGGAGCCTGCAGTCATATATACAAGCGAGCTTGGTCACAGATGCTTTGGCGATGGCTTGGTGGCGAAGGCACCAAGAGCCAAGAGCCATCTTCCACAGCGACAGTGGCAGTCAATACTGCAGCCATGACTTCCAGGCTGCTTTAGCCCAATGGGGAATACGCTCGTCCATGAGCCGTAAAGGCAATTGCTGGGACAACTCCCCGACCGAGAGTTTCTGGGGGGGGGTGAAAGTCGCATGTGTGCATGGGCAGCGCTTTGCTACCCGGGAGCAAGCTAGGCAGGCCATCATGAACTGGACGGCCTTCTACAATTGGCGCAGACGGCATTCGAGCTTGGACTATCTCAGTCCTATGCAATACGAGCAACGCTGGTACGAGGCACAGCGCAAAAAGGCCGCGTAAGCAGGGAGCTAAGAACTCCACAAAACAGGGGCAACACCAGTTGAGTTGGAGTTGACTAATCGTAGTGGATGTAGGCTTATAGCTAGCGCCTTATCCATCTGTATTCACCAAGGTCACGCTCAAGATAAATTTAAAAAACAGGACATTTAACGAAATAAATTCGTTTAACAAATTTATCTCAGCACCTCAAACTTCGGTTCAAGTAGATTTGAATATGGAGTCAATGGTGCAACCTATCCCTTTTAGCGTCCTCTCGCATTTTTTCAGGCCTTCCGCTCGCATGCCGTCGTGGTAGGTGGCGGAACTATGGGGTGGATGTTGCAGTAGTTTTGTGCCGTGGTGGATCACAGACCATCATCGTCGAAGCCAACGCGGAACGCCGCGCCAAAGTACCTGAGCTCGTGGGCAACGGCTTATCTCAACTGCAAGCATCAGCACAACAGGACAAGCTGACGGTGGTGGGGTCTCTCCAAGATATTGATTGGGGCAAGATTGACTTGGTCATCGAGTGCATCCCTGAGCGTCTCGATATCAAACAGGTTTTATTCACAGAGTTGGAATCACTAGCTCGCCCTGACGCCTTGCTCGCCAGTAATAGCTCTAGCTTCCCTATCTCGGCGATTGCCGAGGGGTACAAACATCCCACCGTATGTTGGGCTTGCACTTTTTCATGCCTGCCCACCTGACGCCGTTGGTGGAAGTGGTATGTGGTCAAGCCAGCCACCTGGAATGTGCGCAGAATCTACATGCCTTCATGCGCCAATGCGGCATGGTGCCTGTGTTAGTGAAGAAGGATTTGCCAGGTTTTTTGGCCAACCGCTTGCAGCATGCGCTGGCACGCGAAGCTTTTGCATTGATTGATGCAGGCGTTGCTACGCCAGAAGATGTGGACGCTGCCGTGCGATTTGGATTTGGTTTTCGTTTTCTGGCTGCTGGCCCGGTACTGCAGCGCGACCATGCGGGTCTGGAGGTGCACTGCGCTGCGGGCGCCACGATGTACCCCTCTCTTGCCGCCAATACCGTGCCCAGCCAGTGCTTGGCGCAAAAGGTGGCAGAAGGCAAATTTGGTATGAAGACTGGTGAAGGTTTCTTTAAGTGGACACCTGAAACTATCGCTCAAGAGCGTCAGCGTTATCAGAATACGTTGCTCGCAGGCTTGGATCTCCTTAAAAGCGAGCTGCCACCTGTTGGCGATGCTGTTGAGCAATAAGGGGCTGCACAATGAACACACCACTAATTGTCACTGTCGCGCCCAATGGAGCCTACAAGACCAAGGAACAACATCCTCATGTTCCATTGACTGCTGCAGAACTCGCGCAGACCGCCAAAGAGTGCCTGGATGCTGGGGCTGCCATGATTCACGCTCATGTCAGAAAACCCGATGGCAAACATTTGCTGGATGCGCATGCATACCAGGAAGCCACAGCGGCCATCCGCAAGGCAGTCGGGCAAGAGTTGGTGGTGCAGATCACTACCGAAGCTGCACAGGTCTACCAGCCACAAGAGCAGATGCAGGTTGCGCGTGAGGTAGTCCCAGAAGCTCTCTCTGTCGGCTTGCGTGAAATCATTAAGCCGGAAGCACCAGAAGCCGATATAGCAGCATTTTTTTCCTGGCTGAAAAGCTGCAACGTCATGACACAGATCATTCTGTATGTCGTGGCCGATGTACAAAGCTGGCATCAATTGCGCGCACGCGGAGTTACTCCAGACAACAAGTGGTTTCTGCTGTTTGTGCTGGGCCGCTACTCGGTGGGGCAAACCTCATCGCCCACGGACTTGCTACCGTTTCTGGCTGCACATGATGGCGCCTCCCCTTGGGCAATGTGCGCCTTTGGGGCGCAGGAGAATGCATGTGCAATCGCGGCCGCTAGTTTGGGGGGGCATGCGCGCGTGGGATTTGAGAACAACCTGTTCCTCAAGAATGGCCTGCAGGCACCCAACAATGCAGCTTTGGTGGCCCAAGTGGCCCAAGGTGCACAAGCACTGGGCAGGCCGTTGGCCAAGGCCGATGAAGTTCGCCAACTTTTCTTGAACTGAGTGTTGGCTGCTTTCAAGCTTGCAGCATCTCTTGTGCCTTCAAGTAATGATCTCTTGAAGGCACAAGATGCTTCATGGTTAGTTCGATCAAGCTCTGTCGATCGCCACTTTCCAAAACCTGCAGTAGCTCGTGGTGTTCTTGCTGAGACTGAAGCTGGTGTTCGCTGGAAATCAACGCACCAAAACGGATGGCGTGCGTTTTACGCGCGAAGTCCTCGATGGCCTGTGCCAGGAAAGCGTTACCGCATTGGGCAAATAGATGCCGATGGAACTCTTGATTGGTTCTGAAGATGCAGCGCGCATCGCGTTGCTGCACAGCACTGTCGTGCGCATGCTGGATCTGCATCAGCACTTGCAGCGGCTGCGTCGGCACAGGCAATGGAATCTTGCGCATCGCCTCTACCTCCAGCAGTTCTCGCATCTCATAGAGCTGAATGACTTCTTCGCGGCTGAATGCTTTCACCTGCGCACCAATATTGCGCTTGCGCTCCACCAGCCCCAAGGCCTCCAACAGCACCAGGGCCTCTCGCACGTGATGGCGCTTGGCCCCAAAGCGCCCTATGAGCTCGTCTTCGACCAAACGTACCTTGGGCGCCAGAAGACCCAACACAATGTCTTCTTCCAGCGTAGCCGCAATAACCGAAGCACCGCCCTCAAAGGGACGGCACTCGGACAAACGAATGCCATTCGACATACAGATTTAACTCCTTGGAATAGCGCCTTTGCTTTCGGTAGCTGTCAGAAAGTCAAAGTCAGCCCCTCGATCGGCTTGCAACACCGTCTTTTTGAACAAATGGGCGTAGCCTCTTTCAGCGCTAGGAACTTGCACCGGTTGCGCGCTCTGGCGACGGGCCACCTCAGCAGAATCAACCATCCATTCAATACTGCGCTGACTGACCGACAGTTTGATTCTGTCGCCGTTCTGCACCCACGCCAAAGGTCCACCAATGGCAGCCTCAGGGGTGACGTGCAAAACGATGGTGCCAAACGCTGTACCGCTCATGCGGCCATCCGAGATTCGCACCATGTCCTTAACGCCCTGCGCAGCCAGCTTTTTAGGGATAGGAAGATAGCCTGCCTCAGGCATTGCCGCTGCCTTAGGGCCAATATTTTTGAGCACCAAAATATCGTCAGCCTGAACGTCAAGATCCGGTGCGTCAATGCGTGCGGCCAGATCTTCAGCATTCTCGAACACCACGGCACGCCCTTCGTGCTCCATCAGTGCGGGATTGGCTGCCGATTGCTTGATGATGGCTCCAGCAGGCGCAAGATTGCCATGGAGAACAGCAATACCGCCCTGGGGGTACAGCGGTTCCTTGAGCGTTTTCACAATGGATTGCTTAAAGCCCGAACCTGCAGCTTCCAACTCTTCACCCAAAGTCCTGCCTGTGACAGTCAACGCCTCCAAGTTGAGCAAAGGCTTAAGCTCGCGCAACAGCGTGGGCATGCCGCCTGCCGCGTGGAAGTCCTCCATGTAGTGATCACCCGAGGGTTTAAGGTCCAACAACACGGGCGTATTGCGGCTCAAGACATCCAGGGCTTTCAGATCCAACTCGTAACCCAGACGTCCAGCAATAGCTGCCAGGTGCACGATGGCATTGGTCGAACCGCCATGGCCAACAAAACGCGCATGGCATTTTCAAATGCAGCGGGCGTCAGAATCTGGTCGATGGTCAAACCAGCACGCGCCATATGCACGGCGACTTCGCCCGAGCGTTCGGCAATTCGGATGCGATCGGCAGTGACAGCCGGCGGGCTGGCACTGCCAGGGATCGCAATACCCAAAGCTTCAGCAATACATGCCATGGTGCTTGCCGTTCCTGCCACCGAGCAGGTACCCACGCTGGCCACCAGTTGGTTGTTTACGTCCGAAATTTCTTCACTGTCAATTTCTTCTGCGCGAAATTTGCCCCAGTAACGTCGGCAATCCGTACATGCGCCGACACGTTCACTACGGTGCGAGCCTGTCAGCATCGAGCCGGTCACCAACTGCACAGCAGGCAATCCTACCGAGGCAGCCCCCATGAGCTGTGCAGGCACCGTCTTGTCGCAGCCGCCGATCAATACCACCGCATCCATGGGTTGGGCGCGCAGCATCTCTTCGGTGTCCATAGACATCAGATTGCGCAAATACATGCTAGTGGGTTGCGAAAAGCTCTCGTGCAAAGAAATGGTCGGAAAGTCCATGGGCAGGCCACCTGCCATAAGGATGCCGCGCTTTACCGCCTCCATGAGCTGCGGCATGTTGCCGTGGCAAGGGTTGTAGGAGCTGCCCGTGTTGGTAATGCCGATCACCGGGCGCTCCAGCGCTTTGTCCGTGAAGCCTGCGCCCTTGATGAAAGCTTTTCGCAGGAACAACGAGAACCCACGGTCTCCGTAATTGGTCAGACCTTTTGCCATCCCGCTTGTAGCAGCTTCAGGGTGAATGGTGGGTTGTTGGCTTGGCTTGTCTGTCATGGGAGGGTTAACCACTGTTGAAGATTTGAATTATTAATAATATTGTTGATTTGCAAAAAAATCGAGCGCTTCACAAGAAAACGCGTACCTACAAACCCTAAGGAGACTTAATGAAAACTACCAACACCAATCCTAAACTGGCTCGTCGCCAAGCTTTGACTGCTCTGTCTGCAACTGTTTTAATGTTTTGCGGTATATCGGGTAACGTCTATGCCCAGAGCGACTACCCTAGCAAGCCTGTTAAGCTAGTCGTACCTTATGCTCCCGGTGGTGCGACTGACGTGATTGGCCGCGTGCTGGCAAAGCACTTGTCGGATGAACTGGGCCAGCAATTCATCGTGGAAAACCGTGCGGGTGCTGGTGGCAGCCTCGGTGCAGGCCAAGTTACTAAATCCCCCGCTGATGGCTACACGCTGCTAATGGGCGCTTTTACCAGCCACACCATCAACGCGGCGCTAATGCCAGCGGTAACGCCCTTTGATATCCAGAAAAGCTTCGCGCATATTTCGCTGGTTGGTACTGTTCCACTTGTGTTTGTGGTGAACCCTTCAATACCATCCAACTCTGTAAAAGAGCTTGTTGAGCTCGCCAAAGCAAAACCCGGCGCACTCACTGTTGCTTCCGCTGGCAATGGTTCTCCACAGCATCTAGCCCTTGAAATGCTGAAGCTGCAGACAAAGATTGATGCAGTACACGTTCCATACAAGGGCAGCGGCCCCGCCATTGAGACCTCTTAGGCGGTCAAGTCAATGCCATGATCGATACAGCTCCGGCTGCACAAAGCCAAATCAAGGCCGGCAAACTGCGTGCACTAGCTACTACTACTAAAGAGCGCGTAGCATCACTCCCCGATGTGCCTACAGTTGGTGAAGCAGGCTTCCCCGGCATGCTGGTTAGTTCGATGTTTGGGATTTCTGCGCCAGCAGGCACCCCCGAAGCTGTAATCCAAAAGCTCAACAGTGCTTTGAAGGAAATTTTGACCAAACAAGAAGTCAAAGACTCCATGCTGGCACAAGGCACCATCGCGACCTACAACACCCCAGCAGAAACATCGAAAATCATCAACGATGAATATGCCAAGTGGGCCAAGTTAATCAAGGACGGCAACATCAAGCCTGAGTAATGCAGCGAATCGGGGCCACTTTTTGTCGCTGCCCCGCTGTCTATACTCTGCTCGTGGAACCCAATTTATCAACGAAAGAGCTCAAAGCGGTTATCGCTTTGAGCCAAACCCGCAGCTTTGGCCAAGCCGCACTACAGGTGCATCTCTCGCAATCGGCTTTATCTGCGTTGATTGCACGAGTGGAAGCCCAGTTAGGTGCGCGCCTCTTTGAACGCACGACACGCGCTGTGGAGCTAACAGACGTGGGGCATATTTTTGTCGCTCATGCACAAGAGTTGATACGTGACACTCAGCGCGCACTGCAAGCGGTAGCAGATACTGTGCTGCTGAAAACCGGTGCGGTGTCCGTGGCAGCTCTTCCCTCCTTGGCTGCTTCTATCGTGCCTCAAGCCTTTGCTGCGTTTTCCCAGGCCTATCCCGGAGTTAGGCTTTCCTTGCGAGACACACTCTCAGACCCAGCCTTTGATCTAGTGCGTAATGGGAAAGTAGATCTTGCCCTCACAGCAGCGGATCCCAAGCAAGAAGATCTCGCTTACGAGCAACTCACCACTGACGAGTTCTTGCTGGTCTGTCGTTCAGACCATCCTCTATGTGAAGAAGTAAAGCCCATCGTGCTGGAAGCAACGCTGCATTTCCCACATATTTCTATGAGCAGCTCGGCAAGTGTGCGCCAGTATGTGGATGCCGAACTGGCAAAGCATGACATCAAGTTCATACCAGCTTTCGAAGTTGATCACATCGCCACAATTGGAGCGCTGGTAGTTCAGGGATTAGGCATTAGCGCCTTGCCTGAAACGGCCATCGCCTTACTGCAATCCAATCAGATCCGCTGTTTGCGCTTGCACTCTCCAGGAATAAAACGGCCTTTGGGCGTAGTCACGCACAGGCATACACCACTGAGTGCTTCTGCACAGACACTGATAAGGCTGCTAAAAGAAATGTTGGAGAACCTTCCAGCTAAAAGTGAACTGACCAGAGTTTCCTAGACAAGCTTTAGGGCTTACAAGGGTTAATTCAAGTTGCCCTAACAATAAAGCGGGTACGCAATCTCGCAACTAAAGTAAGCCGCTTCTACCCAGCTTCGCAAGTGTTCAGGAAATGCTGGTCGATTTACCACCCCGGGGACGTTGGTGACCGACTAAGCCTGTCTCTTATACACATTCCGAGCCCACGAGACCGAGGCTGATCTCGTATGCCGTCTTCTGCTTGAAAAAAAAAAAAAAGTTAATATTAATCTATTTCACCCTTGTTCTTCTTAATCTCTACAATCGCACGCCA
>NZ_CADEPJ010000134.1 GCF_902829245.1 Comamonas jiangduensis | reverse complement strand
GCGCCCCCCATCACGGCCAGCTTCAGCGTCATCAAGTCATCAGCCACATAACGGGTTTGGGGCTGGATTTGCATCTCCGCCCCGGTATCACTGCGCAGCCGCCAGTGCGCCACGCCTTCAAAGGCAGACATGGACAACACATCGTGCTGCAGCAAATCCTGCGGCGACTGTGGCACGCCCTTGCGCGCCAGATACTGCGGGCTGGCCAGCAAAATTTGCTGTGCCACATCCAGGCGCTTGACCACCATGCTGGCACTGTCTTCCAGCGAGGCCCGCACCCGCAGCGCCACGTCCAAGCCCTCTTCCACCACATTCACCGGCCGGTTCACCACCAGCATTTCCACGCGCACCTCGGGGTAACGGGCCAAAAAACGCGGCATCAGCGGGGCCAGTACGGTTTGCGACAAGGTGACGGGGCAGCTCACTCGCACCGTACCTCGAGGTTCACTTTGCACTTGCTCCACCGTATCTTGGGCGGCCATCGCCGCATCGCGAATGGCTTGGCAATGGCGCAAGTAGGCAGACCCACCTCCGTTAAGGACAGCTTGCGTGTGGTGCGCTGCAGCAAGCGCACCCCCAGCCGTGCCTCAAGCTCCGCCACCCGGCGCGACAGGCGCGATTTCGGAATGCCCAGTGCGCGACCCGCTGCCGCAAAGCCGCCGCGCTCCACCACCTCGGCAAAGTACAGCATGTCATTCAAGTCCTGCATCAGCACTCCCTGTTCTGTTTCCAATCACTCAACACCAATTGTCCCAAATTCAGAACAATCTATCGTGTTTTTAGTGACTTATCAAATGTTCGCGTGTAATCCACAATCACTGCCATTGATTCGAACATTGCTTAGGAGCACCCCTTGAAACTGTTGCACGTTGACTCTTCTATCTCTGGTGAAAACTCGGCTTCGCGCAAGCTGACCCAACAAATCGTGGCGGAGTGGACCGCCAAGCACCCCGACACCCAAGTGGAATACCTGGACCTGGTGGCCGAGGCTCCCAACCACTTCACCACCGCCGCCATGGCACCCCGCACCGGCCAAACCGATGGCCTGAGTGCCGAGCAAGTGGCTGAAAACGCCGTGTCTGAAAAACTGGTGAGCCAGTTCTTGGCTGCCGATGTGGTTGTGATTGGCGCGCCTTTCTACAATTTCAGCATTCCTACGCAGCTCAAAGCCTGGATCGACCGCCTGGCACAGCCTGGCCGCACCTTCCGCTACACCGCAGCGGGCCCTGAAGGTTTGGCCAAGGGCAAGACCGTGATCGTGGCTTCGTCGCGTGGCGGTGTGTACTCCACCACCGAAGCCATGCAGGCCTTGGAGCACCAAGAAAGCTACCTGAAAGTGGTGCTGGGCTTCTTTGGCGTCACCGACGTGCGCATCGTGCGCGCTGAAGGCTTGGGCATGGGCCCCGACGCAGTGGCCGCTGCGTTTGCCAGCGCTGCGAATGACGTGAAGGCCGTCACCGCCGCATAAGCGCGGGCACCAGCCCTTTCCATACAAAAAACGCCTGCTGATTGATTTCAGCAGGCGTTTTTTGCGACTGCGTCAGCCATTCATACGCAAGGGCTTGCTACGGCTTAAAGCGCACAACGCATTACCGCGTGAGCGCGTAAGCCAACTGCCCCAGCCACTCATGCAGTGCCACTTGCCAGCGCAGCAAACTGTCTGCCATGTGGTAGCGGTACCAAGCGGTGTGCGTGCCGGTGCGAAAGTCCACCGGATAAGGGGTCACCTTGCAGCCCACCGCTTCAAACTCCGCCACGGAGCGCGGCATGTGCCATGCCGATGTCACCAGCAGCCAAGGCTGCTGGCTGCAGCGCTCACCCAGCGTTTGGGCCACGCGCAGCGCGTTCTCTCGGGTGGTGCGTGCGCCTTGCTCGATCTGCACGCGCGCCATGTCCACGCCTTGCTCGGCATAGAACTGCTGGGCCAGTTGCCCTTCGGTAATACCCGTGGCCAGCAATCGCCCTTCGCCCCCGCTGAATATCAGCTGCCACTGCGGGTGCTGCCGCATCAAGCCCACCGGCACCGTCATGCGCTCTGCCGACTGCCCCAGCGGCACTTGCCCGTGGGCTTGCCAACTGGCTGGGTGCTCCACTGCGCCACCCAGCACCAGCATGCCGGCGTGCTGCTCCAGCGCTGCGGCCATCGGCTGAGCGGGATAGCGGCGCTCCAGCGCACGCAGCAATGCATCAGGCAGCGCCTGAAAGCCCAGCACCCCCAGCAGCACCAAGCCTGACCACAGCATGCGCTTTGCTGCCCGCGGCTTTTTCCCCAACAGCAGCAAGGCCAGCAGCCACCACAGCGCCAGCCAAAACAGCGGCTGCGTGATGGCCGAGAGCAATTTCGATACAACAAACACGGTCGCCCTTCTGATTGCTCATGAATAAGTGAGCTGCCAGCGCCTGTATTACTTATATTTCAACTATAAAAGTGATTGAAAGCTAATTTAGATAAGCGCCATCAGCTCATATTTTTAAAATTTCGATTACTTCCCGATGCCACCATGGGCCAGCGACCATTTGGCCGGGTCTTGCAAAAACGCCTGCCATACGGCCAGTTGCTCGACCGAGAAACCGCCGCGCTGGAACGCCATGGCCAGCACGTCCTGCCAGTTGCACAGCGCATGCACGCGCACGCCGTGCTGTGCCAAGACCGCGTCCGAGCCAAAGCACGCGTAATCAAACACCACAAACAGATCTTCCACGCGCGCGCCTTCGCTGCGCAGCGCATCAATAAAATTCAGTTTGTACTGCCCGGCAGACACCATATCGTCCACCAGCAGCACCTTGCCGCCTTGCGCCACCACGCCTTCAATCTGGCGGCTGCCCACGGCGCGCTTGCGCACGTACTGCAGGGGCATATCCAGCTTTTCGGCAAACCACGCCGCAAAGGCAATGCCGCTGGACTCGCCCCCGGCCACCGCGCTCAGCCCTTGCAGGGCACCGGCATCCAGCAGGCGCTGCACGCCTTGCTTCATCAACTCACGGCGGATGGTGGGCAGGGAAATCAGCCGCGTGGCATCCATGTACACCGGGCTGGCCCAGCCCGAGGGCAGCACAAACGGCGCATCGGTGCGCACTTCCACACAGCCGGCTTCCAACAACCAAGCCGCAGCTTGCTGGCTCATAGGATTTGTCATCTCAAATGCTTTCTTACTGTTCAATCGCTGCGAACCCGCTGCAACATGGCGCGCAGGCGCTGCGCGCCTTCGGAGCCTTTGCTGGCGTGGGCCCACAGCTGTGTCGTCATCTGTTCGTGCAGTGCCACGGCCTCGGGCGATGCGGTCACGGTGGCAATACCGTTGCGTACATTCGGCAGCTCCCCCAGGCGAAACGGGCTTTGCATGAGCACACGGTGGTGCGCGCCCGTGAGCACCTGGTAGGTGGCCGAGGGCATGGCGTCATCCACCAGCCCAATCTGGGCAAACCACGGCGCATGCTCCATCAGCTCGGCAATGCGCGCCACCTCGATGTGGGCCGCCTGAATGCGCTCGCGCCGCACGGCAGCGGGTACATCCATGCGCCCGACCAAGCCGGTTTGCACAAAGCGCTCTAAATCACGCAGCCCCATCAGGCTCACGATGTGGGGCTTGCGCTGCTCAAAATTGCGTTGGCGTGCACGCAAAATCTCCACCATCTGTAGCGTCTGCCGTGCTTGCACCTGGGCGTCTGCGCCCTGGGGCAAGGCTTCTTGCAGCATCAGCGCCAAATAGTTGAGGTAGTTCTCAGACAGCAGCAAGACGGAAATCGGCTCAAAGTGCGCCAAAATGCGATCCGTGCTTTGCTCAATTTGGCGCATGCGCTCAAACAGCGCCAGAGCCGAGGCGTAATACTCCGCCTCCACCCCCAGCAGCGATGCCAAGCTGGTACCCAGCAGCTGTGCCAGGCGCTCCAGGGTTTCAATCTTGACGATCTCCCCCTTTTCCATGCGGTAGACCACCGCGCGCGACACCCCCAGTTGCTCGGCCACTTCATCGGCCTGCAGCCCTGCCCCCATGCGATAAGCGCGCAGGCGATCCCCCATGGCGCTGTAATCAAGGTGGGAGGTAAACGCAGGCACTGTCATGGCGAGCGACTATAGCGAAGCGCCGACTCGTGGCTGCGCTGCGGGGATGGCGGCAATGGTGTCTGCCATCACCTGCGTGCCCAGCATAAAGTCTGCCAGCTCCATCGCTTCATGCGGGTTGTGCGAGCCATTTTGGTTGCGCACAAACACCATCGCCGACGGCACGCCGCCGTTGGCAAACAAGGCGGCATCGTGGCCTGCGCCACTGGGAATGCGCTCATGCGCAATGCCCCGGTGCGGCAAGCCTGGGCCATCAAGTCGCACAGTTGGGCATCGCACACGGCGGGCTCGCTCATCAGGCGGCGGTCCAGCACAAACTTCACGCCGCGCTCGCGCTCAATCGAATGCATTTCTGCCTGCACCAACTGGTAGAAGGCCTCCAGCGTGTCACTACTTTTGCTGCGCGCTTCAAAACTGAAGTGTGCATAACCAGGTACGCGCGAGATGGAATGCTCTGCAGGGTTGGTCTGCACCACGCCGCAGGTCACCACCAAGTCCGTACCGCGCTCCAGCAGGGCACGCCAGTGGTTGTCCAGCCGCACAATCAAATCTGACACGGCAAACACCGCGTCTTTACGCAGCCAGCGCGGCACCACGCCCGAGTGCTGGGCATCGCCCCAACACTCAATCTTGTTGTGGCGCACATTGCCGCGAATGCCGCTGACCACGCCAACCGGAATCTCGCGCGCCACCATCACCGGGCCTTGTTCAATGTGCAGCTCGATATAGGCGGCAATCTCGGCAGGGTTGATGAGTTTTTCTTGGCGGCTGATGGCAGCCATATCGGCACCGCATGCGCTCAGCGCATCGTACAAGCTGATGCCGTCGCCCCGGCGCTGCAAGGCCAGATCGGCGCTGCTGAGCTTGCCCCACAACGCACCGAGCCCATGTAGGCCTTGCCAAACCATGCGCTTTCTTCACCGCGAAAGCCAATCACCTTCAGCGGTGCGGGCAAGGTAACACCCTCGCGCCGGGCGGCAATCAGCACCAGCAGACCCGCCACCACACCGGCCAAGCCATCGTAGTTGCCGCCTTGCGGCACGGAGTCCAGGTGTGAGCCCGTCCAGATCGCCGCGCCGCTGCGCGTGTCTGCCGGATCAAAATACACAAAGTTGCCTGCGCGGTCCGTCACCACGTCCAGGCCCTCGCTGCGCGCAAACTTCTCCAAGTACGCGGCGCACGCGTTTTCACCTTCGCCATAGCTGGCACGGGTGACGCCAACGCCATCAAAAGTCAGCCCACGAATGTCCGCAAACAATTGCTGAGCCAAGGGCTGTAGAGACTGCAGTTCCATATCAACATGCCTGTTCGCAGGGTGTGCGCAGGCTTCAAGGTTGCTAAGGATGCATACTAATCTCAAAAAAGATACGCGTTTGCCGCAGCGCTGCCGCTAAATGCGCATGATGTGTATCGCTGCTGGAATACCCCGGCGCACGGTGTGCCCCGCTACCTCAGCCATCCACGGGGTGGTCCGGGGTTGCTAGCAGCAGTTGGTACAGCGCCAAGTCCAGCCAGCGGCCAAACTTGAAGCCCACTTGCGGCATGGTGCCCACCTGTGCAAAGCCCAAGCGGGTATGCAGCGCAATGCTGCTGGCATTGGCCGCGTCAATCGCGCCAACCATGGCATGCATCTGCTGCTTGCGGGCCACCGCAATCAGGGCCTGCATGACTGCCAGCCCCAAGCCTTGCCCTCGATGGTCTTGGTGCACGTACACCGAGTGCTCTACCGTGTACTTGAAGGCGGGATAGGCCCTAAACGTGCCATAGCTGCCAAACGCCAGCAAAGTGCCGCCCTCGTCTTCCACGCCAATCACCGGGAAGTTGCTGTGCTGCTTGGTGGCAAACCACGGCGCCATACTCTGCAGCGTACGGGGCTGGTAGTCGTACAAAGCCGTAGAGGTCAAGATGGCCTCATTGAAAATATCCACAATCGCTTGGGCGTGGCGGGCATTCCCACCGTGGGAATAAAACGAGAAAGGCGCTACAACTAAAATAGCTGTAGCGCCTTGAATTCTCTGGTGGGTCCTGCGAGATTCGAACTCGCGACCAACGGATTAAAAGTCCGCTGCTCTACCGACTGAGCTAAAGACCCAACCTGCTAGCTAAATAATGTATCTAACTAGCGAATGCATGAATTGTAGCATCGATTTTTTTGCGTTTTTAGCAAAACGTGCTATTTTTTCGAGTTGATCGCAATTTGATCCAGAACCCAACCTGCGGCACAGTGCCCAAAGGTGGCTGTCACAGCGACACTAGAGCCGTATCCGCTGCAATTCAAACTGCCATCGCTGTTTTGTAACTGACATGAAGCATCAGGCTGCGACACCGCTTCCCGGCTAAATACGGTGGTCACCCCAATCTTCCTGCCTTCTTTGGGCGCATTAAATTCTTTGCGCAGCCGATAGCGCAACTGCGCCAGAAGTGGATCATGTGTTGTCTGCGATAAATCATTCACTTCAACTTTGTGCGCAAAACGCTTGCCACCCGCGGCTCCCACAGCGATAAATAAGCGTTTATTACGACGCGCCCACTGTGCCATTGACAGCTTAGCCTTGACTTGATCACATGCATCAATCACAGCATCCACACCAGCGGGGAGAATCTTGGGCCAATTTTCCGGATCCACAAAATCCTCAATACAGTGAACTATGCATGCGGGATTGATCTGCGAGATGCGCTCGCGCATAGCATCGACCTTGGCCTTGCCCACAGTATCTGTAAGTGCGTGAATTTGTCGATTGATATTGGATTCAGCCACATTGTCCAAATCAATCAGGGTCAAAGTGCCTACGCCGCTGCGCGCCAAAGCCTCGGCACTCCAAGACCCTACGCCGCCGATCCCTACCACGGCCACATGAGCAGCACGAATACGTGCTGCCCCTTCTACGCCATACAAGCGCTCCAACCCACCAAAGCGACGCTGCAAATCCACGTCCATAAAAAAACCATCGCTGGCAGAGCCGGCGATGGCATTGCTTACATTCTCAGTAGAGGTCATTACTTCAAACGTTGTAGGCGATCTTTCGCCGTCGTTGCGGCCTCCGTTCCCGGATAGGCCTTCACCAAATCTTGCAGCGTTTTGACTGCACCCTTGGTGTCCTTCAATTCAAGCTGACAGTTCGCAATCGAAAGTGATGCATCTGCAGCGCGTGCATGCTGCGGAGCAGCCTTGAGCATGGAGCGGAAATTGGCTATTGCTTCCTTATAATCACGACCTGCGTATTGCGTGTTACCCAGCCAAAAGCGCGCAGAAGGCATATAGCCACTGTTTGGATACGTGTTCACAAAGTTTGCAAATTCCTTGCGAGCCTCTGCGAAGTCACCAGCGCGGAATTTCTCCAGCGCAGCTTCGTAATCACGCTTTTCCGCAGGATCTGCAACAAACTCCAAGCCATCTACCTGCACCTGTGCAGGCTCAAACTTGCGCAGGCGGTCGTCCATGCCTGCTGCCAAATCTTTTTGGCGACGCTGCAGTTCAGCGACCTCTCGCTCCAACTGTTCCTTCGCGCCGGTCAACTGTGCCATTTCACGGCGCATGGTTTCAATTTGCGCTTGCAAATCCAACATGCTGCGACGCATTTGAGCCGCTTCTCCAGCACTGCTGTCAAAGCGTTGACGCAGCTCAAAATAGCGCGGCGAGCTTCCGCATCTTCCAAAAGGCGTGTGCAGGATGAACAAATGCCGCGCACAGGCCTGCGACAGCCAATGCACGGCAGCTCATCCGCAAAATTCCATTGCGAACGTTCATGCTTTAACGGTAAGAGATTTCAGCGCGACGGTTCTGCGAGTATGCAGATTCGTTGCTGCCAGCAGCAGCAGGCTTTTCTTCACCAAAGCTCACCGCTTCTACCTGGTTGTCGCTCACACCCAGCAGGGTCAAAGAGCGGCGAACGGCTTCAGCACGCTTTTGGCCCAAAGCCAAGTTGTACTCACGGCCACCGCGCTCGTCGGTGTGACCTTCGATAGTCACCTTGCGCGAAGCATCAGCCTTGATGAAACGCGCATTGGCGTCCACCAGACCTTGGGCATCGGGCTTGACCACAAAGCTGTCAAAGTCAAAGTAAACCACACGGCCCACACCCTTGGGGCCACCATCTGCGTCGATTTGCGAACCGGTCAGGTCCACACCAGCCACACCGCTGGCAGCGCCAGAGGTGTTAGCGCCGCCGTTAGCAGCAGCGGAGTTTTCATCCAGCTTCACGCCAGAAGAGCAGCCAGCCAACAAGGCTGCTACAGACAATGCGATAGAAACACGCTTAAACGTAATCATTAAATTCTCCTTGCCTAGGTATGCTAGGTCACTAATAGAACGCGAGCCGCTCACAAAGGTTTACGTAAATTTAATATTTTTGATAAGGACCCCAGTCGGGCTCTCGGATTTCGCCGCTTTGCCCTGCCAGACGTGCTTTGATCTTGCCGTCCAAAGTTGTCGTCATCAGCGCTTCACGCCCACCTTGCTTGGTGGCATATGCAATCAGACGACTGTTCGGCGCAAAGCTGGGGCTTTCATCATCCGAGGTCTCTGTCACAGCAGTGGCTGTACCAGTTTCCAGATCCATCACGTACAGCTTGAAGCCTCCACCCACGCGGGAAATATAGGCCAGCCAGCGGCCGTCGGGGCTCACCGAAGGTGAGATGTTGTAGTTACCCGAGAAGGTCACGCGTTGTGCATTGCCACCCGAAGCAGAGACTTTATAGATTTGTGGCGAGCCACCACGGTCGCTGACAAAGTAAATCGTCTTGCCGTCAGCAGAGAATGCGGGCTCGGTATCAATGCCATTACTTTGTGTCAGCCGCGTGGGCTGACCGCCTTGCGAGCTGATGCGGTAGAGCTGTGAGAGCCCATCACGCGTCAGGGTAACGGCCAAAGAGTTTCCGTCTGGCGACCATGCAGGCGCACTGTTGGAGCCCTTGAAGTTCGCAACCAAACGGCGGCGGCCACTGGCCACCTCGTGCACATACACCACGGGTTTGCGCGCTTCAAACGACACATAAGCCAGCTCACCACCATTGGGCGACCAAGCGGGAGAGATGATGGGCTCAGTGCTTGAGAGTGCAGACTGCGCATTCTCACCATCCGCGTCGGCCACCCACAGCACGTAGCGCTTGCCGGCCTTGGTTACATAGGCAATACGGGTCGAGAAAACCCCGCGTTCTCCCGTGAGTTTTTCGTAGACAAAGTCCGCAATGCGGTGCGCCACCAGACGCAAATCTGCGGGAGCCACGGCAAACCCCTGCCCCCCGAGGTCTTGGGTCTTGACCACATCCCACAACCGGAAACGCACGTCAAAGCGGCCATCCGCCAAGCGTGTGACACTGCCCGTTACCAGCGCATCTGCAGCACGCTGGCGCCACAGCGCCATATCGGGACGAGAGGTTTCATCCAGTTTCTCACCTGCGGCATCAATGTTGCGGAACTGCCCACTGCGCTCCAAGTCCGCACGAATAATCTGCGAAATCTTTTGGGGAGCGCCGTCTTCGCCGCGAAAAGCGGGCAGAGCAATCGGAAGCTGGGTAAGGCCAACGCCTGTGACTTCCACACGAAATTGCGCCAAAGCGGGCAATACCGGTGTGGCGGCCATGGCCGCGAGCAAAGTACGACGGGAGGCAAACGGCAAAGCCGCTTGGATAGAAGATAGTTGGGATTGGTGTTCAGTATTCATGCGCAGCCAATATGTGCCGGAAGATAGAAGATGCTCCGGGTACGCC
>NZ_CADEPJ010000133.1 GCF_902829245.1 Comamonas jiangduensis | reverse complement strand
CACCCATGCAGGGTGCTGGCCGAGCAACCTATCTTGGGGGCAATCGATTCACACGCACCCCACAGTGATGCGTAATCCGCTTGGCATTCCTGCACCAAACGTACGGCACGTTCACGTACCTCTGGGCTAAAACGAGCAGCTTTAGTGTTCATGACTCAATCCTCTCAGGAGTTGAGCCTCCACGGAAGCCGGTGTGATTCAAACCAGATATATTGACTGCCAGCGAAAGATAGGTATGCACTGCTACACGCAGGGTCTGCCATGGGGATGGTTTATACCAACTACTGCCCAAAGCGAGCGTCCCTCGCTGTGGTGGACGTAGCGTGCCCCCTAGCAGGCCATACCGGTGTTCACCTGTGCGTGTAAAAACAAGGTCACACTCTAGCTCTGAGCGCTCAACTACTTCTAAAAAACCCATCTCTAAGCATGCCTTGTCACAGAGCCACTATGGCTCGTCAACCGCAGCAAGCTTACCCGAGCTATCTTTGAATTTGACGCAATAACTGACATGTAACATAGAGCTTCTTGCCGGAGCCGAATTGCAGGCTACCTGCACACAAACGCCCCCTGGAAAGCGCCCTATGGAACAGACAATTTCACAAGTCACAACTTCGGTTTTCAGCAAGAATGATGAGTTGCGGTATCAGCAACTTGCCTCGCTCTACATTGACGGTAAAACCACCGAGCAGGAAGAAGAAGAGTTCAACGCTTTGCGTCAAAAGAAGATTGCCGCACGTGCGGATAGGGAACGTTGCATCCTGCAGGTAATCAAAGAGGTCACTCAAAACAATATCTCTTTAGCTGAGCTAATCCGTGCAGGTCTAGAACTGCCCAATATTACAGATCTGTACAAAGAGAGCGAAATATTGAAGGCTGCCAAATCCATCAATGACAACTCTCCAGCAAAGGCTGTCGAGCCAGCTAAGGTGAAGACCACTGGCAAAAAGCGCGAAGTCAAAGGCTACATCAAAAGCATCAAAAATTCTGATGAAACAGGCGTTTGGCGCGCTGGGCCACCTAGCTTTTTCAAGGCAGAAGGAGGTTTTGAGACCTATGAGTCTGGAGCCTCTATTGACCAGTGGCTTGTTGATCCTGAAGATAGTCAGAGCAAGATCAAGCTGCTAAAAAACTTGGAGAAAAAATTTGGAAAAGAACCATCTCAAGAGCAGCTTGGTGACATCACTGCTGAAGCCTATGCACAAGGGTAAAACAACGACACTGCCACGATAGCAACTAGGCAGTCACGTCGTTATCGCATGCAGTGTGGTATTTCCAAATGGCTGTATTAGGCTGGTTGCTGGCGTTCGCTTCAGAAGTACCAATGACTGCTGCTACCGAAAGCAGTCATTGCACCAAGACTTTAGAGAAGGTCAGCTCTACACCTTAAAGCTGCCAGTGGAATCTCACGATCACCAAGTGACTGCTTTGGCGTGTGCTGAGCTGGCGCTATCGACCCGTTGCTGTCGTCAGTACCCGCTCAACCGATGTCCGCTGTGCAAGGAAAAGCGGCCATTTGGCCGCTTTCGATTGTCAGTAGCTGCGGCATCCGCAACAACAATACCTAAGCAGGCTCCGCGAACTGCTGGTAGGCCTCCAGCGTGCGCATGGCATAGCTGTAGGCAGCCCCGGCGTTGAGGGCAATCGCAGTCCCCATCGCGTCGGCCAGTTCGGCCTCGGTCACGCCTGCGCGCCGGGCGGCTTGTGCGTGGGCGGCGATGCAGCTGTCGCACCGCGTGGTGACGGCCACGGCCAGTGCGATCAACTCCTTGGTCCTGGCGTCAAGCGCTCCATTGCCGTTCTGCCCGGCGCTAAGTGCCTGGAAGCCAGTCACCATCTTGGGGTTGGCCTTGAGCAAGGCTGCCCCCATCTTGCGGCCGGTCTGCAGATACTCTTTCCAGTTTGCAAACATGCAGGCTCTCCTTCAGCCGCGCCCCATGGCATAGAACTCGGCGTTGGGCCGCATGTTGGTGACGTTGGCCAACCGGTTCGACATGCCGAAGAACGCAGAGACAGCGGCAATGTCCCAGATGTCGTCTCGGTGAAACCGTGCTTTTCAAGGCCTCCATATCCGCCTCCCCACTAGTTGCGCGGTCGCCGACACCTTCATGGCGAAATCCAGCATGGCCTTCTGGCGGTCCGTGATGTCGGCCTTGCGGTAGTTGGTGGCCACCTGGTCGGCGATCAGCGGGTTCTGGCGCGAATGCGCAAGATGCACCGTGGGCGATAACGCAATATTGGCACTGGTTCATGGCACTGGTGGCCACCACAATCATCTCGCGCTCGGCCTTGGTGAGGTTGCTGGGGCGTTCCATCAATGCATCGTGGTAGGCAAAGAAGGCACGGAACTCGTCGGGGCGGTAAGCCAAGGTGAAAAGACATTGGGAATGAAGCCCGATTTTTCCTGCACCGCCACCAGCCGGCTGCGGATGTCTTCGGGCATGTCCTCCAGCCGTGGAATCGGAAAGCGGCTGATGGCGCCAGTGTGGGTGTGTACGTTGGTGTTGGTTTGGGTCATGGCATGTCTCCAGTGGTTGTCAGGCGATAAGGGGAAAGCGGTTCAGCGGTTCACATCGACGACGATGCGTCCCTTGACCCGCCCGTTCAAGAGTTCCGTCGCCAACGGAATCACATCGGTCAAAGCCACCTCGTGGCAGATGGCACCAGTTTTTGCAGATCCAGATCGGTCGCCAGCCGCGACCAGGCTTCGATCCGGTCCGCCTTGGGCCGCATGACGCTGTCGATGCCGACGAGCGTCACGCCCCGCAAGATGAAGGGCGCCACCGTGGACGGGAAATCCATGCCCGCAGCCAGCCCGCAGGCCGTCACCACGCCGCCGTAGCGCGTGGTGGCGCACAGGTTGGCGAGGTATGGCTGCCACCGTCCACCGCGCCGGCCCAGCGCTCTGCCCAGTGGCTTGCCGGGCTCTGCGAACTGCGCGCGGGGCAGCACCTCTTTGGCCCCCAGGCCAAGCAGGTAGTCGGCCTCATCGGTGCGCCCGGTCACCGCCACCACGGAGTAGCCAAGCCTGGACAGGATGGCAATGGCCACGCTGCCCACACCGCCCGCAGCGCCTGTAATCACGATCTCGCCATCGCCTGGCTGGATGCCATGGCGCTCCAGCGCCAGGACGCAGAGCATGGCGGTATAGCCTGCGGTGCCTATGGACATGGCCTGCCGGGGCGAGAAGCCGGCTGGCAGCGGAATCAGCCAATCCCCGCTCAGGCGGGCCCGTTGCGCCAGACCGCCCCAATGGACTTCGCCCACGCCCCAACCGTTGAGGAGGACCCAGTCTCCCTCCTTGAAAGCGGCGTGGGACGACTGTTCGACCTGGCCGACCAGATCGACACCCGGCACCATCGGGAACTTGCGCACCACCGGCCCCTTGCCGGTGATAGCAAGCGCATCCTTGTAGTTGACCGTGGAGTGCGAGACGCGCACCAGCACATCCCCCGGGGGCAGCAGCGACTCGTCGATGCCCTGCCCCCGCGCCTGATAGCCGCCATCGTCTTTGGTGATCAAGATTCCACTGAACATCGGCACTCCTTGGTATTTAGACTAATCGTCTAGTAAAAGATAAAAAAATCAGGCCCTAGGCAGGCCTGCAGCAAAAAATTGGGCAAAGGCCTGCAGCGGCCGGGCGCTGCGCTCCAGCTTGGCACGCAGCACCGCACCTTCCCATCCGATCCAGAACACGCAGGCCAGCTCGGCCGTATCGGCCGCGGGGGCCACCTGTCCCTGTGCCTTGGCGGCGTCTAGGCATGCTGCCGTGCGCGTTTCCCAGTCCTTGAAGACCTCCACCAACCGGTTGCGAAAGGACTCGGGCAGGCCGTTCATTTCCTGTCCCAGATTGCCGATCAGGCAGCCGCGCTTGAAGTCGTAGCGCTCCATCCCCGACACGGCATCCGCCACAAAGGCCTCCAGCCTGGCCAGCGGCGCCAGTGTTTGGTTGCCAAAGTGGCTGTCGAGCTTGTACGCAAAGTAGCTGGCATAGCGCTCTATGAGCTCCATGCCAAAGGCTTCCTTGCTGGCGAAGTAGTGATAGAACAAGGAAACTGTACCGCCCTTCTTCAGGGTTTTCTTCACTGCGTCGATCGTCGATTCCAGTGCGCGAGCTGCTGCAGCCTTGGAAATATCGGCGTTGTTAGCAATGTGCTCAATCAGTTCAGTCTTATTCACAAGATGCCTCTCGAGAAATGGTTGTTGGAGCGCCTTTGTGACAGATGCCTCTACAGAGGCCTCTACACCAAATGGTGCTTGTCAGCGTTAGGCGAGATTCTAGACAGGTTTCTCAGGCGTTTTGGCAAAAGCTACGATTTTTTTCATGCTTGCGCACGAAGCGATTCATGGCCTTATTCCATGAATGCTCACGCCATGCCTGAGCGAACAGCCACTTTTGTACACGGCCACGCACGTTCAGGCAATAAAAAAGCGCTGAGGGTGTTCCCGCAGCGCTTTTATTGGAGACCGTACAACGTTAGTGCTTGACGCGGCTTCTAATCTCTGGGATTGCTTTTTGCAAGTAGTACACCATGGACCACACCGTCAGCACCGCAGCTGCCCAAATCAGAATTTGGCCCCACAAACGGGTATCAATAGCGCCAAAGAGCACGCCATCAAACAGCAAGAAGGGAATCGCCACCATCTGCACCGTCGTTTTGACTTTGCCAATCATGTGCACTGCCACACTCTTGCTGGCGCCGATTTGCGCCATCCACTCGCGCAGCGCAGAAATAGCAATTTCCCGGCCAATTATGATCAGCGCCACAAATACGTCTGCGCGCTGCAAATGCACCAGCACCAGCAAGGAAGCGCACACCAAAAACTTGTCTGCCACAGGATCCAAGAACGCGCCAAATGAGGAAGTCTGATTCAAGCGCCGTGCCAAAAATCCATCCAGCCAATCCGTGGCTGCAAAAACAATAAACATCAACGCCGCAATCAGATTGCGAGACTCTGGCGCAAATGGCGCATAGAACACTCCAACGATCAGCGGGATCGCGAGAATCCGCGTCCAAGTCATCAGAGTGGGAATGGTGAAGAACATGCCGGCGATTGTGTCACGGCTGAAGCACTTTGGATGCAAGCCACTGCGCGATTCCTGCAAACACTTCGAAGACAACAGCCATGAAGTCAGGCCCTCTTCAATGCAAAGCGCGATAGATATCGTCCGCCAAACTGGCTGAGATGCCTTCGACCGTCATCAAATCTTCCACACTCGCGTTGGCTACGCCGCGCACACCGCCAAAGCGTTGCAGCAAACGCGCACGGCGCTTGGGCCCCACCCCCGGAATATCTTCCAAACTGCTTTGTCCTGTCCGCACTTTGGCGCGCTGGGCACGCATGCCGGTGATGGCAAAACGGTGTGCTTCGTCGCGGATCTGCGCCACCAGCATCAGGGCCGCAGAGTCATGCCCCAGATACACCTTGGGAC
>NZ_CADEPJ010000132.1 GCF_902829245.1 Comamonas jiangduensis | reverse complement strand
AATGTGGCGCGGCAGCATATCGGCGGGTGTGGTGCCTTTGCCAAAGTCGTGGCACAGGCAGGCAAAACGTACCGTGAGCGGTGCATGCAACTGCGCGGCCATGTCCAGCACCAGCATGGCGTGCACGCCGGAGTCCACCTCGGGGTGGTACTCGGGGCGCTGCGGCACACCCCACAGGCGGTTCAGCTCGGGCAGGATGACTTGCAAGGCACCGCAGCTGCGCAGCACCTCAAACATGCGCGAGGGTTGGGCTTCCATCAGCCCGCGGCGGATTTCCTGCCACACGCGCTCGGGCACCAGGTGGTCGGCCTCGCCAGCTTGCACCATCTCGCGCATCAGTTGCAGCGTTTCGGGGGCGACGCTGAAGTCCTCAAAGCGCGCCGCAAAGCGGGCGACGCGCAGGATGCGCACCGGGTCTTCGCGGAACGCGTCGGTCACATGGCGCAGCAGTTTGGCTTGCAAATCCGCTTGGCCGTTATAAGGGTCAAATACGGCTCCAACGCCCGCCCAGTCTGCGGGGGCTGCTATGGCATTGATGGTCAAGTCACGCCGCGCCAAGTCTTCTTCGAGTGTGACGTCGGGCGAGGTATGCACCACAAAGCCGCGGTAGCCCACACCGCTTTTGCGCTCGGTGCGCGCCAGTGCGTATTCCTCGTGGGTTTGGGGGTGCAAAAACACGGGAAAGTCTTTGCCCACGGGCGTAAAGCCTTGGGCTGTCATGTCTTCGGGGGTGGCGCCTACGACCACCCAGTCGGTGTCATGAAAAGGGCGCTGCAACAGGCGGTCGCGCACGGCGCCGCCGACCTGGTAAATCTTCATGCCAGCAAGTGTAGAGGCGTGTGCGCGGGAATGGGCTTTGTTGCTAGAGTTGCCCCCTTCTTGCCTTGTTTGTGCGTGCTGCCATGTCCCTGCTTGCTTCTTTGACGATTGCCCAACTGAACCCCGACGGCAGCGTGCCCGTGCCTGAGGCGCCAGATGCGCAGGCCCAGGCAGCAGCGGCTGCCCTGGAGCGCCAGGCGCAGTGGGAGGCCATGCAGGCGCAGATGAAAGAGCTGCAAGCGGTGCTGGCCATGCCGCTCAAAGACATCTTGGCCGAGCACGACAAGCTCAAAAAATGCTGCCGCCTGGGATGCCTACGCCGCCATGTGGATGCTGGGCCAGCGCGCCATGCGCCGCGTGGCCATGGACTTGGCGGCCAAACAGGGCGTGAGTGAAGAGGATGTGGTCAAGCAGGCCTTGGCTTATGCCACCGATGTGTTGAACAGCGAGGGCGAAGACTTGGGCGGCTCGGTGGCACCTGCACAGCTGGAGCACATTGGCCGCCACAAGCCGTTTTTGCGCCAGCAGTTCAAATAGGCAGACAGCGGGGCGGTGCATGCCCCAAGCGCGCAGGGGACGTACGCGAGCGTGCTGTAATTTCGCCCATGCATACGACCGCACTTGTGATGTTTTCGGGTGGACAAGCGTCCACCCCCTGCCTGGCCCATGCGCTTACTCAGTACGAGCGCGTAGAAACCTTGGGTTTTGACTACGGCCAGCGCCATAGCGTGGAGATGACGCAGCGCCTGCGCGTGCTGGAAAAAATCCGTACCGACTTTGCGCAGTGGGCGCCCAAGCTGGGGGACGACCACGTGCTGAGCCTGGATGTGCTCAAGCAAATTGGCGGTTCTTCGCTGACCGATGATGTGGCCTTTGCCATGCAGGCCGATGGCTTGCCCAACACCTTTGTGCCGGGGCGCAATCTGCTGTTTTTGACACTGGCGGGGGCGCTGGCCTACCGCCGTGGGCTGCAAGTGATTGTGACCGGCGTTTGTGAAACGGATTTTTCAGGCTACCCGGATTGCCGGGACGACACCATGAAAGCCATGCAACTGGCGCTGAACCTGGGGTTGGAGCGCCGCCTGCGTATTGCCACGCCGCTGATGTGGATTGACAAGGCCGCCACGTGGCAGATGGCGCATACGCTGGGGGGAGAGGCGCTGGTGCAGCTGATCGTGCAAGAAACCCACACCTGCTACGAAGGCACGCGCGATGTGCTTCACGATTGGGGCTATGGCTGCGGCACCTGCCCTGCCTGCGATCTGCGCGCCAAGGGCTGGCAGCGCTGGAAGCAGGTGCAGGCGGTGTAAGTGGGGGCAAACGTTTAGCGCTGCGTGCGTAAGGCTCGTCTTCTGGCACAAAGTCGTGCTCGGCCAGCGCGGCGTGTATCCACTCCTGCACCGCTGGCAGTGCACGCACGCGGTCCATATAGGCGCGAATGGCGGGTGGCACGGGCAGGTCGTAGGTGTGCAGGCGCATGCACACCGGGGCAAAGAACGCATCGGCCATGCTGAAAGCGCCAAACAGCATGGGGCCGCCGTGGGTTTGCAACTGGGTGCTCCACATCTCGACGATGCGCGCCACATCCGCGCGCACACCGGCTTGCTCGGCCCAGACTTTGGCGCCACCTCGGGCAGATGGGCTTCGATGTTCATGGGGCAGTGGCTGCGCAGGGCGGTAAAGCCGCTGTGCATTTCTGCGCACAGGCTGCGTGCGCGGGCCCGGTCGGCCACCGCGCGGGGCCACACGCCGGCGTGGGGGAAGGTTTCTGCCAGATATTCGGCAATCGCCAGCGTGTCCCACACGGCCAGGCCGTCGTGTACCAGCAGCGGCACATTGCCCGTGGGGCTGAGCGCCCGCATGGTCTGCTTGAACTGGGAGCTGGGCGCAAAGCTGTCAAAGCGCACCATGACTTCCTCAAAGGCGATGCCCAACTGGTGCATCGCCACCCAGGGGCGCATCGACCATGAGGAGTAGTTCTTGTTGCCAATGTACAGCTGCAGCATGGTGCGCTCCTTAAAGGAAAGCATAGCGCCTAGCGCTTGTAATGCTTGGGTTTGAAGTGGATAGCTGTTGCAAACCTTTGAAGTACCAGCGCCTTAAGCTTCTTTTTTTGCACGGGGGCGCAAACTGGCCTGGGCGGCCTGGGTTTGTTCCACCATGTGCGACACCCACACCTGGCTCCCGGCCAGGCCAAACGGAAAGTCCCAGATAGCATCGTGCTGGCGCGGCGTGAGGCTGCGTGGGCCATGCTTGCGCATGTGGCGCTGCAGGCGTTGCACCTCGTCAGGCGTGAGCGGCTCGTGCATGGGGGTTAGCGGGGGGCGCTGCAGCAGCAGACGCTGGGGAACCGATTTCTTTTTGCGAACAGGCATACCAATAGTCTAAGCACCATCACACCGGCCAAACGACGCCGTTGTCGTTCAGGATGGCGTCTAACGGCACATCGTGGGGTTCTGGCAGGAAATCTTCAATAAAACCCTGCGTAAAGCCCAGCCCCCCCGTGAATGGGCGCGGGCTGAGGCTGGAGAGCGTGCGGTCATAAAACCCACCGCCATAGCCCAGTCGGTAGCCGCCGGGGGCATAACCCACACAGGGCACAAACAGCAGGGAGGGGGTAATCACCTCGGTGTCTTTGGGTTTGGGAATGCCGTAGGCATCTTCTTCCATCGGGCAGCCGGGGTGCCAGGCGTGAAAGCGCATGGTCTTGGTCACTTTGTCGATCACCGGCAGGCCGATGCGGCGGCGCTGGGGTTTATCGAGCAATTCGCCATCCTCTTTCCAACGGTGCAGCACCGGCAAGGGGTCAAATTCGCCCTTGATGGGCCAGTAGGCACCGATGACCAGATCGGGGCGATGCACCAGCCAAATGCGCATCACGCGTTGTAAATCGTCTGCGCACTGTAGGCGGTCTGCCATATTCAGGCGTTGCTGTACCAAAGTGCGTCGAAGGGCCGTTTTGTCCATCACATAATTCCCCATGCAATTGCACAAGATTCTGACACCGCTTTGCGCGGCTGCACTTAAGCCTTCCGTTTCTTGGGCAGCACCCAAACAGCGGCGGACAATGTTTTGCTGCAAATGCAGGAAGCGGCGCGCAAAGGCGACAAAGCGCGGCTTTCTGCGTTGCTGCCGCAGGCGGCAGGCCACCCGCTGGAGCCGTGGGCGGCGTACTGGGAATTGAAGGCACGCTTGAACACGGCAGCACCGTCCGAGGTTGATGCGTTTTTACAACGTTGGCGTGGCACTTACCAAGAAGACCGGCTGCGCAACGACTGGCTGCTGCTGCTGGGACAGCGCCGCCAGTGGAATGACTTTGCGCGCATGCTGCCCGAGTACCGCATGAACGACGACAAGGAAGTGCGGTGCTATGACCTGGCCATCCAAACCATTGAGCAGCGCCAGCCCGAGCACGCGACGCAAGAAGTGGTGCGCCTGTGGCATGGGCAGCGCGATGCCGATGACGGCTGCACCTATGCCGCCAGCGAGTTGTATGCCATCAAAAAACTCGACGACAACGACATCTGGAAGCGCGCACGCCTGTCCGCAGAGCTGAACCGCCAGACCGGGGCGCGCCGTGCCGTGGCCATCGTCGCGCCGGATGCTTTGCAGCATGTGAGCGAAGTGTTTGCATCGCCCGCGAAATACCTGGCAGGCACCAGCAAGGTGCGTGGCGACACACGCCGCGAGCTGGCTTCGCTGGCGCTGATCCGCATTGCCAGCAATGACCCGGAACAAGCCGCCAATTTGATGGACACGCGCTGGGGCAGCCAGCTGCGCGCCGAAGAGCGCGACTGGGTGTGGGGGGTGATCGGCAAGGTCAGCGCACGCCGCTTGTCCAGCGATGCCGTGGACTACTTTGCCAAGGCTGGCAAGTCCGAGCGCATGTCCGAAGAGGCGCAGGAGTGGATGGTGCGCGCCAATTTGCGCGCCGGCAACTGGAAAGCCGTGCGCAAGACGATCGATGCCATGCCCGCTGCATTGCAAGCTGACAGCGCCTGGGTCTACTGGAAGGCGCGCGCTTTGCTCAATGACCGCCACGTGAGCCAGGCCGAACAGGCCGAAGCGCAGCGTTTGCTGCAAAGCATTGCCAGCGTGAAGGGCTTCTATGAAAAGCTGGCGCTGGAAGATTTGGGGCAAGTGGTACAGATGCCGCCTGCGCCCCAGCCGCTGACACCGCAAGAGCAAGCTGCTGCGGCCCAAAATCCTGGGCTGCAGCGTGCGCTGTATGCCATCAACATGGGGCTGCGCAGCGAAGGTGTGCGCGAGTGGAATTACACCGTGGGACTGCACATTCCCGGCGGAATGACCGACCGCGAACTGCTGGCGGCGGCCGACTTAGCGTGCAAACAGCAAGTGTGGGACCGCTGTATCAACACCAGCGAGCGCACCCGCGAGGTGATCGACTGGAAGCAACGCTTTCCCATGCCATTCCGCGATGCCGTGATTGCGCAGTCCAAGAATATTGGGCTGGACCCGGCGTATGTGTATGGCTTGATCCGCCAGGAAAGCCGCTTCATCATGGATGCGCGCTCACACGTGGGGGCTTCGGGTTTGATGCAGGTGATGCCTGCTACAGCCCGATGGACAGCCAAGAAAATTGGCATGACGGACTTTCAGCCCAGCATGATCAACGACCGCGATGTGAACATCGTCATCGGCACGTCCTACCTGAAGCTGGCGCTGGATGACTTTGATGGCTCTATGCCGATGGCCGCAGCGGGCTATAACGCGGGGCCAGGTCGCCCGCGCAATTGGCGCAATGGCCCCGTGCTGGATGGTGCGATCTGGGCCGAAAATGTGCCTTTCACGGAAACACGTGATTACGTGAAGAAGGTACTGTCCAACACCACCAACTACGCGGCCTTGATTACCGGCCAGCCCCAGTCGCTCAAAGCCCGGCTGGGCACCGTAGGCCCGAAGGTGACCATGGCGGAATACAACCGCGATTTGCCGTAAGTTGAATTTACGCCCCCCTAAAAATGGCTGCCCGCATGGCAGCCATTTTTGCGTGGAGCGCTGTATCTGCTGCAGCGTTCTGTGCTGCGCCGATCGGTGAGGGACGAGGGGTGTAGGCCGCAGCCCTTACATCACCCACCTGCCCGTGCGTTGCACGATGGCGCGCACGATGCTGTAGACCGTCAGGGCGGATGTTTTCGGATTGGCCGCCAAGGGCCTGCCTTGCAAAGTCAGTTCCATGCAGCCAAAAGCACCGCGGGCTTGGATGTGGTGCACATTGGTGTCGACGGCGGGGTCGGCAAACAGGCGCACCGTGGTGTGATCCAGCCCCAGCCCGGCCAGTGCCACCGTTGCGGCCACATTGGCATTTTTGGGGTAACGCAAAGCAGCTTCGCGCGCGGTGCCCTCAAAAATGCACACTGCTTCGCACAGGCTGGCCAGCTCGCACCCTGCTTCAGCGGGTGTGCCCACCCATGCCAGAGGCGGTTTGCGCCCGCTGTAGATCACTTGATCCAACCCTCCGAGCTGGGCGGCAGACAGGGCATCTACGCCTCCAATCGCGCCAGATACCAGCTGTATCTGGGTGTTGCCGGCTGCGGCGGTAGCCTCTAGGGCTTGCGCCATGCCGGGCGCACTCAAAGCCCCGATGGAGGCCACCACGCAAGCAATGCCGCGCTCCAGCGCGGGCTGCACATGCTGCGCAATCGCACTGTGGCCGGCGCACTCCACCAACAGAGCGGGGTGTGCATCGTCTGGGAGGGCGTGCACGAGCTGCGCGCCCGGTGCTAAATCTGCCACCGCCTCCAGCAGCTGCGGCGTGATCCGTGACACCACCACCCACTTGGGGTGTACGTGGGGGTGCTGCTGCAACAGCGTCAGCACACTGCGTCCGATAGCGCCGCACCCTACCAGTGCAATTTCCATGGTGAATATCTCCCTGCTTCCTTTTCTGTTGCTCTGAACGCACCGTACAGCCCGAAAGCCGAAGGGCCTGGGACAGCAGCGTGTACGCAGGTCTTTTAACCGATTGTGGGCAGTGCAGTGGGGAACTGGGTGTGCAAGACAGCGGCACAGCAATCAGCGGTTGCACAGCATGGTGGTGCCATCGTGCTGCTCGATGGCGGCTGCGCCACTGCCCACCAGTTCTTGCACCAACTGATCCAACCAAGCCTGCTGTGTGTGCGCAGCGAAATACTGGGCGTGCAATAGCCCGATGTAGGGGTTTGCAAGCACCAGTCATGTGCTTGCTGCAGCGGCAGGGTTTGCCACTCCAGCAGCTTGTATTTGAGTAGTACCTTGGCTGCGTAGCGGGCATGGCGCTCAGGGCGCTGCACAAAGCCTTGCAGGCGTTGGCGGGCCGTGGTCAGTGCGCTGGCAACATCGCTGAACATGGGGCCGTGGCCGGGCAGCACCAAGGCGGGTTGCAAGGCTTCAATCACATCCAGGGTGGCAGCGACTTCTTCAAACGCCTGGATGCCTTCAATTTCCGGGAAGACCACGCCAAAGCCGTGCTCCCAGAGTGCGTCGGCTGAGATCAGTATGCGGCGTTCAGGCTCAAACAAGATGATGGAGTGCGGGTCATGTCCCGGCGCAGCATGGACTTGCCAGGTTTGCGCGCCCAGTTGGATGTCGGTGCCCGGTTGCAGCACATGCTGTGCCTGAAAGGGAGGGCATGTCTGGCCGGTTGGGGTGTAGCTCAGCGCAACCGGGTCCCACTGCGCCACATGCTGCGCTTGGCCCGGGGCAATCCAGGTTTGTGCGCTGGGCCACTGCGCCTGCAAGGCCGCGTTGCCACCGCAGTGGTCGCTGTGCAGATGGGTGTTGAGGATGCGCGTGAGTGGCTTGCCACCAATGGTGCTGCGCACCAGATCCACGGTTTGTGCGGCGTGCACCCAGTACCCGGTGTCTAGCACAGCGGCGCTGTGTGCATCCACAAACACGATGTTGTTCGCAGACAGCCAACCCCTTTCCAGGAAAAACATACCGGGCCACAGGCCCGGTGTTGATGTGGTGGCGGGCATGTTCAATGCGGGGCTGGCGCCTTGGCAGCGGCGGGGGTGTTACGCAGTTCGCGGCGCAAAATTTTGCCCACATTGGTCTTGGGCAATTCTTCGCGAAACTCGATGTATTTGGGGCGCTTGTAGCCCGTCAGGTTGTCGTGGCAGTAGCGCATCAAACGTTCTTCGGTCAGCGAGGGGTCGTTTTTGATGACAAACACCTTGATCGCTTCGCCCGAGTGTTCATCGGGCACCCCCACGGCAGCGCATTCCACCACACCGGGGCATAGCGAGATGACGTTTTCCAGCTCGTTGGGAAAGACGTTGAAGCCACTGACCAAAATCATGTCCTTCTTGCGATCAATGATCTTGGTGTAGCCCCGCTCGTCCATCACACCGATATCACCGGTGCGCATAAAACCATCGGCGGTGAAGGCTTTTGCGGTTTTTTCCGGCCGGTTGTAATAGCCGCGCATGACGTTCGGCCTTTGATGCAGATTTCGCCGTTTTGCCCTTGTGGGACGTTGTTGCCATCATCATCTTTGATAGCGATATCAATGCCCGGCAGGGGTAGGCCAATCGTGCCGCTGAAGTGGGTGGCGGTGACGGGGTTGTTGGTGCCAATGGCGCACGTCTCGCTCATGCCCCAGCCCTCAATCATGACTTTGCCGGTCACTTTTTGCCATTGCTTGGCGGTGCCTTCCGAGGCGGCCATGCCCCCCGCTTGGGAGACGGCCAGCGCGGAGAAGTCGATGGCACGGAACTTCTCGTTTTGCAGCAAGGCGTTGAACAAGGTGTTCACGGCCGGCAGAGTGTGGAAGGGGCGCTTGCGCAGCACTTCGATAAATTTGGGAATATCGCGCGGATTGGGAATCAGGCTCAGGCTGGAGCCTTGGCGCAGCGCCAGCAGCAGCAAGGTCAGGGCAAAGATGTGGTACAGCGGCAAGGCGGCAATGCTGTGCAACTTGCTGAGGTTGGTTTGCCCCTGGTAGGCGGGTGCAAACCACGCCTCTGCCTGCAAGGTGGCAGCAATGATGTTGCGGTGGGTGAGTACCGCGCCCTTGGACAGGCCCGTGGTGCCCCCGGTGTATTGCAAAAAGGCGATGCTGTCGTGGTTGACGGAGGGCTTGCGCAGCGGCTTGCCTGCACCGATGGACAGTGCTTTCTTGAAGGGCGTGACGCTGCGGCCATCCAGCGCAATCTCGTACTTGGGCACCATTTTGGCGAGGTGCCGTACGGCAAACGTGATCCATGCGCCGTACGCTGCACCCAGCAAGTCGCCCATGGCGGTCATGCACACATGCTGGATACGCGTGCGCCCAATCACGTCCGCCAAGGTGTGCGCGAAGTTTTCCAAGATGATGATGACCGTGGCGCCAGAGTCTTTGAGCTGGTGCTCCAGCTCACGCGCGGTGTACAGCGGATTGACGTTGACGCAGGTGTAGCCTGCGCGCAGCACGCCCGCCATGCTGACGGCAAACTGCGGAATATTGGGCAGCATGATGGCGACCCGGGCGTCGGGCTCAACTGCAGGCTTTGCAGCCAGGCGCCGAGCTGGGAAAGCTTGTCCAGCTCGCCATACTTCATCCACACATCCATGCACACGCTGATGGGCTGATCGGCATACTTTTTCAATGAATCTTCCAGCAGTTCCACGACGGAGCTGTATTCCTCAGGCTTGATATCGTGAGGAACCCCGGCGGGATATTCCTTCAACCACATTCGATCCATGTCAGTGCCTTTCATTGCAGAAGTTGCGATGCCTGCAAACATTCTTGAAGGCTGCCCCTGATTTGGGGATGGGGCTTTACCTAGGAAACGGCGCAACAGAGGGTTAGCACGGGCGCTCCAATATCAAAATAAAGGCGTGAGGTAATGCTTGTTTGCAAAAATCTGCAGCCAACTCTTATATATGACTGATTGCCTGCCTAAAATTCCACCACATGACTGCAGAACACACCCTCGATAAGCTTGACCGATCCATCCTGCGCCGGCTGCAGGAAAATGGCCGTGAAACGTATGACGTGATTGGCGAGCAGGTGGGCCTCTCACCCAGCGCGGTGCTGCGTCGCGTCAAGCGGCTGGAGGAAGCGGGGGTGATTGAGCGCTACGTGGCCCTGGTGCCACCTGAAAAAGTGGGGTTGGGCCTGACGGCATATTTGAATGTGCGGCTGGAAAAAAGCTCTGAAACCCACAAGCGCAACCCCATGGATGCGTTCAAGCAAAGCGTGCAAAACTGGCCCGAAGTGGTGGAGTGCGCATCACTGACCGGCGAGATGGATTACCTGCTGCGCGTGGTGGTGGCGGATATGCAGCACTACAGCCGCTTCATCATGGAAACCTTGCTCAAGCATCCCAGTGTGAAACCATCTCGGGCATTCGTGCCGGCAACAATTTGCCCACCGACATGGACCCCTGGCTGATGCAGCACAAGCCCGAGCTGTTCATGGCCATGATCGACACCGCCGATGTGGTGGCCAAGCGCTACCACATCTCGCGTGAAGACCAGGACGCTTTCTCGCTGCGCAGCCAGCAACTGACCGCCGCCGCGCAAGCCAATGGCGTGTTCGACAACGAGATCATTCCTTGCGCCACCACGATGGCGGAAAAGAACAAGGAAACCGGCGAAGTCACCTACCGCGACGTGGTGGCCACCAAGGACAACTGCACCCGCGCCAGCACCACGCTGGAAGGTCTGGCCAAGCTAGAGCCGGTGAAGGGCCCTGGCAACTTCATCACCGCAGGCAATGCCTCGCAGCTGTCCGACGGCTCCAGCGCCTGCGTGGTGGTGGAGGCCAAGGTGGCCGAGCGTCTGGGCCTCAAGCCCCTGGGCGCTTTCCGTGGTTTTGCGGTGGCCGGTTGCGAGCCCGATGAGATGGGCATTGGCCCCGTGTTTGCCGTGCCCAAGCTGCTCAAGCGCCATGGCCTGACCGTGGATGACATCGACTTGTGGGAGCTGAACGAAGCCTTTGCTTCGCAAGCCCTGTACTGCCAGCGCCAGTTGGGCATTCCGCTGGAGCGCCTGAACGTCAACGGCGGTGCGATCTCGATTGGTCACCCCTTCGGCATGACCGGCGCACGTCTGGCCGGTCACATCCTGCTGGAAGGCCAGCGCCGCAAAGCACAGGGCCAGCGCGTGAAATACGGCGTGGTCTCTATGTGCATTGCCGGTGGCATGGGCGCAGCAGGCCTGTTTGAAATTTATTGATACCCCCTGAGTCGCTGCGCGCCTTCCCCCTGAAAGGGGGACGACAGCCTCGCGTCGGGGCGGCCCTAGCTCGCTGTCTCTGACCTCAGAGTCAGCGGTGCGAATGACCGAAGCGCGCAGTACAAGGA
>NZ_CADEPJ010000131.1 GCF_902829245.1 Comamonas jiangduensis | reverse complement strand
GGTAATCATCAGCCCGCAGTCGTACAGCGCCATCTGCACGTGGCGGCCAGTGCCGGTGCGCTCACGCTCCAGCAGCGCAGCCAAAATGGCCTGGGTGGCATACATGCCAGTGAACATGTCCACGGCGGCCACGCCAAACTTGAGCGGGCCCTGGCCCGCCTCGCCGTTCATGGCCATGATGCCGCTCTCGCCTTGCACCACCAGGTCGTAGCCGGGGCGCTGGGCCTCGCTGCCGCTGCGGCTGTAGCCCGAGATGGAGCAGTAGACCAGGCGCGGGTTCAGGGCCGAGAGCTGTTCGTAGCCCAGGCCCAGCTTCTCGGCGCCGCCCACTTTGAAGTTCTGCACCACCACGTCGCACTGTGCGGCCAGCGCGCGCGCCACCTGCAGGCCCGCTTCGGACTGCAGATCCAGCGTGATCGAGCGCTTGTTGCGGTTGGCGCTGTTGAAGTAGGAGGTGTTGCGCGTGCCCACGCGCACGCCCCAGTCGCGGGTGTCGTCGCCGCGTGCCGGGTGCTCGACCTTGATCACATCGGCGCCAAAGTCAGCCAGTGCCATGGCGCACATCGGGCCCGCCAGCACGCGCGAAAGATCCAGCACGCGAATGCCAGCCAGGGGGTGGAGGAGGAAGAAGATGTCATGCCTGTGGTTCTCATCACCTGCGGGCAGGCGGCTGGGGTAAGGCATGGATTCTGGATATGTTTAATTATTTTGACAATTGTGCTGATAATTGAAATATATGTTGAATGAAAGTTGACAATGGATGTGAATGCTTTGGGCCTGCTGGTGGAGATCATTGACGCGGGCAATCTGAGCCGCGCTGCGGCCCGCCTGGGCATGAGCCGTGCGAATGTGAGCCACCGGCTGGCGCAGTTTGAACGTGATTTGGGCCAGCAACTGCTGCGCCGCACCACGCGCCAGATCGAGCCTACCGAGCTGGGGCGCCGTCTGTATGAGCATGGCCGCAGCATTCGCCATGAGCTGGCCGCCGCCGATGAATCGGTGGCTGCGCTGGGCCAAGCGCTGCAAGGCCGGGTGCGCCTGAGCGTGCCCAGCGGCTATGGCCAGCTCGCCATGGCGGGTTGGCTGACGGGCTTCATGCGCAGCTACCCCGGCATTGCGCTGGAGGTGATTTTTGACAACGCCATCGAAGACCTGATGGATGGCCGCGTGGACTGCGCGGTGCGCGTGATGAACGACCCGCCCGAGCACCTGGTGGCCCGCCATCTGGGGCCCGTGGCCTACGTGGCCTGCGCCACCCCGGCCTGCCTGGCCGAGTGGGGCCAGCCGCAAACCCTGCAAGAGTTGCTGCACCTGCCGCTGATTACCTCGGCCCTGACCGAGCGCACCTTGCGCATGGCCGGGCTGCAGACCTTGGGCCAGGGCGATGCAGCGCTGCGCATGCGGTTGGTCTCGCCCAACTTTTACTTTTTGCGCGAAGCCTTGCTGCAAGGGCTGGGTGTGGGCATCGTGCCCGACTACATGGTGCGCGAATCGGTGGCCCAAGGGGCGCTGCAGGAGCTGCCCCTGCCCGCGGGCAGCCTCGACTTTTTGCGCACGCACAAATACCTGCTGTACATGCCCACGCGGTTTCAGACCCGGGCCATCCAGACCCTGACCGAGTTTGTGCACCAACGTGCGCTGGCTGAGGCAGTGTGAGTGGTGCGGGCGTATCGGGACATGCCCGCAGGTGTCCGCTGCGGCACAGACAGCGCCCAGGGCGCTGCCTAGAGTGGTGCGCACGACCACCAGGAGACATCCCATGAGCCAACCCCTTCCCGCATCCCCGGACATTCCCAGCGTGCAGCACCTGGTCAGCCCCGAAGAGTGGCAGTTGCGCGTCGATCTGGCCGCCTGCTACCGGCTGGTGGCGCTGTATGGCTGGAGCGATCTGGTCTTCACCCACATCAGCGCGCGCCTGCCGGGGCCGGAGCACCACTTTCTGATCAACCCCTACGGGCTGATGTTCGACGAGATCACGGCATCCTCGCTGGTGAAGGTGGACATGCAGTGCAACAAGCTGATGGATTCACCGTACCCGGTGAACCCGGCCGGCTTTGTGATCCACAGCGCCGTGCATGCCGCGCGCGAGGACGTGCAGTGCGTGCTGCACACCCACACGCGCGCCGGTGTGGCGGTGAGTGCGCAAAAGCACGGCGTGCTGCCCATCAGCCAGCAAAGCACGTTTGTGCTGGCCTCGCTGGCCTATCACGACTACGAAGGCGTGGCCTTTCGCGACGACGAGAAGCCGCGCCTGCAGGCCGATATGGGCCGCGCCAATTTTCTGATGCTGCGCAACCATGGGCTGCTGACCTGCGGGCGCCGCATTGCCGGTGCGTTTTTGTCGATGTACACGTTTGAGGCGGCCTGCAAGATCCAGGTCGATGCACTGGCCGGTGGCACCGAGCTGACGCAGGTGAACCCCGCCATCGTGCAGGGTGTGGCCCACGCCTCCAAGGTGCAGACCGGGGGCATGGGCGGGGCGTTTGTCTGGCCGTCGCTGCTGCGCAAGCTGGACCGCGAATCGCCGGGCTACCGCTTCTAAAAAGCGCAAAAATTCGTCACCCCACGGGGTGACGAATTCAAACAAAAAGAGCTTGTCGTGCGCTTGCAGAGCGCGTGACAAGCTCTTTTTTTGGGAGCAAACCGCTTCGATCGTGTAGTTTCTTACAGCGTGAAGATCTTGCCCGGGTTCAGGATGTTCTTGGGGTCCAGCGCCTGCTTGATGGCGGCCATCATGGCGATGGCGCCGTCGCCGCATTCCTCGCGCAGAAAGTCCTGCTTGTGGATGCCGATGCCGTGCTCGCCGGTGCAGGTGCCTTCCATGGCGATGGCGCGGCGCACCAGGGCATGGTTCAGGGCTTCGGCGCGCTCGCGTTCTTCATGGTTGTCGGGGTCGATCAAATAGCCGAAGTGGAAGTTGCCATCACCCACGTGGCCCACCAGGAAGTAGGGGATGCCGCTGGCGTTGACTTCGTCGATGGACTCCAGCAGGCAGTCGGCCAGGCGGCTGATGGGCACGCAGGTGTCGGTGGTGATGCTGCGGCAGCCCGGGCGGCTTTGGATGCCGGCAAAGTAGGCGTTGTGGCGGGCGGTGAACAGGCGGGTGCGCTCTTCGGGCGTGTCGGCCCATTCAAAGCCCTTGGCGTCGAACTCGGCCGCAATGTCTTGCACCATCTCGGCCTGTTCCTTCACGCCGTTGGGGCTGCCGTGGAATTCCATCAGCAGCATGGGTTCTTCGCGCAGCGTGAGGTTGCTGTGCTTGTTGACCATGGCCACGGTGGCGGCGTCCACCAGCTCCACGCGGGCGATGGGCACACCCATCTGGATGGTCTGGATCACGGTGTGCACGGCGTCGGCAATGCTGGGGAAGGAGCACACGGCGGCGCTCACCGCTTCGGGCAGCGGGAACAGGCGCAGCGTGATCTCGGTGAAGATGCCCAGTGTGCCTTCGCTGCCCACCATCAGGCGCGTCAGGTCGTAGCCGGCTGCACTTTTCTTGGCGCGGTTGCCGGTGCGGATCACCTCGCCGCTGGCGGTCACCACCTCCAGTGCCAGCACGTTCTCGCGCATGGTGCCGTAGCGCACGGCATTCGTGCCGCTGGCGCGCGTGGCGGTCATGCCGCCGATGGAGGCGTCGGCCCCGGGGTCGATGGGGAAGAACAGGCCCTGGTCCTTGATGGCGTCGTTGAGCTGCTTGCGCAGGATGCCGGGCTGCACGGTAACGGTCATGTCCTCGGCGTTGACGCGCAGCACGCGGTGCATGCGGCTGACGTCGATGCTGATGCCGCCCTGCACTGCCAGCAGATGGCCCTCCAGCGAGGAGCCGGCGCCGTAGGCGATCACGGGCACGGTGTACTGGTCGGCCAGTTGCACGGCATCGGCCACGTCCTGCGTGCTTTCGGCGTAGACCACGGCCACGGGCGGCGGGGCCTGGATGGAGCCTTCGTCACGGCCGTGCTGTTCGCACACGGCCTGGGCGGTGGAGCACTGCTTGCCAAAACGGGACTGCAGCGCCTGCAAAAAAGCCGGGGAAATAGCACGGGGCTGCAAGTGCAGGGAAGAGGTGGGGGCGTTCATCATGGACTCCAAAAACACCCAAAAAGAATACCACCGGCAGTTGCGGCGCAGCGCCCGTAAAAGGGCGCTGCGGCATTCGTCAAGCGGGATGCGGCTGCCAAGGCGTGTGACCTTGGTGCGTTGAGCGGGCGCGCTGAGAGGTGTTCAAAAGATCCTGCTACGTATGCCTTTCATACGTGCTGCCTGCGGCTTCACGCCCCGTCTTGGGCACCCAACCTGGATGGGCGGGGTGAAGTGCCAGGCGCTTATTCGTGGCGTTGGGCGTTGAGCAAGAACTCTTCCAGCGAAATCTGGCCGTTGCCATCGCGGTCCCACTGCTCAAACTGTTCCGACACACTGGGCAGGTTTTGGCTTCCGCGCGGAGAGCTGTCCATCGCGGTTCACATCGCTGCGCATGAACACTTCCGAAGGCGTCAGTGCCTTGGCGGTGAGGGTGGGCTGCGCGCTGGCGTCGGGGGTGGAGGGCGCTGCCGCCTGCGCGAAGACTGCGGTGGTGCCGCCCAAGGTCAGGCTGGTAAACAGCACCACGCTGCGCAGGTCAAAAGCATGGAGGTGGCGGTGATTGCTTGGCATCTGTGTGCTCCTTGGCAAGTTCAACATGCGGCCATTGCACCGAACACGGCCCACTATGTCCATGATTTTTGCGGGCTGTTTCCTGCACCAACATTCGCCTGCACCATGTAACGCACAATGGCCGCTACGGCCCGCTGGCGGGCATTCAATGAGGAGTTTTTGATGGGCAATCGCCTTACACAAATTGCCACACGCACCGGGGACGACGGCACCACGGGCCTGGGCGACAACACCCGTGTTTCCAAAAACAGCGGCCGCCCGCATGCCATGGGCGATGTGGACGAGCTGAACAGCCACATCGGTCTGTTGCTGTGCGAGCCCTTGCCTGCGGAGGTGCGCGAGGTGCTGGTGCAGGTGCAGCACCAGCTGTTCAACCTGGGCGGTGAGATTGCGATGCCCGGCTATGAGTTGCTCAAAGACGATGCGCTGCTGCAGCTGGATGAAGCCTTGGCGCACTACAACGCCCAGCTGCCGCGCTTGCTGGAATTCATCCTGCCTGCGGGCACGCGCGCTGCGTCGCAGGCCCATGTCTGCCGCACCGTGGCGCGCCGCGCCGAGCGCAGCGTGGTGGCGCTGCAAGAGCAGGAGGCGATGCGCCCCGCCCCGCGCCAGTATTTGAATCGCTTGTCGGATTTGCTGTTTGTGCTGGCCCGCGTGCTCAACCGCATGGATGGCGGCGACGATGTGTACTGGAAGAGCGAGCGCCTGGCGCAGATGCAAAGCGCTGACTGAGGCAGACACTCTGCGACATATGTAAAAAAAGGAGCTGCCTGCGCGCTTGCAAGCTGGTTTTTCAGGGCATTTAAGCCTTAAAACCAAGCCAGATGAGCGCAGGCAGCTATTTTTTTTCAAGTGCCGGGCTTATCCGCTGGCCTTGGTAGCCGGCGATTGCTGTCTCCGCGTGCAGCCCGTGGTGGTAGCGCGGCAGGCGGCGCGCTACGTATTTAAGCCTTGGGCGGCAGGATGGCCATGGTGATGCGGGAGACGCAGGTGGGCTTGCCGTCATCGCCCACCATGTCGATTTGCCAGACTCCCTCAGTGCCCAGTTGACTTGTGTGTTGTATGGCAAAAATTGTGCGCACCCCTGTAAAACAGACTTGTCCGCAGGGGGCTTGTCGTGGTGTGAGCCAGCAGGCACTGGCGCAGCGCACAATACGCGGTTTCCCCGCGTCTGATAGAGGAATTTGCCTTGTCCCCCGCCCACACCGTTTTGCAAGATGTCTTTGGCTACGAAGCCTTTCGCGGCCCGCAGCAAGCCATCGTCGAGCATGTGGTGGCAGGCGGTGACGCGCTGGTGCTCATGCCCACGGGCGGTGGCAAAAGCCTGTGCTACCAAATTCCCGCCATCGTGCGCCAGCAGCAAGGGCAGGGCGTGGCGATTGTGGTTTCACCTTTGATTGCGCTGATGCACGACCAGGTCGGGGCGCTGCATGAAGCGGGCGTGAAGGCCGCATTTCTCAATTCTTCGCTGGACTGGCAGCAGGCGCAGGATGTGGAATGGCAGATGCAAAGCGGCCAGCTCACGCTGCTGTATGTGGCGCCGGAGCGCCTGGTCACACCGCGTTTTCTGGGGTTGCTGGATGACCTGTACGCCAACGGCCAGCTGGGCCTGTTTGCGATCGACGAAGCGCATTGCGTGAGCCAGTGGGGGCATGACTTTCGCCCCGAATACCGAGCGCTTTCCGTGCTGCATGAGCGCTATGCCGGTGTGCCGCGCATTGCGCTCACGGCCACGGCCGATGCACTGACCCGCGCCGATATCGTCGAGCGCCTGCACCTGGAGCAGGCGCAGCAGTTTGTCAGCAGCTTTGACCGCCCCAATATCCGCTACACCATCGTCGAGAAAAAAGACGTCACCAACCAGCTGGTGCGCTGGATCAAGCACGAGCACGAGGGCGAAGCCGGCGTGGTGTACTGCCTCTCGCGCCGCCGCGTGGAAGAGCTGGCGCAAACGCTGCAGGACCACGGTATCCACGCGCTGCCCTACCACGCAGGCTTGCCCGGCGATATGCGCCAGCTGCACCAGAACCGCTTCTTGCGCGAAGACGGATTGTGGTGGTGGCCACGATTGCGTTTGGCATGGGCATCGACAAGCCCGATGTGCGCTTTGTGGCGCACGTGGACATGCCGCGCAACATCGAAGGCTACTACCAGGAAACCGGCCGCGCGGGCCGCGATGGCCTGCCTGCGCAGGCATGGATGGCCTATGGCATCTCCGATGTGGTGAACCAGCGCCGCATGATTGACGAGGGCAATGCCGAAGAGGTGTTCAAAGATGTGCTGCGCGGCAAGCTTGATGCCTTGCTGACGCTGGCCGAAGCCACCGACTGCCGCCGGGTGCGCCTGCTGCAGTACTTTGGCGAGCAGTCCGAGCCCTGTGGCAACTGCGACAACTGCCTGCACCCCCCCGCCATCTGGGACGGCACCGATGCCGCGCGCAAGCTGCTGTCCACCATTTACCGTGTGCACGAGATGAGCCAGCTGACCTTTGGTGCGGGCCACATCATGGACGTGGTGCGCGGCAAAACCACGGACAAAGTCACGCAGTATCTGCACGACAAAGTCTCGGCTTTTGGCGTGGGCAAAGAGTATTCGGAGCAGCAGCTGCGCGGCGTGATGCGCCAGTTGCTGGCCACGGGCGCGCTGGGCTTGCACAAGGTCACCAGCGAGAACAGTGGCATGTGTTTGACACGCTCACGCTCACGCCGCAGTCGCGCGCCGTGCTGCGCGGCGAGGTGAAGGTTTTGCTGCGCGAATCGGTGGCGGCCCAGCGCACGCGCAGCAACAAGCGCAGCACACCAACGAGTGCAGCGGCCATCAACCTGGGGCCTGATGCGCAGGTGCGCTTCATCAACCTCAAAGCCTGGCGCGCCGAGGTGGCCAAGGCGCACGATTTGCCGGCCTATGTCATCTTCAACGATGCCACTCTGGTGGCATTGCCGAGCGCAATCCGCAGACCTTGGCAGACTTGCAAGGCATCAGCGGCATTGGTGCCAAAAGCTCGAAGCCTATGGCGCTGAGGTGCTGCGCGTGGTGAGCATCAGCGGCTAGCGTTGACCCTGTAGCTGCGCCTCCCCACGCTTTAGACTGCGTGTTCCGTCTGGGAGGTGTGCCATGAACCCTTGGGAAACGCACGAAGTCCACAACCAGTTTGATGAGCTGAGGGACGTGAACTTGCTGGGCGCTGACCCAGCCTTGCAGGAGGCATTGCCGCGCGGGGGCGCAGGCCTGGGTGCCGCAGTTGCACCGGTATGCCCACGATCTCGGGTCTTCAGCCGCGTGGAGCTGGCACATTGGGCCAATACCGCGGGCCCGCAATTGCAGCGCTTTGATGCACGCGGGCGCTTGCGCGAACGGTGGAGTTTCATCCCGCATGGCATGCCTTGCTGGGCATGTACCGCGCGCAGGGCTTGGTCAGCCTGCCGTTTGACAATGCGCAGCCGGGCCGCTTCAGTGCCTGGGCTGCAGGCTTTTACCTGCACGGGCAGGTGGAGCAGGCACGCTGTGCCCCGCCACCATGACCACAGCGGCGATTGGGCTGCTGCGCCAAGAGCCTGCGTTGTGGGCGCAGCTCAAGCCAGGGTTGTTCAGCCCCAGTTATGACAGCCGCGACCTGCCTTGCAGCCAGAAAACATCGCTGTGGATCGGGATGGGCATGACGGAAAAGCAAGGCGGCTCGGATTGTGCGTGCCAACACCACCACGGCCACGCCTGTGGCAGCGGGTGGGCGCGGTGGCGCATACCTGCTGCGCGGTCACAAATGGTTTTTCTCGGCCCCCACCAGCGATGCGCATCTGGTCGTGGCGCAGCTGGCCGATGGCAGCGGCCCCGCTTGTTTGTGGGTGCCGCGCTGGCGCCCGGATGGCACGCGCAACAGCATTCGCATTCAGCAGTTGAAAGACAAGCTGGGCAACCGCAGCAATGCTAGCAGCGAGGTGGAGTTTCAAGACGCCTGGGGCGTGCTGGTGGGTGAGGAAGGGCGGGGCATTCCCACCATCATCGAGATGGCGGCCATGACGCGCCTGAACTGCGTGCTCGGCAGTGCCGCCATCTTGCGCACGGCCACCGTGCAGGCACTGGCCTATGCGCGCCAGCGTCGGGCCTTTGGCAAGGTGCTGGTGCAGCAACCGTTGATGCGCAATGTGCTGGCGGACCTGGCGCTGGAAAGCGAAGCTGCCATGACGCTGGGCATGCGCCTGGCACAGGCCTTTGAGCACGCGGCCTCCCCGCTGGAGCAGGCCTGGAAGCGCATGCTCACCCCCGCCGCGAA
>NZ_CADEPJ010000130.1 GCF_902829245.1 Comamonas jiangduensis | reverse complement strand
CTCCAGGCTGGGCTCCAGCAGCTGTGGCTGGGTGGTGGGGGCTCTGGATGTGCAGGGCGGTGATGTCGAGGCCATTTTGCAGCGCGCATTGCCGCAATGAAAAGAACGTAGCAGCTTGCGCATATCTAAAGCCAATTTGCGATTGCTTTCATGCTGAAAGCAAGGAAATCCATGCGCTGGCCGCTTCAATATTTGAAAAGAATTTTGCAACCACACGGGCTTCACCAGCGCACACATTGCGCCAGAATGTGCAGACCATGCTGAGTTATTCCGATATCCAAGCCGCCGCCGTTCGCTTGCGCGACCACATCTTGCGCACGCCCTGTGTGGAGTCAAAAACCCTCTCGCACATCGTCGGTGCGCAGGTGTTTTTGAAATTTGAAAACCTGCAGTTCACCGCCTCGTTCAAAGAGCGTGGCGCGTGCAACCGCCTGCAGCTGCTGAGCGCGGAAGAAAAAGCGCGCGGTGTGATCGCCATGAGTGCGGGCAACCACGCCCAGGGCCTGGCCTACCACGCCCAGCGCACGGGGGTGCATGCCGTCATCGTGATGCCGCGCTTTACGCCCGGCGTGAAGGTGGAGCGCACGCGCGGCTTTGGCGCAGAAGTGGTGTTGCATGGCGATACGCTGGAAGCCGCACGCCAGCATGCCTACCAGCTGGCAGCACAGCGCCAGCTGACCTTTGTGCACCCCTTCGATGACGAAGCGGTGGCCGCCGGCCAGGGCACGCTAGCGCTGGAGATGCTGGCCGATCAGCCGGACCTGGATACGCTGGTGGTGGCGATTGGCGGAGGCGGCCTGATTGCAGGCGTTGCCACCGCAGCCAAAGCCCTCAAGCCCGAGATACGGGTGGTGGGGGTGCAGACGGAGCGCTTTCCCTCCATGCTCAACGCGGTGCAAGGCAGCCACTTGCCCATGGGCACATCCACCATTGCCGAAGGCATTGCGGTGGCCACGGCCGGCACTATCACCCAGGCGGTAGTGCGTGAGCGCGTGGACGAGTTGCTGCTGGTGGACGAAGGCGATATTGAGCAGGCGGTGCTCATGCTGCTGGAGATTGAGAAAACCCTGGTCGAAGGCGCAGGCGCGGCAGGGCTGGCGGCGCTGATTCGCCACCGCGAGAAGTTCCAGGGTCAGAAAGTGGGCTTGGTGCTGTCAGGGGGGAATATCGACCCGCTGCTGCTGGCAGCCATCATTGAGCGCGGGATGGCACGCTCGGGGCGGCTGGCGCGCATCCGCGTGAGCGCACGCGATGTGCCCGGCGTGCTGGCCAAAATTACCGCCACGGTGGCCGAGGCTGGCGCCAACATCGAAGAGGTGCACCACCAGCGCGCCTTCACCTTGCTGGCGGCGCAAAACGTTGATATTGATCTGGTGCTGCAAACGCGCAATGTGCAGCACATTGAAGACGTGTTGCAGGCACTGCGCGCCGGCGGCATGGAGACCGCGCGGCTGTAAAGCCTTTTGCAGCCCGGGCCCCGGCCTCAGGGTTAGCCAGTGCGCGCGGGCCGGGCTGCCTGCCTAGAATGAACCGCAACTGGCCGTCGGCCCGGCGCCGGTTCTTGTTCAACGCTTTGCAGTGAGGAGGTTGCGCCCATGAATGATTCCCATGATCCTGCCACACCCCAGCCGCCCGAAGATGCGGTCGAAGCGGTCGTGCCCCTGATCCCTGTGGTCCTGCCCCTGGTGGGCGCGGCCATGATGTTTCTGCTGGCCTTTATTGCGGTCACCATGGCCTAGGCTGAAAAGCGCTTTTCAGCGGCGCACATTCATAAAAAAACCAGCTGCTTTGCAGCTGGTTTTTGTGGGCACAGCGTGGCTTAGATGCGCATGTCGCCGGTGTCCATGAAGCGCTGGTGCCAGCTCAGTGCCTCGGTCAGGATGTGCGGCGTGTGCTGTGCGCCTTGGTGGCGGGCGCGGTCAAAGTAGTCCTGCAACTGGTCGCGGTAGTCCGGGTGCGCACACTTTTCAATGATGACTTTGGCGCGCTGCTTGGGTGACAGGCCGCGCAGATCGGCCAGACCTTGTTCGGTGACGATGATCTGCGTGTCGTGCTCGGTGTGATCCACGTGCGAGCACATGGGCACGATGCAGCTGATCTTGCCGTCCTTGGCCACCGAGGGCGTGACGAAGAACGACAGGTAGCCGTTGCGCGCAAAGTCGCCCGAGCCGCCGATGCCGTTCATCATGCCCGTGCCCATCACGTGGGTGGAGTTGATGTTGCCGTAGATGTCGGCCTCGATCATTGAGTTCATGGCGATGATGCCCAGACGGCGCACCAGCTCCGGGTGGTTCGAGATTTCCTGCGGGCGCAAGATGATGCGCTCGCGGTAGAAGTCGATGTTGTCCTCAAAGTCCTTGTAGGCCGCTGCAGACAGCGAAATGGACGTGGCCGAGGCCTTGGTCATCTTGCCTGCGCGCAGCAGGTCCAGCATGCCGTCTTGCAGCACTTCGGTGAAGCCCAGCAGGTTCTCGAACGGGCCGGTCAGCAAACCGGCCAGCACGGCGTTGGCCACATTGCCCACGCCCGACTGGATGGGCAGCATTTCCTTGGGCAGGCGGCCCATCTTCATCTCGTGCGAGAGGAAATCGATGATGGAGGCCGCGATGGTGTTGGACTGCGCATCGGGCGCTGCAAACACGTTGTCGCGGTCACCCTTGTGGGTTTCCACCACGGCAATCACCTTGGCGGGGTCGACACGCAGGTACTGCTCACCAATGCGGTCATCGGCATGCGTCATGCTGATGGGCATGCGGCGCGGTGGAATGGCGGTGCCGTAGTAGATGTCGTGCATGCCTTCCATCTTGGCGGGCGGCTTGGTGTTCACTTCCAGGATCACCTTGTCCGCAATTTCCAGCCAGGTCTTGTTGTTGCCCACGGCGGTCGACGGAATCAGCAGGCCATCGGCGGTTACGCCCAGCACTTCCACCACCGCAATGTGCATGTGGCCGAGGAAGCCAAACCAGGCGTGCTGGGCCACGTGCGACAGGTGCATGTCGATGAAGTCGATCTCGCCGCTGTTGATGGCCTTGCGCGCGATCGGGTCGGTGTTGAAGGGCAGGCGCTGGCCCAGGGCGGGGGCTTCGGCCATCACGCCATCGCATTCGGCAGCGGTGGAAGCGCCGGTCCATACATTGATCTTGTAGGGCTTGCCTGCGGCATGCTCGGCCTTGGCGCGGGCAGCAATCGCCTGGGGCAGCGCCTTGGGGTAGCCCGCACCGGTAAAGCCGCTCATGCCCACGTTCACGCCGTGTGGAATCAGGGCTGCGGCCGCTTCGGCCGACATGAGGAGGTTATTAAATTGTGGGTAGCGCACGCGCTCTGCCAGGCTCATCGAGGTTTCTCCAACTTTGCAAAAACAAGCCGCCTGTGGCGGCGGCTTTGTAGGGGCTGTGCAACTGCAGTAGCAAGGTTTTTTTCAGCGCAGGCACCACGCGGTGCGCTGCGCAGGGTCTTGCGTGCTGCAGTTCTACAGGCTCCAATCTCCGGGGGTGATGGTATCAGTGTTAACCCTCTGCCACAGAATAGCGGGTATGGCTTGGTGTGTATCTAACCTATTGTTATTACGTGCGATACCAGGCAGCGATCGCTTACTTCATGGCGCAATGGCTTGCTCTTGGAAATGCTGCGGTGCAGCATGATTGGGCGAAAAAAACCGACCTGCATGCAGGTCGGTGGTGCGCATCCGCCGCAGAGCGCGGCATGCGGTGCGTCGAGTGTGCTTAGTGCGTCTTGGCGCGGCTCAGCAGTGCGTACAGCAAGATGGCGCCAAACGTGGCGCAACCAATGCCGCCCAGGGCGAAGTCGCCAAACTTCAGCGTGAATTCGCCAGTGCCCAAAATCAGGGTGATGGCCGCCACGATCAGGTTCTTGGTGTCCGAGAAGTCCACCTTGTTGTCCACCCAGATCTTGGCCCCCGCAATCGCGATCAGGCCGAACACCACGATGGACACGCCACCCATGACGGGCAGCGGAATCGCCTGAATCAGTGCGCCAAACTTGGGGCTAAAGCCTAGGAGCACCGCCAAGATGGCGGCCACCATGAACACGGCGGTCGAGTAGATGCGGGTAGCGGCCATGACGCCGATGTTTTCGGCGTAGGTGGTCACGCCCGTGCCGCCGGCTGCGCCGGAGACCATGGTGGCCACGCCGTCACCGATGAAGGCCCGGCCCATGTACTGGTCCAGGTTCTTGCCGGTCATGGCGGTCACGGCCTTGATGTGGCCCAGGTTCTCGGCCACCAAGATGATGACCACGGGCACGATCAGCAGCATGGCGTTGGCGTCAAACACGGGCGAGTGGAAGGTGGGCAGGCCAAACCATGCCGCATTCGCCACGCCGCTCAGGTCCACCGGCTTGCCCAGGCCCATGCCGTTGGTCAGCACGGCGTAGATGGTGTGTGGAGTGTGTGCTCGCCCGACATGGGAACGGCAGCGGTGCTGGACCGCTTCAAGCAGATCGAACCTAAAGTATTGATTGCCGTGGATGGCGTGTATTACGCCGGCAAGGCCATGGACCGGGGGCAGATCGCCAGCGAACTGCGCGCGCAACTGCCCAGCGTGCAGCACATGCTGGTGCTGCACACCCCGTTTGCCACGCAGCAGGTGCCGGACAGCGCCAGCTGGAGCGATGCCGTGGCGCGCGACGATGCGGCGGTGGCCGCGTTTGCGCCGCAGTGGCTGCCGTTTGACCACCCGCTGTGGATTGTGTATTCCAGTGGCACCACGGGCTTGCCCAAGCCCATCGTGCACGGGCATGGCGGCATCGTGATTGTGGCGCTGGCCATGAAAGCTTTGCACAACGATGTGGGCTGCAGCTACGACCCCGAGAGCTGGGGCGAGCGCTTTCACTGGTACAGCTCCACCGGCTGGGTGATGTGGAACTCGCAGGTTGCAGGCCTGCTGGGCGGCACCACCTGCGTCATCTTCGACGGCAGCCCCGGTGGCAGCAAGGATCAGCCCGACTGGGGTGTGCTGTGGCGCTTTGCGGCACGCCACCAGGTCTCCAGCTTTGGCGCGGGTGCGGCGTTTTATGCCAACTGCATGAAGGCGGGCCTGGATTTGGCGCAATGCGGGGATTTGTCGCGCATCACTTCGCTGGGCAGCACCGGCTCGCCCCTGTCGCCCGATGTGCAAGCCTGGGGCACGCAGCAATTTGCGCAGATGGGCACGCCCCATATCTGGTGGAACAATTTGTCGGGCGGCACAGACTTTTGTGGCGCCTTTATTGGCGGCAATCGCGAGCTGCCCCAGCAACCGGGCGAAATGCAGTGCCGCATGCTGGGCGCGGCCGTGGAGGCCTGGAACGAGGCGGGCGAACCCGTGACCGACGCCGTAGGGGAGTTGGTGTGCACCCAGCCTATTCCGTCCATGCCGCTGTATTTCTGGGGTGATGCGGGCAACCAGCGCTATCTGGGCAGCTACTTTGACATGTACCCCGCCGGCCATGGGCGCCAGCCCGGTGGCGGCGATGGGGCGGCCGCCATGGGTGGTGTGTGGCGCCACGGTGACTGGCTCAAAGTATCGCCGCATGGCGGCTGCACCATCTATGGCCGCAGCGACGCCACTATCAACCGCCATGGCCTGCGCATGGGCACCAGCGAAATCTACAGCGCCGTGGAAGCGTTGCCCGAGGTGCTGGACAGCATGGTGGTGGATTTGGAATACCTGGGCCGCGAGAGCTTTATGCCCATGTTTGTGGTGCTGCGCGATGGGCTGCAGTTGGATGCTGCGCTGCAGGCCAAGCTGGCAGCGGCCATCCGTCAGGCGCTTTCCCCGCGCTTTGTGCCCGATGAAATCGTGCAGGTCGCAGAGATTCCCCGCACCCTGACGGGCAAAAAGCAGGAGCTGCCCATCAAAAAGCTGTTGCGGGGCCAGCCTTTGCAGAGGGTGGTCAACCCAGACCCCATGCCCAACCCCGCCAGTCTGGACTGGTTTGTAGGCTATGCGCAGCGCAAGCAAGCGCTGGTTGCATAGACGCTGGGATGCCTGCGCTGTATACAGGGTGTTGCGCCGAGCCCCCAGCGCTGCATGGGCGGCGCAGGCTTGCGGGGTACACTTAGCG